>DASXTR010000255.1:0-15769 GCA_036505325.1 Gaiellaceae bacterium
CGGTTATCCCCCGGCAACTGTTATCGAGTGGCAATAGTTATCGGAAGGTAAGTATCTGGGGCGCGGCCGGACTGACGGCCCTCTCGGCCCTGCTCGTCCGCGCGTGGCCGACGTTCGCGGCGAAGCCGCTGGACGACTACGACGGCTGGGCGAGGTGGGGGATGAAGGCGAAGGCGCTCACGCTCCTCGGCTGGGCCGACCCCGACCTCTTCGCGGCGAAGGCCGCGGCACCCCTGCACCTCGACTACCCGCTGCTCGTGCCGTCGCTCGATGCGGTCGCGGCGCGCGCGATGGGCGGATTCGATCCACGCCTCATCCACCTGCAGTTCCTCCTCGTCGGCGTGGCGGGCGCGGCCGCACTTCACGCTCTGCTCCGTGACCGAACGCCGCCCTGGCTCCTCTGGCCGGCGCTCGTTGCGGTCTTCGCTTCGCCGGGCCTCACCGGGCAGCTTCTCACCGCGTACGCCGACATCCCGCTCGCGCTCTTCTTCGCCGCAGGCCTCGTCGCGGCCGCGCGCTGGCTCGACGAGGGCGAGGCGAGGACGCTCGTGCTGGCCACGGTCTTTCTCGCCGCGGCGGCTATGACCAAGAACGAGGGCGCGATCTTCGTCGGCGCCACTCTCGTCGCGCTCGTCGTGGCGACGCGGCGCCTGCGCGCGGTTCTGCTCGCGGCCGTCGCAATCGAGGCCGTGCTGCTTCCGTGGCAGGTGTGGACGAGGCTCCACGACGTCCACTCGGACGCGCTCGTCGGAACGAACGCCGTCAGCGTCCACCACCCGGGAATCTTTCCCGAGGCGCTGCGCATCCTCCTCGAGTACGCGCTCTCCCTGCACGCCTGGCCGTTCCTGCTCCCACTCTTCGTCGTCGCCGTCGCAGCGGCTGCGGGAGCGCGTCTCGCGCTCTTCGCCTGGACGTGGGCGCTCGTCTCGCTCTTCGGCCTGACCTGGATCTACGTCGTCTCGCCGCTCGAGTACTCGAACTACCTCGCGTTCTCCGGCGAGCGCGTGATCGACAGCCTCCTCGTCGGCGCCGCCGCCCTGACGCCGCTTCTCGCGGCGGAGGCCACGAGTAGGATCGGACGCCCGTGAAGGTCTCGTTCCTGATCCCCGCCTTCGACGAGGCGGCGACGATCGGCGAGGTGCTCGACCGGATCGCCGCCCTCGACTTCGACACGCAGGCGATCGTCGTCGACGACGGATCGACCGACGGCACCGCAGCGATCGCCGAGCAGAGAGGCGCTCATGTCATCCGCCAGCCGAACCGCGGCAAGGGTGCGGCGATCCGCGCCGCGATCCCGTACGTGGACGGCGACATCGCGGTGATCCAGGATGCAGACATGGAGTACGACCCGGCCGAGGTTCCGGAGCTGATCGATCCGATCGTCCGCGGCGCCGCCGACGTCGTCTTCGGCTCGCGGCTCTCCGGCGGCCGGCCCCAGCGCGCGTACATGTTCTGGCACCTCGTCGGCAACCGGTTCCTGTCGCTACTGACGAACGTCCTGTACAACACGACGTTGTCAGACATGGAAACAGGCTACAAGGCGTTTCGCGCGGACGTCCTCCGCTCGCTCGACCTGCGAGAGGATGACTTCGCGATCGAGCCGGAGATCACCGGCAAGGTCTGCAAGCGGAAGCTGCGCGTGTACGAGCTGCCGATCTCGTACTACGGCCGCACGTACGCCGAGGGCAAGAAGATCACCTGGCGCGACGGTTTCAAGGCCATGTGGGTGCTGCTGCGTGTGCGGGTGACGCCGTGATCGAGGGCAAGACGGTCGCGGTCGTCGTCCCTGCGCACGACGAGGAGCAGCTGATCGGGGCGACGCTCGCGGGTATCCCCTCGTTCGTCGACCGGATCATCGTCGTCGACGACGCGTCGAACGACGCGACGGCCGAGCGCGCACGCGCCGGCGGGGACGACCGGGTCGAGGTGATCGCGCACGAGCGCAACCTCGGCGTCGGCGCCGCGATCGTCACGGGCTACAAGCGCGCGCTCGCCGCGCACGTCGACGTGACTGCGGTGATGGCCGGCGACAACCAGATGGATCCCGACGAGCTCGAGGGACTCGTCCTGCCGGTCGCGCGCAACGAGGTCGACTACGCGAAGGCGAACCGCCTCTTCACGGGCCGCGCCTGGGATCTGATCCCGCGCCACCGGTACCTCGGCAACGCGGTGCTGTCGCTGCTGACGAAGATCGCCTCCGGCTACTGGCACGTCGCCGACTCGCAGGCGGGGTACGCGACGATCTCGCTGCGGTACCTCGAGCTGCTCGACCTCGACCGCATCTACACGCGCTACGGGTTCCCGAACGACATGCTCGTCCACCTGAACGTCTGGAATGCCCGCGTGCGCGACTTCCCCTCGCGGCCGATCTACGGCGTCGGCGAGCGCAGCGGGATCAAGATCCGGAAGGTCGTGCCGCGCATCTCGTGGCTGCTCCTGAAAGGCTTCTTCTGGCGCATGCGCGAGAAGTACGTGATCCGCGACTTCCACCCGCTCGTGTTCTTCTACGCGCTCGGGCTCACGATGACAGCCGTCGGGCTCGCACTCGGGATCGCCGAGACGATCCTCCGGTTCATGGGGAACGGCATCCCGCCCGCGACCGTCGTGCTGATCGCGCTGCTCGTCATCTCCGGCTCGCAGTTCACACTGTTCGCGATGTGGTTCGACATGGAGTCGAACAAGGACCTGCGCTGAGGCAGGGGCGCCGGCTCGGCGCGCCTCTGGTGCAGGTTGCGGTCGCCGGCGGCGGCGTCGCGCTCCTGAGCTTCGCCGACGGAGGCTACTTCGAGCGCACGTGGCCGCCGGCGACGATCGCCTTTGCGGCCGTGGCGGCGCTCGCCGTGGTCCTCGCGCCGGGTGTCGAGGCGTTCCGCACGTCCGCCCTCCTTGCTGCCGGGCTCGCTGCGTTCGCGGCCTGGCAGGCGCTCTCGGCGGTCTGGTCGCTCGAGCCGGCGAGCTCCCTCCGCGAAGCGGAGCGCGGACTGCTCTACGTCGCCGCGGCGGTGGCGCTCGGCGCCGTCGTCCGGCGCAGCGGCGGCAGGTGGCTGCTCACCGGCGTGCTCGCGGGCGGAGCCGGCGTCGCCGTGTACAGCCTGGGCGACCGGCTATTCGAAGGGGCCGCATACGACCCGACCCAGGGCTACCTGCTCATCGCCCCGATCGGCTATGCCAACGCCCTCGGGATCGTCGCCGCCGTCGCCCTCGTGATCGGGCTCGGCCTCGCTGTCACGGTCCGGTCGCCGCGCGAGCTGACGGCGCTTGCGGCCGCCGTCGCCGTCATCGGCGCGGCGCTCGTGCTGACGGCGAGCCGTGGGTCGTGGGCGGCTGCTGCGATCGGCGCCGCCACCGTCGCCGTCTTCCTGCGGACGTCCTCGGCCGCTGTGCGCGGAGCCTGGCTCGCACTGCAGGCGGCGGTCGTCGCCGCACTCCTCCTGTCGCCGTTGGCGATCGACCTCACCACGCTCGAACGGTTCCTGAGCGAACGCCCGTACTACTGGTGGACGGCGTGGCACGCGCTGGACGACCGTCCTCTGCTGGGCTCGGGCACGGGGACCTTCGACCTCATCTGGGCCGCGGGGGCGCCGATTCCGTCCTACGTCCTCGACGCCCACAGCCTCTACCTCGAGACGCTCGTTGAGCTCGGGCCGCTCGGGCTGTGCCTGCTTCTCGTCGCGCTGCTCGTGCCGGTCGCGGCGGCCGTCAGGGTGCGGACGCCGGTCGGGGCGGCGGCCGCCGGGGCGTACGTCGCCTTCCTCTTCCACGCCGGGGTCGACTGGGACTGGGAGATGCCCGCCGTGGCGGTGGCGGGCCTGGCATGCGGCGTCGCTCTGATGGCGGAGCGCAAGTTCTCCGCCGCGACGACGTCTTCCGAGTAAGAGACGACCGAGGAGGCTTATGAGGAGAGACATGAAGCGGTTCCGCATCGCTGTCGCCGCGGTGCTGAGCGCCGTCCTGCTCGTCGCGGTCGCCGCCGTTGCGGCGCCGCCGCCCGGCAAGGGCAACAAGCACGGCAAGCCCGCCGGCTCCGCACCCGCTGCGCCCACCGCACCCACGGCGGGCGCCGCCGAGTACCAGTACGGGTCAGGAGGGAAGCAGTACGGCAAGCACAGGGTCGCGATCTGCCACAAGGGCCACACGATTCGCGTGGCCCAGCCGGCGGTCAAGGCCCATCTCAGGCACGGCGACACGCTCGGCCCCTGCTAGGCCGAGCGCAGCGAGGAGGAAGCCGCGGCGGGGCGGCTTCACCCTCGCGCGCGCCGCCCCTACGCTTAGCGTGTGGACGGGGCCGAGCTCCAGCGCAAGGCCGAGACCGCGGAGCTTCTGCTCGACGCGGCGCGGCAGCTCGGGGAGACGCTCGAGCCCGAGCACGTGTACGAGCGGTTCCACGACCTGCTGGCGGGGGCGATCGAGCACGACGCGGTCGTCGTTTCCTCGTACGACGAGGCCGACGGCCTGATCCGCTGCGACTACGCGTGGGTCGAGGGGAACCGCCTCGATCCGGCGATCTTCCCGCCCGTCGCGCTGAACCGCGAGGGCGGCGGCATGCAGAGCCGCGTGATCGTCGGCGGCGAGCCGCTCGCCTTCAACGACGTCGAGGAGCGCGTGCAGCGCGAAGGCACGTACTACGACGTGAACGCCGAGGGGACCGTCCGCAAGCTCCCGGAGTCGGGGCCCCCCGGAACGCAGGCGGTGATGATGGTGCCGGTGAAGCACCAGGGCCGCGTCGTCGGCGTCGTGCAGCTGATGAGCGACCGCCGTGCGTTCGAGCCCGCCGAGCTCGAGCTCTTCGAAGGGCTGGTCGCGCAGATGGCAGCCGCGGTGCGCAACGCGCGACTCCAGCGCGAGCGCGTCCGGCTCGAGGCCGCCGAAGCCGCCGCACTGGCCGTCGCGGCCGAGCGCGAGCAAGCTGCGAACGTGCTCGACGTCGTCGGCGACGGCATCTTCCTCCTCGACCGCGACGGAATCGTGCGGCTCTGGAATCGAGCGGCGGAGATCGCGACGGGGCTGCGGAGCGACGAGGTCGTCGGCCGCGCTCCCGGGGACGTCTCGCCGGGCTGGGACGAGCTCGCGGCCCGGATTCCGATCGTCGAGCGAGGCGCGTCTGCGCGGTCGGTGACGCTTCCCGTCGAGCTGCGCGGCCGCGATCTCTGGCTCTCGTTCGTCGCCGTCCGCGGGCCCGAAGGTGTCGTCTACGCCTTCCGCGATCTCACCGGCGAGCGGCGGCTCGACGAGGAGAAGAGCGACTTCATCGCCACGGTCTCGCACGAGCTGCGGACGCCCATGGCGGCCGTCTACGGCGCGGCGCAGACGCTGTTGCGCCGCGGCGACGAGATCGGCCCCGAGCGCGCGCGGCAGCTGCTGGAGATGATCGCGACGCAGGGCGCGCGGCTCTCGCAGATCACGGAGGAGGTGCTGCTCGCGAGCCGCCTCGATCGCGGCGACATCCGGATCGAACGCGGCCGCGTCGACCTGGCGGAGCTCGCACGCGCTGCAGCCGACGCGGTCGAGGGCGCGTTCGACATCGACGCGCCCGAAGCGGTGACGGCGGCCGGCGACGCGGACCGGATCCAGCAGGTGCTCGTGAATCTCCTCGACAACGCCGTCAAGTACGGCGGTCGCGACGTGCGCGTCAGCGTCGAGCTCTGCGACGCCGTCGCACGGATCACCGTGTCGGACAGCGGACCCGGGATACCGCATGCCGAGCAGCGGCGGATCTTCGAGAAGTTCTATCGCGGCGATCCGCACCACGCGCGGTCGCCGGGCGGAACGGGACTCGGTCTCTTCATCTCGCGCGAGCTCGTGCAGCGGATGGGCGGCCGCCTCGACGTCCACTCGGAGCCCGGCGTCGGCGCGACGTTCGTCGTCGAGCTGCCCGCCGCCTAGGTGTCGGTGCTCTTCTCCTCGTCCTCGTCGCCGCTGAAGAGGATCCAGAGCACGACGGCGAAGGCGGCGAGCGCCGCGATGAAGACGGGCGTGTGGATCCAGACGATGAGCTTGCCGGCGCGGGGAATGTGCACCCATTCGCTGCCGATCACGTCGTCCGGCTTCGGGTGCCAGATGTCCGGCGCCGTCCGGTTGTCGCCCTGGACGACGAAGCCCTTCTCCGCAGAGCCGCCGACGATCCGGTGGATGACCTGCGCGCCGGCGGCCGGATCGGGCTTCGGGACGCGGTAGGCGATCACGTCGCCGACGCGGTACCGGTCGTGGCGGTGCACGATCACGAGGTCGCCGGTGTGCATCGTCGGCAGCATCGACTTCCCCGACACGAGCACGAACCCCGCAGGCCCGCCGAGGCCCTCGGGGCGCATGGCCACAAACCAGAAGACGACGACGGCGCCGACGAGCAGCCAGCGTGCGATCGACCAGGCGCGCGCGACCGCGCTAGGACGCATACGAGATCGCGAGCGTCGGTCGGTTGCCGACCGTCGCGTTCTCCGACGAGCCGAGTGCGCCGGTCAAGTTCGTCGATGCGCCGAGGTCGGCGACCTGCCAGCCGTTGTTGGTCGCGGCACCGGCGACCCAGTCGGCAACGTCGGCCGAGACGTCGACGGTCTTCGCGCCCGTCGCGTTGGCCGAGAACGTCCCGGTCGCCGACCCGGCAACCGTCGGATTCGTGTTCCAGGTGAGCGCACCCTCGGTCCACGAGCCGGTCGCCTCCGTGACGGTGACAGTCCGCCCCGTCATCGCTGTCGTGACGTTCACCGTCAGGGTCGCCGAGTCCACCTGCGCGTTCGCCGGCAGGCTGCACGCGCTGAGATCGAACCTGATCCAGCCGTACCGCCGCCGGCTCGAGCGCGGCGAGATGCTGATCGTGGTCGTCGCCGCGCCCGTATTCGTCGTCGGCGCGTTCTCGTCGGTGTAGACGTCGTCGCTGACCGACGTACCCGGGAGGGTGCAGCTCGCATGCGTGAGCGACGTCGTGAAGATCGAGATCTTCTGCGAGACGATGCCGACCGCGGCGGCGCCGGCCGCGGCGGCGAGGATGCCGGCGATCACGATCGCGATCAGGATCGTGCGCTTCATCTCCTGCGGATCCTCTCGCATGAGACGAACGTGTCGCGGCCGCCGAGGGCGACGCACGTGTCGCGCCCGGGGCCGCCGACCAGGCGGTCGTTCCCGGGGCCGCCGACGAGGTAGTCCGACCCGGCCCCGCCCTCGAGCCGGTCGCGCCCGGGGCCGCCCTCCAGGCGGTCGTTGCCGGTTCCGCCGCTGAGCAGGTCGTCGCCGGGACCGCCGAGCAGGCGGTCGTTCCCGGCTCCGCCCGCGAGCAGGTCCTTGCCGCCGCCGCCGACGAGGACGTTCGGGCCGGCGGTGCCGAAGAGACAGTCGTCTCCGGCGCTGCCCATGACGCGCGCGCCGATGACGGTGCCGCGTGCGCAGGGCGGCGCGCTCCCCTGACCGCGGGAAGGTGTCGGGACGGTCGTTGTCGTGGTGGTGCCGGCCACGGTCACCGTGCCCCCGCTCCCGGACGAACCGCCTCCGCCGTCCGCGGGCGCGTCGTCGACCTGGGAGATCGAGACGTTGAGCGTGCCGACGGCCGCCGCGAGCACCGGCGCGTCGAGCGCCAGCGCGGTCGAGCGCGGGTCGAGCCGGCCGGTCGCCGTCCCGCCCGCGAGCGGCACGCCGCCGGGCGTGCCGAGGGCCACCGCGACGTTCTTCCCCGAGCAGCCGGTCGAATAGTCCGCGACGGTCACGCCGCGGACGACGTAGCCGCCGCTCGCGCTCTCGAAGGCGACGTCGTAGCCGACGCGGACGGAGCCGTCGCCGCACGACTCGCCGCCCGGGGCGAGCGCGGTCGCCGGCGCGGCCTGCTGGTGGAAGGGCGTGAAGAGCGCGCCGGCGTAGGCGCCGGCGGCCGTGGCCGCGACGGTGCCGGCGACGGCGAGCAAGGTCTTGAGGACGGCAATCGGGCGCATGGGACTAGGGGCCGACGATCGCGACCCGGTAGCTCCCTATCGACGCCGCGGGCGCCGAACCTGAGAAGGTCACCGTCGCCGCCCCGGTGAACCCGCTCGCCGGCAGCGCGACCGAGCTCGTCAGGTACGAGGTCGTGCCCGCCGCGTCGGCGAGCGTCACGGTGAGCGTCTCGCCCGCGCAGGCCGCGTTGATCGACGAGACCGTGAGCGAGGTGACGTTGTGGCTCGCGCTGGTGTCGATCGCCCGGGCCGTGAACGTCACGCCGTCGGTGTCGCACGAGGCGACCGCGGCGGTTCCGCTGCCCACCGTCTGCGATGTCACGCCGAGGGTCGCCGCGGCCGCGAAGCTCGAGGCTCCCACCGCGAAGGCGACGACCAGGACGATGACGTAGGAGAGCTTCATGGGATGTCTGTGGTCAGATGGTGAAAGGGGCCCCCGAAGGGACCCCTTTCTGCCGGAGGAAACTCACAGACCTCCTCGTCACGACTAGCCGGAGATGACGGCGTGGACGTCTGCCACGCTGCCGGCGTTGATGGAGCCCGCAGGCGTCAGGCTGAACGAGCCGCCCGTCGCCTCGCCGGCGGTGATCGTGTGCGTCATCTGGCCGAGGCTCGTGTTGGACGAGTTGACGAGGTCGACGACCGCCGCCTTGCCCGAGCAGCTGGTGAAGGTGCCCGTCACGGTCACGCCGCTGACCTTGTAGCCCGGGATCGTGCTGTCGTAGGCCACGGAGTACGCCGTGGTGACGCCCGAGGCGCAGGAGGTGACCGCGGCGTTGCCCGCGCCGAGGGTCTGCCCCGTCACGTTCAGCGTGGCCGCGAAACCGAACGCCGAGGAGAAGACGACCGCGCCCACGACGAGCGCCAGGATCGGCTTCCGCTTCAGCGACTTCAAGAGCTTCTTCTTCATGGTGATTCTCCTCCGGTGTTGATTCCTGCGGGACCGGCTGTCCCGCTTTCCGGATCGCATAGTCGGGGGCCGCCGCAGGAACCTCGGCGCGATTTCCGGAGGAATGCGGTATGGCCGCTCGTTGACTCCAGTTGCAAAGATCCGGTTAGGAACGGCCAATCCACTGCTGCGGCCCAGTACGATGCCGCGCATGCCTACCTCCGTCGTCACCGGCGGCGCCGGCTTCCTGGGGTCGCATCTCTGCGATTACCTGGTCGAGCAGGGCCACCGCGTCATCTGCGTCGACAACCTGGAAACGGGTTCGCTCGAGAACATCGAGCACCACGACGCCGACTCGTTCCAGTTCCGCTACCACGACGTGATCGACCCGATCTGGCTCGAGGAGGACGTGGACTACGTCTTCCATCTCGCCGCCCTCGCGAGCCCGGTCGACTACATGCGGCTGCCGCTCCACTCGCTGAAGGTCGGCTCCTACGGCACCCACAACGCCCTCGGCCTCTCGAAGTGGAAGCGCGCGAGGTTCCTGATCAGCTCGACGAGCGAGGTCTACGGAGACCCGCAGGTGCACCCGCAGCCCGAGACCTACTGGGGCAACGTGAACCCGGTCGGGCCGCGGGGCGTGTACGACGAGGCGAAGCGGTACGCGGAAGCGCTCGTGATGGCCTACCACAACCAGCAGGGCGTCAACACCGCGATCGCGCGGATCTTCAACACGTACGGGCCGCGAATGCGGAAGAACGACGGCCGTGCGTCGGTCAACTTCCTGAACCAGGCGCTCGAGGGGAAGCCGCTCACGGTGTACGGCGACGGCTCGCAGACGCGCTCGCTGTGTTACGTCGACGACCTGATCCGCGGGCTCTACCTGCTTGCGATGAGCGAGGAGCACCTCCCGGTGAACCTCGGCAACCCGGACCGCGAGCTGACCATGCTCGAGCTCGCGGAGACCTGCATCAAGGTGACGGGGTCGGCGAGCGAGGTCGTCTTCGAGGCGATGCCGATCGACGACCCGCAGGTGCGGCGCCCGGACATCACGCGCGCCCGCCAGCTCCTGGCCTGGGAGCCGGAGATCGAGCTGGAGGAGGGACTGCGGCGCTGGGTGAAGGCCCTCGGCCGGGAGCCGGTCGAGGTCTAGCTTGAAACGCCTGCGGGCCATCGCCGTCGCGGTCGCCGCGGCGCTCCTCGCCGCGGCCGCACAGCCGGCGGACGGCTCGCGCTACATACGCGTCGGCATCTACGACGAGGCGCAGACGCTGTACGGGCCCGTGGCGCAGACGTTCGCGACCTTCGAGACGCTCCACGTCCAGGAGGTGCGCCTCAACCTGTACTGGGGCGGGCGCTTCGGCGTTGCGACCCGGAGGCCGGCGAGCGCGACGAACCCGAACGACCCCGCCTACCGCTGGGACCTCTACGACCGCACGGTCAACTACGCCGCGCAGGACGGCGTGCGCGTCGTCTTCGCGATCTACGGGACGCCGTCCTGGGCGAACGGCGGCAAGGGGGCGAACAGCGCGCCGGCGCGCGCGACCGACCTGCGCAACTTCGCGTACGCGGCCGCGAAGCGGTACGGCGGCGCGTTCGCCGGCGCCGACGGGCGCGTCCTGCCCGCGGTGAAGGAGTGGCTCGCGTGGAACGAGCCGAACAACCCGATCTTCCTCAAGCCGCAGTTCCGGCGCACGTCGAAGGGGTGGGTTGTCCAGAGCGCGGCCGACTACGCGAAGATCTGCAACGCGATCTACAACGGCGTGCACGCGACGCTCGCGGCCGCCGAACGGGTCGCCTGCGGCGTCACGGCGCCGCGCGGCAACAACAACCCGAACGCGTCGCGGTCGTCCGTCTCGCCGCTCGCCTTCCTGCGTGCGTCGAAGAAGGCGGGGCTGAAGACATTCGACGCCTGGGCGCACCACCCGTACTACTCGGGGCCGTCGGACGAGCCGACGACGAAGCCGGTGACGGCGAAGGGCGCGCCCGCGACGGCGATCACGCTCGGGAACATCTCCGACCTGATCCGCGAGGTGACGCGCCTCTACGGGAACAAGCGGATCTGGATCACGGAGTACGGCTACCAGACGAACCCGCCCGACCGCCTCTTCGGCGTGTCGTGGGCGAAGCAGGCCGCGTATCTCACCCAGTCGTTCACGCTCGCGCGCAAGAACCCGCGCATCGACATGATGCTGTGGTTCCTGCTCAGGGACGAGCCCGGCCTCAACGGCTGGCAGTCGGGGCTCGTCACGATCGGCGGGAAGCGCAAGCCGGCGTTCACCGCGTTCGAACGGATGGCGCAGCGCTGATGCCCGCTTCGGCGAGCAGCTCGCGGTAGAGCGCGTCCACGTCGTCCACGAGCCGTTCGACCCGGTAGCGGTGCACCGTGCGCTCACGCCCCTCTGTTCCCATGCGTCCCGCGAGGCCGGGGTCGCGCGCGAGCCGCTCGAGCGCGTCCGCGATCGCGCCGACGTCGCCGACCGGCGTCAGGCAGCCGGTCCGCCGGTGCTCCACGACGTCCGGCACGCCGCCGACGGACGTCGCGACCACGGGGCGGCCCGCGGCGAGCGCCTCGATCGCAACCACCGGAGTGCCTTCGTTGGCCGACGCGAGCACGAATGCGTCGAAGAACGAGTAGTACGGCGCGACGTCGCGCTGGTAGCCGACGAACAGCGTGTCTCGCGCGATGCCAATGTCGTGCGCGTACCGCTCGATCGCCTCGCGGTCGGGACCGTCGCCGACCAGGCACAGCGCAGCGTCGACGCCGCGGTCGCGCAGTTGCCGGAACGCGAGCAGGATGTCCTCGACGCGCTTGATCGGCGTCATGCGCCCGATCCAGCCGACGACGAACCGGTCCTCGGGGATGCCGAACAGGCGCCGCGCTGCGGCGCGCTGCGTGGGATCGTCGGCGATGCGTCCTTCGAGGTCGATTCCGAGGCGGATGACGGTGAACTTCTCCGCCGGCGCGACGCCGAGCGCGACCAGGTCGTCGCGCACCTCGGGCCCGACGGCCACGAGGCGCGTCGTACGCCGCGCGAGCTGGCGCTCGACCTGGCGGAAGATCGCGGTCCGGACGGGATCGAAGTACCCGCGCAGCACGTGGCCGTGAAACGTGTGGACGACGATCGGCGGCCGCGCGTCGCCGGCGAGGAGCGCCGCCGTCCGGCCGACGGCGCCCGCCTTCGCCGTATGGGTGTGCAGGATGTGCGGCCGGACACGGCGGATGATCTGGACGAGGCGTGCGATCGAGAGCACGTCGTAGATGGGCGAGACCTCCCTGTGAAGCTGCGGCACGCGCGTCACGTGCACGCCGAGCTCGCGCGCGGCGAACGCCATCGAGTCCTCTCCGCGCGCGAGCGACCCCGCGACGAGCGTCGTGTCGTAGCCGCGGGACTCGAGCCCCTTCGTGAGGTACGAGACGTGGAGCGCCGGGCCGCCCATGTTCAGCCGGGCGATCACGCGGAGAACGCGAACCTGCTCAACCACCGAGAGCCTCGAGCGTCCGCCTCAGCCCGTCCTCGAGGCCGATGTGCGGCTCGTAGCCGAGCGCGCGCCTGGCCTCCGAGACGTCGGCCCACGACGCCCGGATGTCGCCGGGCCGGGGTGGCTCGTGACGGCGCTCGACCGGCTTGCCGACGATCCGACCGATCGTGTCCGCGATCTCGTTCACGGTCGCCGGCGAGCCGGCGGAGACGTTGAAGATCCGCCCGTTCACATCCGCTGCGTCGGCGGCCGCGAGCGTGGCGTCGACGACGTTCTGGACGTAGGTGAAGTCGCGCGACTGCTCGCCGTCGCCCTCGATCGTGATCGGCTGGCCGGCCGCGATCGCGGTCGCGAAGCGCGGGATCACCGCCGCGTACTGCGAGAACGGGCTCTGCCGCGGCCCGAAGACGTTGAAGTAGCGGAGCACGACCGTCTCGAACCGGTGGTAGACGCGGCTGAAGCTGACGCAGTAGCGCTCCGCCGCGAGCTTCGCGACGCCGTACGGCGAGAGCGGGTCGGGCGCCGTCGCCTCGGTCACCGGCAGGTCGCGCCGCGTGCCGTACACCGACGAGCTGGACGAGAAGACCACGCGCCGGACGCCCTCGTCGCGCGCCGCGAGCAGCACGTTCAGCGTCCCCTCGATGTTCACCGCGCTCGAGGTCAGCGGGTCCTGCACCGAGCGCGGCACCGACCCGAGCGCGCCGAGGTGGAAGACGGTCTCGACGCCGCGTACCGCATTGTGCACGCGCTCGTAGCTGCGCAGCTCGCCCTCGATGACCTCGACGTCCAGGCCGTCGAGGTTTGCGCGATTCCCCGTGGCGAAGTTGTCCAGCACCCGCACGTTCTCGCCGCGTTCCAGCAGGTCCCGCACGAGGTTCGAGCCGATGAAGCCCGCGCCGCCGGTGACGAGCACCCGGCGGACGCTCACGCGGCGCGCTCCGCCACGACGTGATAGTTCGCGGCGAGCGAACCCGGGATCGGCTCCCGCAGCGCTGCGACCCGACGGTCGATCGCGGCGGAGAGCGCGTTGACGAGCGAGACGGCGGGCCGCACCGTCCGCGCGACGTGCGCACGCTTCGCAAGCAGATGGACGTACGTCGCGACGAGCATGCCGAGGCACGCGGTCGTCCCCGCGCCGGCGCGGACGTCGACCGACGCCCACTGGCCGTTGGCCTCGAAGAGCCGCTCGAGACCGGCGTGCGTCCAGCGCCAGAGATCGACGGGGTTCGGGTGGTAGACCATCACGCCGTGTGTCGAGGCGAGCACACGCCCGCCCGGCGCGGTTACGCGGTACAGCTCGCGCACGGCCTGCGCCGGGTCGTCGGCGTGCTCGAGGACCTGTGTGCAGAGGACGATGTCGAACGACGCGTCGGGCAGCGGCAGCGCCTCGACGGCGCCGTGCACGTCCGCGAGGGGATTCTCTTGCACGTCGACGCCGACGTACTCGGACGCTGCGTCGGCGAAGAGGGGGAAGTACGGCTTCACACCGCATCCGACGTCGAGCACGCGCGCGCGCTCGTGGCGTTCCCCCGCCCGCGCGGCCTCGTCCCGCAGCCAGTCCGCGAGCGGGCGGCGGATCGACCAGCTCGGCAGGCCGCGCGGGGGTTCGCGCCGGTCGAGTCCCGGCCAGCCGTCGGTCGACACCGTCACGGCGGGGGACATTAGCTTCTGTCCCCGAACGAGACGTGAAGGGCGGCGGCGAGTCCGACGCCGAGCCAGAGCAGGGCGTCGACCGGGATGCCGGGGAGGAGGCCCGACCCGGTGAAGACGGCGAAGGCGAACACGAGCCATCCAACCGCGGCGAGCGCGCTCCAGGCGAGCTCCGGGGGTCCGCGCAGCGCGACGCGCCCGGCGGCGAGCAGTGCGGCCGCGAAGAATGCGACGAACAGCGCGAATCCGGCAAGGCCGAGATCGGACAGCGTCTGGACGACGCCGTTCTGCACGCCCCACGGATGCCTCGGGGACGGGAACGACGCCTCGGCGACGTCGAAGCGCCGGTGCGCGGCGGCGAGATACGGGCCGTACGCGTACTCCTCCGCCGATCCCTGCCACCCGACGCCGAGTACGGGGTGGTCGAGGAAGATCCGCGCGCCGATGTAGATCAGCACCGTGCGGTGCGAGTACGTCTGGATGTCCTTCTCGACCTGCTCGCTCGCCGGAGCGACGCCGACGAACTCGAACAACGCGTGGAGCGCCGATGCGCGCAGGAGCGTCGTCGCGAGCGCGACCGCGGCGACGAGAGCGCCGAGCTTCACCGCGGCGCGGAGCGTCGCCGTTCCGCGCCGCCGCGCGAGCGCCCACGTCGCCGCCGCCGTGAGCGCCATGCCGCCGAGCGAGTCGAACGCGGCGGCGATCGAGAGCCCGACGGCCCCGGACGCCGCGCCGACGACCTGCAGCCGACGCCGCTCCCGCAGCGCCAGCACGATCGTCGCGAACGCGAACGAGATCGCCGCGCCCGAGAACGCGCCGAGGTCGTGGATGCCGATCCACGACGGCTCGCGGCCTTGCGGCCGGCGGCCGCGAAACTCGTCGAGGACGCCGACGAACTGGAGCACGGCGACGGCCGACAGCACGATCGACCAGGCCGCGACCGCCCAGAACACGAGGCGCCGGTTGGACGCATCGCGCAGCACGATCGCCGCCGCCGGAGCGAGCAGCGCGTAGCCGCAGAACTTGAGCGCGCTGACGAGGTGCGGCCCGACGCCGTAGGAGCTCGAGATCGCGTGCGCGTAGAAGCAGGATGCGAGCAGCAGCGCGAGGAACGCCACGAGCGGCAGCCAGAGCCACCGCAGCCCGAAGCGCACCCGTGCCCGGTCACGCCACCCCTCGGCCGCGGCGGCCACGGCGACGACCCCGATCGCGATGTCGGTCAGGAAGACGTTCGCGGTCGTCCCGCCCAGCGGGACGCCGAGCTCGGGCTGGTAGCGCGTGTGGAGGAAGATCACCGGGATCGCCGCCGCGAGGACGACCGCGGCAGGCGACGGCCGCACGCGCTCGTCGGTGATCGTGAGCGGCCGCGTCACGCAGCCCGACTATAGACTTGGACGGCGATGGCGTTCCGGGTGCTCGGCCGTCTTCGCCGCCACTCGGTCACCGCCGCGGGCGTCTACGCGGCCACGATCTTCGGCTTCCTCACTTCCGTGGCGGCGACGCGCGTGCTCGGGGTGCACGACTACGCGCGCTTCGCGACGGTCGTCTCGGTCGTCGGCTTCTTCCAGATGCTGATGGACCTCACCGTGGAGGAGGCACTGGTGAAGTACGGCTTCCGCTACTCGTCCGCCGAGGACTGGGGGCGGTTCCGGCGCCTGTTCGAGCTCGCTCTGCGCTTCAAGCTCGCCGGCGGCGTGCTGGCGCTCGTCGCGATCGCGTCGCTCGCACCGGCCGCGCACGCGGTGTGGAGCGAGAGCGGCCTCGTGGCGCCGATCCTCGTGGGCGCGTTCGTGCCGCTCGCGCAGTCGCTCGAAGGCGTCGCCGGGGGCGC
>DASXTR010000256.1:0-3302 GCA_036505325.1 Gaiellaceae bacterium
CGCGAGCATGAACTTCCGGACCATCGCGATGTCCTCGTTCGAGCCCTTGGCCTGCGTCCGAACCTCGGCCTCGCCGGTCGCGACCTCGGCGCCGGCCGGCAGCACCGGCCTGATCGCGCGCACGAGCTCGTCGGGCGAGACGCCCTTCTTCGCCGCGACGAGGATCTCGTCGAAGCGCCCTCCCTTCCCCAGGAACGCCTGCGCAGTCGGCGTGTCGAAGATCGCGAGCGTCAGGCCGCCGAGCGAGTCGATTGTCGTGAACTCGGCGATGCCGGTGATCGTGAAGCGGCGCACGGGCCCGTCCGCCGCGACGCCGATCGTGTCGCCGACGGCGAAGCCGTTGCCGCCGGCGGTGCCGGCGTCGATCGCGATCTCGCTCGGCCCCGCCGGCCAGCGGCCGGCGGTCAGCTCGAGCGGGTTGAACCGCGGCTGGCTCGCGTCGACGTTGACGCCGATCGACTCTTCGCGCGTCGAGATCGTCGCGCCGTCCTTGCCGATCAGCCGTGCTGTGTCGGTGATCGCGCCGGAGACCGCTGCCACCTCGGGCAACGCTCTCACCCGTGAAGCGAGGCGCGCTGCGACCGTCGGGCGTTCGCCCGCGGGCAGGTCCACCACGTCCTCCGCCGAGACGACCGCGTCCGAGCCGGTGTAGGCGTCGGTGAGGAGCGTGTCGATCGCCTTCTCGATCGTGTCGGTGAAGACGTAGGTGCCGCTCACCATCGCCACGCCGAGCACGACCGCGAACATCGTGAGCGCTGCGCGGAGCTTGCGGCCCGCGATTCCCCTGAGCGTCACGCGGATCACCGGCGGCTCACCTCCTCCATCGCCTCGAGCACCTCGTGAGCGCTCGCGCGGCCGAGCTCCTTGACCACGCGGCCGTCGGCGAGGAAGAGAATGCGGTCGGCGATCGCCGCGGCGTTCGCGTCGTGAGTCACCATCACCGTCGTCTGGCCGTACGCGCCGACGGCGTCGCCGAGGAGCTCGAGGATCTCGCCGCTCGTCCGCGAGTCGAGGTTGCCGGTCGGCTCGTCCGCGAAGACGACCGTCGGCTGCGTGACGAGCGCGCGCGCGATCGCGACGCGCTGTTGCTGCCCGCCGGAGAGCTCGCTCGGGCGGTGCTTGCGGCGCTCGCGGAGGCCGACCCGATCGAGCAGCTCGGCGTATCGATCGAGATCGGGCTTCCTGCCGGCGATCGCGAGCGGCAGGAGCACGTTCTCCTCCGCCGTCAGCATGGGCAGCAGGTTGAAGAACTGGAACACGAAGCCGATGTGGCGGCGGCGCAGCCTCGTCAGGTCGGTGTCGCCGAGCCGCGTGATGTTCGTGCCGTCGATCCAGACCTCGCCGGCCGTCGGCCGGTCGAGTCCGGCGAGGAGGTGCATGAGGGTCGACTTGCCGGAGCCCGACGGGCCCATGACCGCCGTCAGCTTCGCGCGGTCGATCTCGATCGAGACGCCGCGCAGGGCGTTCACCGAGGTGTCGCCGTCGCCGTAGCGCCGGGTCAGGTCGCGTGCAGCCACGACGGACTGCTCGGCGAGGCCGACGGCGGGGGGTGCGAGTGCTTCGCTCATGGCTTCTCCTTGCAGTAGGCGGTCGCGACGGCACGCTCGAGCACGACACTGGCCCGCGTCGAGAGCGATTCCTCGCGGGTGGCGAGCAGGACGATCTGGCGCCGGCCGTCCTTGCTCGAGAGCGTCCAGGCCCCGTAGCCGGCGATGCCGCCCGCGTGACCCCACGCGACGCCGCACGGCATCGGCACTCGGGCGAGGCCGAGCCCGTAGCGAACACCCGGCGCCAGCGACCGCGCGTCCGCGGTCGTCTCCATCGCCCGCAGGAGGTCGTGGCGCAGGAGACGCCCGCCGAGCAGCGCGCGGTAGAAGCGCGCGAGGTCGTCGGCGGTCGAGACGATCGCACCGGCTGCCCAGCCGTACGACGGGCTGAACACGCTCACGTCGACGAGCCGCCCGCCGTCGAGCTCGTAGCCGTGCGCGTACCGGCCGGCGATCCGCGGCGCGGCGTCGAACGTCGTGCCGCGAAGGTGCAGCGGCGCGAAGATCCGGCGCCGAAGCTCGGTCGCAAGCGGTCGTCCGGTCGCGCCCTCGACGATCAGCCCGAGGACGATGTAGCACGTATTGCAGTACGACCATCCCGCGCCCGGCGCGAACTTCGGCTCGTGCGAGACGGCGATCTCGACGAGCCGCCGCGGCTTCCACGTGTAGGTGAGGTTCCCCGCGAGGTACGGCTTCATCACGGTCGGGTCGCCGTCCATCAGGTAGTCGAACAGCCCGGCCGTCATGTTGAGCAGCTGCCGGACGGTGATACGCCGACCGTTCGGAACGAGCCCCGGCAGCCGGCGCTCGACCGTGTCGTCGAGCGAGAGCTTCCCCTCGGCGACGAGCTCGAGAACGACCGTCGCGACGAACGTCTTGGTGACGCTCCCGATGCGGAAGCGGTCCGTCGCGCGCATCGGCGTCTTTCCTGCCAGGTTCCCGTACCCGCTCGTGACGCGCGTCGTCCGGTTGCCGTCGCGGACGAGCGCGAGCGCGCCCGGGGCGCCGGCCGCGACGAGCTCGTCGAGCGATCGCTCGAGCGGTGTCGCGGCCGTGCCGCAGTACGCAGCCTCGATGAACCGCTCGATCGCGCGCCCGGCCCGCTCCGGCGCGTTGAAGGAGCGGAAGTTCTTCAGGCTCGGGGTGAGCGGATCGGTCGCGTTGACGAAGACGAGGACCTGACGCTGGCCGTCCTTGCTGTTCAGCGCGTCCACCGCATAGCCCGGACTCCCGCCGGAGTGTCCCCAGAACGTGCCGCAGGGCCCGCGCAGCTTCTGCAGGCCGAGCCCGTACGAGAAGCCGGGTGCCGGCGTGACGGTCGTCTCCATCTCGCGCAGCAGCTGCGGCGACAGGAGGCGCCCGCCGAGCAGCGCGCGGTAGAAGCGCGCGAGGTCGTCGGCGGTCGACACGACTGCGCCGGCGGCCCAGACAACGGAGGGACTCCCGTCGCTCACGTCCTCGGGGGGCCGGAGGAAGTACCCGTGCGCGTGCCGGCCGGCGATGCGGGGCTTCGTCGGGAAGCTGGTGTCGCGGAGGCGCAGCGGCGTGAAGATCCGGCGGCGCAGCTCGGTCGCGAGCGAGTGCTTCGTCGCGGCTTCGACGACCAGCCCGAGGACGAAGTAGTTCGTGTTCGAGTACGACCACCCGGCGCCGGGCGCGAAGTGCGGCTTGTGCGAGGTCGCAACCGCGACGATCTCGCGCGGCGCCCAGTTCCGCATCGGATCGCGGTACGCGGCCGCGAGCCATTTCCTGTCG
>DASXTR010000257.1:0-4216 GCA_036505325.1 Gaiellaceae bacterium
AGGTCGCGCGCGCGCAGCGGCCGGCGCTCGCGGTGCTCGACGTGATGATGCCGCGGATGACGGGCGTCGATGTCCTGCGCGCGCTGCGTGCCGACGAGACGACACGCGGCATGCGCATCATCCTCCTCTCGGCGCGCGTCCAGGAGAGCGACGTGACGGGCGGCCTCGAGGCCGGCGCGGACGCGTACCTCGCGAAGCCGTTCCGCGCCCCCGAGCTCGTGGCGAAGGTGCAGGAGCTGCTCGGAACCTTGTAGACCAGAGCACAAGCTCCCTGCTCGTGCTCTGGTGCACAAGCTACGTCCGCCGGTAGCGGTACCCGAACCCGCGCACGGTCTCGACCGGGGTCGTGTCGGGCGCGTCCGGGTTGAGCTTCTTCCTGAGGTACCCGACGTAGAGCTTCACCTGGTCGCCCGAGACGCCGTAGGGGTCTCCCCAGACGATGTCGAGGAGCTGGTCGCGCGAGAGCACCTGGTTCGGGTGCTGCACGAACGCGGACAGGAGCTTGAACTCGAGCGGCGTGAGCTGCACATCGCGGTCCTCGACGTTGACGCGGCGCTGCGCGTAGTCGATCCGCACGAAGTCGTCGGCGTACGACTCGGTGACCTCCGTCTTGCCGCCCGTCCGCCGGAGCAGGGCCTGGACGCGCGCGAGGAGCTCCTGGCGGCCGAACGGCTTCGCCACGTAGTCGTCGGCGCCGGCGCTGAGGCCGCGTACCTTCTCCAGCTCCTGCGACCTGGCGGTGAGCATGATCACCGGCACGTCGGAGAGGTCGCGGATCCGCTCGAGTGTCTGGTAGCCGTCCATCTCCGGCATGGTCACGTCGAGGATCACGAGGGCGGGAGGCCGCTCGTAGAGCCGCCGGAGGGCGGTACGGCCGTCGGGCGCCTCGTCGATCTCGTATCCGGCCCGGCCGAGGAGCTCCTTGAGGAGCAGGCGGATGTCGTCGTCGTCGTCGACGACCAGCACGCGGGCGCGCTCGTCCATACCGGATTCATACTGGCACGGCGGCCTGCTTCCTGCTGGCAGCGCCCATTCTGCGGGCGTGGCCAGAATTCTGATCGTCGAGCCCCACGCGGACATTCGCTCCCTCCTGGAGCTGGTCGTCCGCCGCCTCGGGCACGAGCCGGTGGTGCACAAAGGCGGCGCCGAGCCGCCGGACGTCGAGGCCGCCGTGATCGAGCCCGGCGAGGGCCACGGCCTGTCGCTCGCGCGGTCGCTGAAGGAGGCGGGCGTGCCGCTCCTCTTCACGAGCATCTTCCCGCCCGACCGCGACGTGCTCGAGCTCGAGCCGTCGGCCTACCTGGTCAAGCCGTTCCCGCTCTACGCGCTCGAGGCCGCGCTCGCGGTCGCGCTCGCCCCGGCCGAACTCGCGGCGACGGCTTAGGTCTAGAGGAGCCGGGGCGGCGCCCGGACTGTGGCCCTCCGGCCGCCGGTCCCCGGCTCCGCAGACCGCAGATCCTCGTTGATGAAGGATGCCGTCGGAGCGGACGATCTTGCGCCGTGCCCGTGCTTTACTGAAACCGGTGCGCCGCCGGATCCTCGTTCTCATGGTGGTCGCGGTCGCGGCCGCAGGCGTGGCGGCCGCGCTCGCTGTGCGCGGAGGCTCGTCGCATCCCGCGCAGCCGACGGTCACCGCCGACGACGACGCGAATCTGATGCGCGCCCTCCAGCGGCCGAAGCTCGTGCAGAAGGCGCCGTGACGTGGGACTGACGCGCCGCGAGCTCGTGGAACGCGGCGCCGTTGCGCTCGCCGCGGGGAACGTCTATTCGCTGCTCGACTCGCTCGCGGCGCCCGTGGCGCGGGCGGCCGCGCCGCGGCGGCTCCGCCCGGAGCAGTACGTGCTCGACGCGCTGCGCGTCCGGCTCGAGCTCGGAATCGAGGTGCTCGTGCCGCCGCTGCACCACCGCATCGTGACGGCGACGGTGAAGGGGGACGGCGGGCCCGCGCGCCTGCGCACGGCGCAGAAGCGCCTCGAGGCGGCTCTCGCGCGCCTCGACGCGCGCTACCCCGCGACGCCCGCGGGCCTCGGCGTGACCGTGGCGTGGGGCCTGCCGTACTTCCAGCGCTTCGTGCCGAAGCTCGCCGACGGCCGCCGCTTCCCCGCGTACCTGCCACTCGACGTGCGCGCGTCCCGCGAGCGTGGGAAGCGCGTCCCCGCGGTGCTGGACGCGGCGCGGTTCGCCAGTGATCCCGAGATCGTGCTCGGCGGCGACGACGTCGCCCTCCTCTTCCGCAGCGACGAGCCCGCCCACATCGAGGACGGCGAGCGCGCGATCTTCGGCGCGCTCGGCGACCTGTTCGCGGTCACGAGCATCCGCAGCGGCTTCGTCGGCGGCATCACCGCAGAAGGCCCCGGCGTCGCGAAGCAGATGGCGCTCGCCGCGGGCATCCCCGGCGCGGACCTGATCGTCGACGGCGTGCAGATGTTCCTCGGCTTCACGTCGACCCAGAAGGCGGCGATGGCACCGGACCGGATCTCGAGTTTCGAGACGCTGAAGGGCTTCACCGACCAGTGGCCCAAGGGCGCCTGGCGCGGCGGCACCGCGATGCATCTCTCGCACCTCGACGAGGAGCTCGAGCTCTGGTGGAAGGACGTGCCGTTCGCCGACCAGCTGCGGGCGATGGCGCGTCCCGGGCTGACGGTGCCCGACAAGACGTACACCGTCGCGGAGGACGTGACGCGCGTCGAGCGCGCCGCGGACGTGCACGCCGACCTGCGGTCCTTCGGCGGCGTCGGGCACAGCGCGACGCTGCAGACCGTGACGCGCCTCGCGGCGGACACGGTCGACAACTACGGCGTCCGCCGCGCGCGCGCGACGGCGATCGTGCAGCGCGCGGACTTCAACACGCTCGACAACCCGTTCCAGTGGAGCGCACGCGCGGGGGAGACGTCGCCGACGCCGTCCGCGGGCGTGCATTTCATCGCGTTCGCGCCGACGACGGAGACGTTCAACCGTACGCGCCGCGCGATGGACGGCAGCCTCGGCGACGGGTCGTCGACCGGGCTCGACGCCCGCTCGAAGCAACTCGGGTTCAACGCGTTCATCCGCGCGACGCACCGGCAGAACTTCCTCGTCCCGCCGCGCGCGCGGCGTTCGTTCCCGCTGGCGGAGCTCGTGGCTAGGCGCGCGTGAGCTTGACGGTGCCGCTCCACGCCAGGTCGTCGCTGCACGCGTCGGCTACCTTGTAGCCCTCGTAGGGCTTCGCCGGCCGCGAGCAGTCGACGTGCGGCCTGTAGTAGTCGCCCGGGCCGGGCCGCGAGGTACCGACGGCGACGGTGAGCGAGCGTCCCCGCTTGAGCGCGTTGAGCTTCGCGAGCGGGACGGAGACGTGCGCGACGAGCTGGTCGGACCGCACGACGAGCGCGCAGCCGCTTCCGACTGCGGCCGCCAGCTGCGGTGCAGTCAGGTCCAGTACGAGCATCTTTCTCGTCCTCGTGGTCGCGACGGTTGGTGCGCCCACGAGCTCGAGCTGTCCGTTACACGTCGTCTGCCGCAGCCAGTCGGCGGGCGCCTTCTCCGCCGGGCCGTCGCAGCTGTCGCGGACGCCCGTGCCGGCCACGGTCGATCCGTCGATGCGCTGAGCGGCCTTCGGCGACGACGCCGTCCAGACGATGTGCGCCGTCTCGTCGATGTGCTCGCGCGCGAAGCAGCTCCCGTCGTGGTCGTCGACGTAGCGCTGCGTGTCGACGACGTGCTGCACGGCCGATCCGGCGAAGTCGATCCGGAAGGAGGGCGATGCGGCGCCGGCGCCGCGCGCCGGGATCGCGAGCAACGCAGCGCAAGCGAGGGCGTAGGCGAGCCGGCGCACACCTTGGTTCTACCTATTTCTCCGGAGGCGCGGCGATCCGGGCACCCGCCTGGACGCCCTGGGCGCGGCGCAGCTCGCCGCGCTCGCGTCTCGTCCGTAGCGCTGCTACGAACGAGCCCCGATCACGACGATCTGCTTGGCCCACGACGCCCAGTCGGGCACCCGGCTCCCCGCGCCACCTCCGATTTTCGTGGCCGAACGGGGTGATTTGATCGATACTGCTAACCATCGGGCGCCGCTCGGCGTCAGAGGGAGAGAGATGGCGAGTGCCAAGGGTCAGCTGTGCGCGCGTTCCCGGGAATGGGCGTCGCTGCGTGCCGACGGAGAGCTGTCGGAGCTCGAGGCCGCGCTCCTGGAGGCCCACCTCGGCCGCTGCGCCGAGTGCCGCGCGTTCGCGGCGAGCCT
>DASXTR010000258.1:0-2444 GCA_036505325.1 Gaiellaceae bacterium
AGAAGCTGACGCGCGAAGTCGCAGCGCAGCTCACGGGCCTACCGGCGCCGTGGTCCGCGCTCGAGGGCGTGCACGTCCGTGGCTACGAGATTCGCCACGGCGAGCTCGACGGCGACCGCGCGGCAGACGTGTCGGGACGGCGGCTCGCCTTCGCGGCCGGGAGCGTGCTGGGTCTCAGCTTCCACGGCGCGTTCGAGAACGATGCGTTCCTGCGCGCCTTCTGCGGCGCGTCGAGCGGATCGCTCGAAGACGCGATCGCACGGCTCACCGACCAGGTCGAGTGGCACCTGCCGCTCGAGCGCGTTCTCGCGGGCGTGGTCGTGTGAGCGCACGTCCTCCGGGGAGAGCGCCGCAGGTGCCGGCGCGGCAGGGCCGGCCTCCGCGCTCGCTCGTGCTCGTGAACACCGGTGACGGCAAGGGGAAGTCGACTGCCGCGTTCGGAGTGGTGATGCGCGGCGTCGCGCGCGGTTGGCATGTCTGCGTGATCCAGTTCATCAAGTCCGGCAAGTGGAAGGTCGGCGAGGAGCAGGTGGCGCGCCGGCTCGGCGTCGACTGGTTGAAGGGCGGGGATGGGTTCACGTGGCTCTCGCCCGACCTCGACGAGTCCCGCGGGCGCGCGGTCGCCGCGTGGCAGCTGGCGGCCGCGACGCTCGCCGCAGGCGACCATGAGCTCGTCGTTCTCGACGAGATCACCTATCCGATCAACTGGGACTGGATCAGCGGCGCCGAGATCGTGGAGGCGATCCGCGCGCGTCCGGCGCACGTGAACGTCGTCCTCACGGGACGGAACGCGCCGTTGCCGCTCGTCGAGATAGCCGACACCGTCACCGAGATGGTGAAGATCAAACACGCTTACGAACGCGGCATCAAAGGCCGCCGCGGGATCGACTTCTGAGCCCGCCGCCTCGATCGCGGGCGGTACTCCTTCTGGCCGGGTTCGGCGCCGACGTGCTGCTCGGCGATCCCACGCGGCTGCACCCGGTGGCCGGCTTCGGGGACGTCGCTCTCGCGCTCGAGCGCCGCATCTGGGCGGATAGCCGGCGACGCGGCGCGCTCTTCACACTCCTCCTCGTCGCCGGAACCGGGGCTGCGAGCTGCGTCGCCACGAGCCACCTTCGCGGCTGGAGACGGGTGCTGTTGGAGACGGCCACGCTCTGGTGCACGCTCGGCGGCCGCTCGCTCGATCGCGCCGCGCACGCGATGTGGCAGGCACTCGCCGCGGGTGATGTCGCCGCAGCACGGGAACTCGCTCCAACGCTCGTCGGCCGCGACACAGCGAACCTCGATCCGAGCGACCTGGCACGCGCAACCATCGAATCCGTGGCCGAGAACACGGGCGACGCGATCGTCGCGCCGCTTTTCTTCTTCGCCATCGGCGGCGCCCCCGCGGTCGCTGCGTATCGCGCGACGAACACGCTCGATGCGATCGTCGGTCACCGCTCCGACCGCCACCGCCGCTTCGGATGGGCCTCGGCACGCCTCGACGACCTGCTCAACCTCGTCCCTGCACGGCTCGGTGCAGCGATGGCCGCGCTCGCCGCCGCCGCCGAGGGTCGCGGGCCTAGCGCGATCGCCAGCCTCCGTGCCGACGGCCACAGGCATCCGAGTCCCAACGCAGGCCTCTACGAAGCCGTCTTCGCCGGTGCGCTCGGCGTGAAGCTCGGCGGCGAAAACCGCTACGGCGGCATCGTCGAACATCGCCCGACACTCGGCAGCGGCCGGGCGCCGCAACCCGACGACATTTTGGCTGCGATCGTGCTTGCGCGGCGCGCCGCGATGCTCGCCGCCTTTGCGTTCGCCGCGACGCTCGAGCTGAGGAGACGAGCGTGAACGACATCGAGTCGCTGCGCTTTCACGGTGACAACATCCTGCGGCCGGGGATTCGCGACTTCGCCGTCAACGTTTGGCCCGCGCAACGGTCGAAAAAGCTGCGGCGCGCGCTGCTGGACGCACTCGAGACGCACCGGTACCCGGACGAGATCGCCGCCCGAACCGCGGTCGCGCGCCGCGCCCATCGCCCCGTCGCCGAGATCCTGCTCACGAACGGGGCCGCCGATGCGTTCTGGCTACTCGCGCAGACCTTGCGGCCGCGTAACGCCGCGTGCATCCATCCGTCGTTCACCGAGCCCGAGGCTGCACTGCGCGCAGCCGGCGTCGCCGTCACGCGCGTCTTCCGACATCACGACGATTTCCGGCTCGACGTCGCCGCAGTACCGGACGACGCCGACCTCGTTGTCCTTTGCAACCCGAACAATCCGACCGGAAACCTGGACCCTGTTTCCGAGCTCGAGCAGCTGGCCCGACCGGGCCGCATCGTCGTCGTCGACGAGGCGTTCATGGACTTCGCGCGAACCAGTCGCCACAGCCTCCTCGAGCGCCGCGACCTCACCGCCGCCGGCTACGTCGTCGTGCGCTCGTTCACGAAGCTCTGGGGCCTCGCCGGC
>DASXTR010000259.1:0-7730 GCA_036505325.1 Gaiellaceae bacterium
GCGTTCTTCACGCCGAAGCGCTTCGCCAGCACGGCGGCCGTGTTCCGCACCTTCATGTCGCCGAAGCCCGGCAGCGCGGCGAGGTTCGCCTTCAGCTCCTCGGGCGTCTTCGCGTCCGTCCAGACGCGCGCGGCGTCGCCGTCGTAGCGTTCGACGACGTGTGCCGCGAGGTCGCGCACGCGCTCGGCCATCGAGCCGGGGAAGCGATGGACGGCAGGCTTCTCCCGGAAGACTGGCTCGAGATCCGTCGCAGCAAGCGTCTGCGCGTCGAACCGGCCGAGCCGCTGCTTGATCGCGAGCGGTCCCGCGAAGGCCTTCTGCACCGTCACCTGCTGGTCGAGCGCGAACCCGACGAGCAGCGCGAGCGGGTCGCGGGCGTTCAGCTCGTTGGCCTCGTCGTCGTCGGTGAAGTAGAGACGGTCCGGCACGAGAGCGATCCTAGTCGTCGAGGAGCGGCGCGAGCGAGGGCAGTTGCGGGTGTGCGTCGAGTGCCCGGGCGTAGTCGCGCCACCGCGGCTCCTCCGCCACGAGCTGCGCGAAGAGTTGTCGCGCGAGGTCTGCGTCGCCGACCTGCAGCGCGTCCATGACCGGCGACCACAGCACGTGCGGCCGGGAGAGGCCGCCCGCGGCCGCGATCTCGGCGTACCCCTCGGTCGCGCGGTTCCAGCGGCGATACGCCTCGGCGCGGTCGACGAGCGCGCGCAGGCGCGTGAGCGAGTCGTCGCCGTCCTCGACGCGCAGGTCGATCACGCGCTCCCACGGCTCGCCCTCGGCCGGGACGACGACGATGCCCGCGCCGCCGCGCCCGCGCCAGTCACCGCCTTCGGCCTCCGCGGCGTCCAGCGCCGCGAGCAGGCGCTGCGCCAGGGAGCCGCGCGCCGCGTCGAACGCCTCGCCCATCGCTTCCCAGACACGCGGCGACGCCACCATGTTCGCCTGCGCCGCCCACCCGTCGCCGCGCGCGGAGCCGGCAGCCTGCACGCAGGCCGAGCCGGTGAACTGCGCCGCGCGGCCCTGCGCGTCGACGATCCCGACCTGCCGGAACTCGGGCAGATCGTCCTCGGCACGCATGCGCGCGAGCACGTCCTCCGGCTCGATCCCGCCCGCGAGGAGCTCGAGCCCGCGGAACCCGTAGCGCCGGTCGGTGAACGACTGCGTCGCGACTGCGCCCGCGCCCGGTCGCGCCCACGCCACCGCCGCTCCGGCGTTGAACGCCTGCGACTGCACGGCGACGCCGAGCTCGCCGGTGTCCGCGTCGCGCGCGACGATCGAGTACGTCACGCCCGCGAGCTTAGTATCGGCGCGTGCAGTGGCCCGAGCAGTTCTACGCGTGGCGCCGCGGCGAGGGCTGCCCGATGTGCGCAGAGGGGAGGCCCGACGAGCTGCGCTACGGCGCGCGTATCTTCGCGGGGCGCGTGAGCGACGCGTACCTGCAGCGCGCGGGTGTCCAGCGCGGCTACACGATCGTGGTCTGGCGCGGCCGCCACGTCGCCGAGCCGACGGAGCTGTCGCAGGACGAGGCGGCGCGTTACTGGCTCGAGGTCGTCCGCGTCGCGTGGGCGCTGGAGAAGCACCTCGAACCGGTGAAGATGAACTACAACCTGCTCGGCAACCAGCTCCCGCACCTGCACACGCACGTGCTGCCGCGTTACGCCGACGACCCGAAGCCCGGCTGGCCCTTCCCGTTCCCGGAGGACGAGGCGCCGCCGATCGACGAGGAAGCGTTTCGCGCCGACGTCGAGGCGCTGCGCGCGCTGCTCGCGTGACGATTGAACGCGCGCACGGCGGGTACCGACGGGGCGTGGACGAGAGCCCGAAGGACCTCGCGCGCGAGGCAGAGCGCGGCGCTAGTGACCGCACGCCTGCGATCGCGCTGACCGGCGTCACGCTCGCCGTCGGCGCGGTCGTGGTGGTCATCTCGGCGATCGTGCTCGTGGTCTATTTCGTCGCCAAATAGGCACGGTCAGGCGCACTCGCCGCGGTAACCTGGGCGCGTGGACCCGCTCTCGCTCTTCAGCCCGGCGACGCGGGCCTGGTTCGAGCGTACGTTCGACGCGCCGACGCCCGCTCAGGAGCGCGGCTGGCCGGCGATCGCGTCCGGCGAGCACGTCCTGATCCAGGCGCCGACCGGCTCGGGCAAGACGCTCACCGCGTTCATGTACGCGATCGACCGGCTCAACGCGACGCCGGGCGCCGGCCTGCGCATGCTCTACGTCTCGCCGCTGAAGGCGCTGAACTACGACATCGAGCGGAACCTGCGCGGGCCGCTCGCCGGGCTCGACTCGCAGCTCCGGGTCGCAGTCCGCACCGGCGACACGTCGCAGAAGGAGCGGCGGGAGATCCTGAAGGAGCCGCCCGACATCCTGATCACGACGCCGGAGTCGCTCTTCCTGATGCTGACGTCGCAGGCGCGCGACATCCTGCGCGGGGTCGAGACGCTGATCCTCGACGAGGTGCACGCCGTCGCCGGCACGAAGCGCGGCTCGCACCTGGCGCTCTCGGTCGAGCGCCTGGACGCACTGCAGGACCGCCCGATGCAGCGCATCGGCCTCTCGGCGACGCAGCGTCCGCTCGAGGAGATCGGCCGCTTCGTGAGCGGCGGCCGCCCGATCACGCTCGTCGACGCCGGCACGCGCAAGGAGCTCGACCTCGAGGTCGTCGTTCCGGTCGAGGACATGCGCGAGCTCGGCTCGACCGCGTCGCTCTCGTATCCGGTGCCCGCGGACGGGCAGGAGATGGACGCCGGCACGGAGCTCGGCTCGTCGTCGATCTGGCCGTCGGTCTACCCGGAGATCCTGCGCCTCGTCGAGCAGCACCGCTCGACGATCGTGTTCGTCAACAACCGCCGCCTCGCCGAGCGGCTTGCGCTGCGGCTGAACGAGCTGGCGGAGAAAAACGTCGCGCGTGCCCACCACGGCTCGCTCGCGCGCGAGCAGCGGATCGTCGTCGAAGAGGACCTGAAGGCGGGCCGCATCCCGTGCCTCGTCGCGACCTCGTCGCTCGAGCTCGGGATCGACATGGGCGCCGTCGATCTCGTGATCCAGGTCGAGTCGCCGAAGTCGGTCGCCCGCGGCCTGCAGCGGATCGGACGTGCCGGGCACGACCTGCATTCGGTCTCGACGGGGCGCATCTTCCCCAAGTTCCGCGCCGACCTGCTGGAGAGCGCGGTCGTCGCCCGCGCGATGCGCGCCGGCGAGATCGAGGAGACGAAGATCCCGCGCAACCCGCTCGACGTGCTCGCTCAGCAGATCGTCGCGATCGCCGCCGAGGACGAGATCCGCGTCGACGACCTGCACGACCTGGTGCGCCGCGCGTATCCGTTCGCGGACGTCTCGCGCGCGCAGCTCGAGAACGTCCTCGACATGCTGGCCGGTCGCTATCCCTCCGACGAGTTCGCCGAGCTGCGCCCGCGGATCGTCTGGGACCGCACCGGCGGCGTCATCCGCGCGCGCGACGGCGCACGCCGGCTCGCGGTGACGAACGCAGGGACGATCCCCGACCGCGGTCTGTTCGGCGTGTTCCTTGCAGACGGGGGCGGGCGCGTCGGGGAGCTCGACGAGGAGATGGTGTACGAGGCTCGTGCGGGACAGACGTTCCTGCTCGGCGCCTCGACGTGGCGGATCGAGGAGATCACGCGCGACCAGGTGATCGTGTCGCCGGCGCCGGGGCTCCCCGGAGCCGTGCCCTTCTGGAAGGGCGAGGGGATCGGCCGGCCGTATGAGCTTGGCGAGAAGATCGGCGTTGCGTCGCGCGAGCTCTCGGCGCTGCACCCCGACAAGGCCGTCGCGCGGCTGCGCGAGGAGTACCTGCTCGACGCGCGCGCCGCTCGGAATCTCTTGACGTTCCTGCGTGAGCAGGCCGACGCGACCGGCGCGGTCCCGTCGGACCGCACGATCGTCGTCGAGCGCTTCCGCGACGAGATCGGCGACTGGCGCGTCTGCATCCTCTCGCCCTTCGGCGGCCGCGTGCACGCGCCGTGGGCGATGGCGATTGCGGCCCGGCTGCGCGAGTCGCTCGGCGTCGAGGCGCAGTCGATCTGGTCGGACGACGGCATCGCGCTCCACTTCCCGGACTCGGACGCGCCCCCGCCGACCGAGGAGCTGCTCGTCGACCCGACCGAGGTCGAGGACCTCGTCGTCGCCGAGCTGGGCGACACCGCGCTCTTCGGTGCTCGCTTCCGCGAGAACGCAGGCCGCGCGCTGTTGATCCCGCGCCGCCGTCCGGGTGAGCGTACGCCCCTCTGGCAGCAGCGCCTGAAGGCGCAGTCGCTGCTGCAGGTCGCGCGCAAGTACGGCTCGTTCCCGGTGATCCTCGAGACGTACCGCGAGTGCCTGCAGGACGTGTTCGACCTGCCCGCGCTGAAGGGCCTGTTGTCCAATCTGAAGACGCGCCACGTGGATCTCGTCGAGGTCGAGACGCAGAGCGCGTCGCCGTACAGCGCCTCGCTCCTGTTCGACTACATCGCCACGTACATGTACGAGGACGACACGCCGCCCGCGGAGCGGCGCGCGCAGGCGCTGTCGCTCGACCGTGATCTCTTGCGCGAGCTGCTCGGCCAGGAAGAGCTGCGCGACCTCCTCGACGCGGATGCCGTCGACGAGGTCGAGCGGCAGCTGCGCGGGACGCCCACGACGGCGGACGGGCTGCACGACCAGCTGCGCGTGCGCGGGGACCAGCGGATCGGCGAGTACGATCCCGAGCTCGGATCGGTGCTGCTGAAACAGCGCCGCGCAGTGCTCGTTCGTGTCGCCGGCGATTGGACGCTCATCGCGGCGGAGGATGCGGGCCGCTACCGCGACGCACTGGGCGCGATGCCGCCGTCCGGCCTCCCCGACGCGTTCCTCGAAGGAGGTCCCAACTCGCTGCGACAGCTCGTCCTGCGCTACGCGAAGGGCCGCGGCCCGTTCACGACCGCGCAGGCGAACGAGCGCTTCGGCCGCAATGTCGAGCCCGAGCTCGTGGCGCTCGAGCACGACGAGCTGCTCGTCCGCGGCGAGCTCCGTCCCGGCGGCACCGAGCGCGAGTGGTGCGATCCCGACGTGCTGCGCCGGCTGCGTCGAGCGTCGATCGCGGCGCTCCGGCGCGAGGTCGAGCCGGTGGAGCGTGAGGCGCTCGCGCGCTTCCTCCCGTCGTGGCACGGCATCGACCGCCGCGCGTCGCTGCGCGAGGCGCTCGTCCCGCTGCAGGCGTTGCCGCTTCCGGTCGCGCTGTGGGAGACCGACGTGCTGCCGCGCCGCGCGTCCGGCTACCGGCCGGAGCATCTCGACGCCCTCTGTGCTTCGGGCGAGGTGGTGTGGGTCGGGGCCGGCCTCGACCGCGTCGCCCTGTACTTCCGCGAGGACGCGCCCGCGCTCGGCCAGGTTCCGGCGGCTCCGCGGCCGGAGGGCGAGGCGCACGACCGGATCCGGGCGGCGCTCGACGGCAGCGCGCTCTTCTGGTTCGACCTGCTCGCCGAGACCGGGCTCGAGGACGAGGAGGCACTGCCCGCGCTGTGGGATCTCGTCTGGGCCGGTGAGGTGACGAACGACGCCTGGACGCCCTTGCGTGCGGGACGCAGGTACGGCGTACCGAAGCCGGAGCGGCGGCCGCGGCGCTTTTCGCGGCGGCACCCTACGGGTTCTAGGTTGTTACCCACCCTGGGTCGTTGGTCGGCCGCCGCGGGCCTGTTCCGCGGCGACGTCGAGCGGCGCGCGCTCGCGGAGCTGCTGCTCGAGCGGCAGGGCATCGTGACGCGTGACGGCGTGCGGGCCGAGGGCCTTCCCGGCGGCTACGGCGCGGTGTACGCGGAGCTTCGCGCGCTGGAGACGCTCGGGTTGTGCCGCCGCGGCTATTTCGTCGAGGGGCTGGGCGGCGCGCAGTTCGCCCTCGGCGGTGCGGTGGAACGGCTGCGCGAGCTCCGCGAGGCCGACGCCGACGACCCCGGCGCCCTGGTGCTTGCGGCGGCCGACCCGGCGCAGCCGTACGGCGCGGCGCTGCCGTGGCCGAAGCGGGCAGGAGGCCGCGCCGCGCGGGTCGCAGGTGGGCTCGTCGTCGCGCTCGGCGGCGACGCGGTGCTGTACGTCGAACGCGGCGGCCGGTCGCTCGTGCCGCTCCGCGATCCGGACGACTCATGGCTGCGCCCGGCGCTCGCGGCGCTGGTCGATCACGTGAAGAGGGGCGGCGCGAAGCGCCTCGCAGTCGAGCGCTTCGACGGCGAGCCCGTCGGCGAGACCGAGGTCATGCCGCTGCTCGTCGAGGCGGGGTTCCTCGCCGGCCCGCGCCGCGCCGTGCTCCGGCCGTAAGGCAGCGGCGTCGGGCTGCGTCCTGACGAACTCGAGCATGACGTCGGACAGAGCCTCGTTCGTCGCGAGTGCCTGGCGGTGCCGACGCTCGCCACAGCGCGCCTGCGCTCTTCCCCCACCCGGGGGATGCGCGGCGACCGCGACCGTCGCAGCCTGAGACCGGCGTAGCGGCGCGCCAGGAGGACTCGATGGCACCGCAGCAGCGCTCGACACTCGCAGCAGTCTTCTTCGCAGCCGCCGCGATGCTCGTTCGCGCCGGCCACGCCGCCCCGCTCACGACCCCGGCGTGCACGATCAAGGGCACGCCGCAGGCCGACTATCTCGTCGGCACGTCCCGGCGCGACGTCATCTGCGGGATCGGCGGCGACGACACCATCTCCGGCGGCGGCGGAAACGACCTCCTCATCGGCGGGCCAGGTGCCGACCGGATCGAGGGTGGGCCGGGCGGCGACACGTACCTCGGCGGCGGCGGAAACGACGTGCTCTTCGCCTTCGACGGGACGCCCGATCGGATCGACGGCGGCCCCGGTCGCGACATTGCCTTCATCGACGGCGCCGACTCGCACGTCGTGAACGTCGAAAAGCGCTCCTGATCACTCCTCGCGGCTGACCGCCAGCCGGCCGAGGACCACCCCGAAGAGCGCGTGGCGGATCGTCGCTTGCGCGAGCGCACGCCCGGTCAGCAGCCGCGGCACGCCGGGGGTGCCGCGCGCCGGGTGCCTCGTGTCGACGACGTACGAGAGCGGGTAGAGGCCGAAGTTCTCGGCCAGCGCAAGTGCGAGCGCGAGTCGCTGCGGCTCGGCGCCGGTACGGCGGCGCATCACGTCGAACACGGCGCCGAAGATTGCACCGTTCCCGGCGTGCAGCGCGAGCCCTGCGAGCGGCCACCAGCGGGTGCGGGTGACCCACTTCCCGAGCAGCGCGACGTCCGAGTAGTCGTAGCGGAAGAGGCGCTGGTCGACCGGCTCGAGCGCGGCCCAGACCATCGTCGCCATGGCGCCGGCGAGCGCGGCACGGACGCCTGAGTGCATCTCCCGGCCAGGATACGCTCGAATCGTGCCCGAGGGCGACACCCTCCACCGCGCCGCGCGTCGCTTGCAGATCCTCGTCGGCGAGACGCTCGAGGTCGAGACCCCACATCCGCGCGCACAGGCCGAGCGCATCGCCGAGCGGCTGAACGGCCGCCGGCTCGAATCGGTGGAGGCCGTCGGAAAGAATCTCGTCCTGCGCTTCGACGGTGGTTTCGTTCTGCGCTCGCACCTGCGGATGTCCGGCCGCTGGTCGGTGCGCCCGCGCGGCGAGACCCGCCCGGGCCGCCCGTGGCTCGTGCTCCGCGGCGAGCGCGCCGAGGGCGTGCTCTGGAACGGCCCCGTGCTCGAGCTCCACATCCGGGCTCTGCGCCGCCTCGGGCCCGACATCCTCGCGGAACCCCCGGATTTCGACGCGATG
>DASXTR010000260.1:0-9216 GCA_036505325.1 Gaiellaceae bacterium
GCCGTCGAGCGGCTCGAGGAGCCCGGCGAGACCGATCCTCCGCTCTTCCTCGCGTTCAGAACGACGAAGCCGGGCTAGGGAGCGGTACGCCGCCGCCTCGGCGCGGCGCGAGACGACCTCGCGCAACGCGCTGGGGGTCAGACACTATGGACGGCGTCGGCGGCTGAGGTAGGAGGGTCGGCGCTCCGCTCGTAGCATCGCGCGGGCTGTTTACCGCATCTACGGAAGGGAGGCGCCGACCGATGTCCAGTATGCGCTGGGTGGGCCTTGACGTCCACGCGAGGGAGACGACGGGGGTGGTGCTCGACGTCGCGACGGGGGCGGTCGAGACGTGCCGGCTGGTTGGCCGCGCCGGTCGGGTGCTGGGCTGGCTGGAGAGGCTCGAGCGCCCGTTTGTTGCTGTCTACGAGGCGGGCCCGACCGGGTATGGCCTCGCTCGGGCTGCCGCGGCTGGCGGGCTTGATGTGCGTGTGTGTGCGCCTGGTCACATCGTGCGGAACGCGAGCGATCGGGTCAAGACCGACCAGCGGGACGCGCTTCGGCTTGCGCGGCTCTGCTCGGCTGGGGAGTTGCGCTACGTGCGGGTGCCGCCGCTGCAGGAGGAGCAGTTGCGTGACCTCGTTCGCGCGCGTGAGGACGTGCGGGTCGACCTGATGCGGGCGCGGCATCGGCTCTCGAAGTTCCTCCTGCGCCGCGAGTGCTACTACCCGCATCCGGGTCGCGCCTGGACCGGGCGCCATCGGGAGTGGCTGCGAACGCTCGTGTTCGCCGATCGCGCTTCCGAGCTGACCTACTGCGACCTGCTCGAGGCGCTCGATCTGCTGCTCTCGCGGCGTGACCGGCTCGAGCGGGCACTCGCCGAGCTCGCGGCCGACAGCGGCTGGGCCGAGACGATCGGGCGGCTGCGCTGCCTGCGCGGGATCGAGACGCTGTCGGCGGTCGGGTTGTGCGCCGAGGTCGGCGACTTCCAGCGCTTCGCCAAACCGGCCAAGCTGTCGGGCTTCCTCGGACTGGTGCCGAGCGAATCGACGAGCGGTGAGCGCCGTCGGCAAGGCGCGATCACCAAGGCCGGCTCCCGCCACGCGCGACGGCTGCTGGTCGAGGCGGCCTGGCACTACCGCCGCCCGCCCCGCGTCTCGGCCGCGCTCGCCAAACGCCAGCACGGCCAAGACGCGCGCGTGATCCAGATCGCCTGGCGCGCCCAACGCCGCCTCCACCAGCGCTGGCAAGGACTCGAGACGACCCGCAGCAAACCCGCGCCGGTCGTCGCGGTCGCTGTCGCGCGTGAGCTCGCGACCTACGTCTGGGAAATCGCCACGCTCGGCTGAACCCAGCCACCCGTGGTGTACGGGGCGGCAGCAGCACCGGCGCCCTTCGCGCATGCACACGGCTCGCGCAAGACCTGTGAGCAACCACCCCCGGGTGGCCGCGCCCGACGTCAGAGAGCGAGCCAGCGACGAAACGATGGTCTTGGGGTAACCAGCCCCCGAATACCAGGCTGACCACACGTCGCGACCGCCCGAACCGCACTGCCGCCCCGCCCACCACGCCCAGACCGACCAGCCAACGACAGCCGGCTACCGGCCACCGCTACCGCCTGGACCCTTGACACAACCACGTCCATACCAGGTCTTGCACTGCAACATTGTGCGCGTTGAGAGTTAGAAGATCTTGCAACGCAAGACCTGACCCCATCTCGGACTGCCACGCGCAGCGCGACGGTCGAAATTCGTCTCGGCGGCGGCGCGGCCTCGATGTCGCTACACACGGCGGGCGAAGCGCGAAGCTGTTCGAGGATCTCATCGATGGCGCTAACGATTGGATCAGCGCCCTCCACGCGCGAGGTCATCCGCCTGCTCCCGGGCCCTCGGCATACAGCGCCTCGATCGCCTCGGCGTACTTCTGCTCGACCGGCCTGCGCTTGAGCTTCAGCGTCGGTGTGAGCTCGTCGCCGGCGGCCTCCCAGTCGGCGTCGAGGACGCAGAACCGCTTGATCTGCTCCGGGCGGCTGAGGTGCGCGTTCGCCCGCTCGACGCCGCTCGCGACCTCCTCGGTGACCGCGGTGTCGTGCGCGAGCTCCGCGAGCGGGCGATCGCCGGCGAAGGCCGTAGCGCCGTCCGGATCGAGCACGATCAGCGCCACGTTGTACGGCCGGCGGTCGCCGATCACGCATGCCTGCCCAATCAGCGGGCTCGAGCTCTTGAGCTGCGCCTCGATGTTCGCGGGTGACATGTTCTCGCCCGCGGCGTTGATGATGAGCTCCTTCTTGCGGTCGACGATGCGCAGGTAGCCGTCGTCGTCGAGCTCGCCGACGTCGCCGGTGCGGAACCAGCCGTCGGCGCCGAACACCTCGGCCGTGCGCTCCGGGTCGTTGCGGTAGCCGGCGGTGACGATTCCGCCGCGCACGAGCACCTCGCCGTCGTCGGCGAGCCGTAGCTCGACGCCCGCCGCGGGCAGCCCGACCGTGCCGAGCCGCGCGCGTCCTGGCGGGTTCGCGGTCGCGAGCCCGGTCGTCTCGGACAGGCCGTAGACCTCGAGGATCTCGATCCCGCGCGCGCGGAAGAACTCGAGCACGTCCACCGGCGTCGGCGCCGCGCCCGTGAGGATGTGCCGCGCCTCGCCGAGCCCGAGGCGCTCGACGGTCACGACCTCCGCCTCGAGCGCCGCCTTGAGCTTCTCCCAGATGCGCGGCACCGCGAAGAAGAACGTCGGGCGCACCTCGGGCAGGTACGCCGTCAGCTGCCGGGCGTCCGGGCAGCACGTCACCGTGTGTCCGCACGCGACCGCGTGGTAGTGGCTGATGACGCGCTCGGCGATGTGCGCCATCGGGAAGTACGACACGACGCGGCCGGCCTCGAGCCCGCCGAGGCTGTCGAACGCACGCAGCTCCGCCAGGTAGTTGCCGTGCGTGATCTGCACGCCCTTCGGCGGACCCGTCGTTCCGGACGTGTAGATGAGCGTGAGCAGGTCGCTCGGCTCCACCGCGTGCCACGCCGCCTCGAAGTCGAAGTCCCGCGCGCCGCGCCGCTCGAGGTCCGACAGCGACGGCGTCCCGTCCACGACGACGACGTGCTTGATCGACGCCGAGCGTGGGATGACATCCGCGAACGCGCGCTCGGTGACGACGATCCGGGGCGCGGCATCCTCGAGCAGATACGCGATCTGCTTGGGGCTCGAGCTGTTGTAGAGCGAGAACGGCACGGCGCCGAGATGCAGCGCCGCCGTGTCCACGAGGTGGAACTCGGGCCGGTTCGCGAGCATCAGCGCGAGCGTGTCGCCGCGCTTCACCCCGAGCGCGGCGAGGCCGGCGGCGATGCCGCGCACGCGCTGCGCGTACTCGCGCCACGTGATCGTCACCTCTCCCCCACGCGTACGCAGCGCATCGCGGTCGGCGTGCCGCGACGCGGTCGCGTCGAACAGCTCGCAGACGGTGGCCGCGCTCACCCTCGGCGAAGCGCGTCCAGCATCGATTGCAGCGTCGACGTCACGTGCGCGTTCGCCTCTTCGAGCGGCGTGTCGCGATCGAGACGGATCGGCGCCCCGATGCGCTGCCGGATCTTGACCGGGAACGGGAGCGCGAACGGCCACGAGCCTCCGAGCCCCACGGCGAGCCACGGAGGGAAGAATGCGCGTCCGTCCGTCAGGCCGAGAAAGGTCTCGTCCAGCCCGGACGAGGCAACGGGAATGATCGGAAGGTCGTGCGCGTACGCGAGCCGCAGGTAACCGCGGCGGCGTCCGAAGTCGACGCGGTGGCGTTTCCAGAAGGGCCGGAGGCCCTCCCTCATGCCGCCCGGTGCCATGACGAGGTGCTCGCCGCGCGACTTGATCGCGATCACGTCCGCGTCGCTGGGCCGACCCGGGATCCCGCCGAGCTCGGTCACGGCGTCGCGTAACGCCGGAAGGCTCCACCACAGCCGGTGCCAGCCCGCGCGCGGGAAGTACCCGAGCTCGTCGTACATCCGCACGCCGAGCATCCAGAGGTCGAACGTCCAGGGTCCACCGTGGTACGCCACGATCAGCGAGGGCTCGGTCGTTGCGAGCACGTCGAACCCTTCCGTCTCGAAGCGGAAGTACTGCGTCCAGAGCCTGAAGGTCGCGAGCGGAAGAGCAACGTGCGTGCTAGCCATCCGACCGCACCGTTCGCGAGAGCGCGCGGTACCGCGCCGCGGTCGCGAGCAGCCACTCGTCGAGCTGCTCGTCCGCGCGCTCGACGATCGCATTCGCGCGGTGGAAGTCCCAGGGGGCGAACTCGCCGAGGTCGGGCGAGAAGAGCGCGTCGGCGAGGCCGGCCTGCAGCTCGCCGCTGTCGCTCGCCAGCCAGTAGAGCGAGCGGACGGTGTCCGTGAGACGGTTGATCTGGAACAGCTCCAGCACGAGGCCGCCGAAGCCGGAGCGCGAGTCACGGGCTGCCGTCGGTGCCGGGACCACGTCGCAGGCGATGACGAAGTCGGCCCCCGCGTCCGTGCAGCAGCTCGCGGGCACGTTGTGCCTGACGCAGGCGTCGAGGTAGCGATCGCCGCCGCGGATCGGCCGGCCGAAGATCCCGGGCAGCGAGCAGCTGGCGCGAACGGCGGCGGAGAGGGATCCGTGCCGGAACACCTTCTCCCGCCCGGTTCGCGCCTCGACGGCGACCGTCGCGAACGGGAGGGACAGCTCCTCGAGCCTCGTCTCCGGGATGTGCCGTTTGAGGAAGAGGTCGACGGACGAGGTGGTCGCGATCGCGGCGACGGCGGCGGCGGAGAGCTCGAGCCTGGCGTCGACGAGCCGGTCGAGTCCGCGCAGCCCCTGGCTCGCGTAGAAGGCGCCGACGATGCTCCCGACGCTCGCGCCGACCACCAGGTCGACGGGGATCTGCATGCGCTCGAGCCCTCGGAGGAGCGCGACGTGCGCGTATCCCCACGCCGCCCCGCCGCCGAGCGCGACGCCCACGCGCCGATGTGCGACAGCGCGGGCGATGCGCCGGACCGAGCCGGTATCGGCGAGCACGAACGCGTCCCGGCGTCGAGGCGCGCCGTCGCGTGGAGAGACGATGACGGTGTGCAGCGCGTGCAGCGACGTGCGCGGGTACGGAAAGGGAGCCTCGGCGTCCGCGGTGAAGTAGACGACGCTGCCCGCGCGGTCGGCGACGTGGCGGCCGAGCCCCTGGCTCACCGTCGCGTCGGAGCAGCACACGACGTACGCCGCTTCCTCGGCGCGGCCGGCTTCCAGCATCGCCGTCACCCCGTTCGCCCGTTGCACGCTATGCGCACCGGCGACCTGCCCGACCTCTTCTCTGAGCGCGTCGACGACGAGCGCCGCCAACTCCTCGGTGGGGCGGGCGGTGTCGTTGACGAGCCACACGAGCTCCGGCTCCGGCCGGCCCGACACGTCGGACTCGAGGCGCAGCTCCGTGCTCAGCCGCACGGCGTGGCGGAACGAGGACGAGCGCCGGCACAGCAGGTCGAAGGCCTGCCTGCCGACGACCAGAACCTCGGCGTCGCTGACTGCGACTGCCGACGCGGTGCGGGCCGAGCCCTCGACGAGCGCGATCTCTCCGAAGAAGTCGCCGCGGTGGAGCAGCCGGACCGGCTCCGGAGCCTCGTCCTGGAAGAAGGCGATCTCTCCCGAGACGATGAGGAACAGCTCGTCGCCCTCGTCTCCCTGACGGAAGATCGCGCTTCCCGACTCGAACCGGCCGAGGGTCGAGGATGCGACGAGCCACCGGGTCAACGGCCGGCCGGCTTGCCGGAAGAGCGGCGTTCCCCGGAGGAGGTCGGCCAGCTCGCCCCTGCGCCGGCGCAGCGACAGCCGGGTCTCCAGCTGCCGGCGCAACTCGTCGCTCGCGCCGAGGAGCCGCTCGAGCTCCGCCGGCTCCCAGACGTACACCTGCGCCGGTCCTACCGCGCGATAGACGGGCACGTCGTGCTCGCCGGTCAGCCGCCCGCCGCCGAAGACGCTGCCGGGCGTCTCGTGGCCGACGACCTCTGAGATGCCGGCGGAATCCGGCGCGGTCGACGCACTCACCTCACCTGTCGCGAGCAGGTACAGGCAGGCGCCGCCGGTCTCGAGCTCCTCGCCCGCCGCGAGCTGTGTACGCGACGCCGCCCGGTCCAGGAGTCGCAGCGACGCCTCGGAGAGCCCGCGAAAGTACGGAGACACGCGCAGCGCACTCAACGGCCGAGCATCGCGAGGACGGCGAGGACACGGCGGTTGTCGTCTTCGCTCTCCGGCAGGCGCAGCTTCTGGAAGACGCCCTGTACGTGCCGCTCCACCGCACGGGCGCTGAGGTAGAGCTCCTTCGCGATCGCGCGATTCGACCGGCCTTCGGCGATCAGCGAGAGGACCGTGCGCTCGCGCTCGGTGAGCTCGTCGAGGGCGGAGCGCTGGGCGCCTCCGACGAGGCTCTTCACGACCTCGGGGTCGAACGCGGTCCCGCCCGCCGCCACGCGCTCGACCGCGTCGACGAATTCGGCGACGTCTCGCACCCGGTCCTTGAGGAGGTAGCCGACTCCCGCGGCATCGTCGCCGACCAGTTCGAGCATGTAGGCGGGCTCGAGGTGCTGCGAGAGCACGAGCACGGCGACGTCCGGGTGCGAGCGCCTGATCTCGGCCGCGGCGACGAGGCCGTCGTCGGCGTAGCCGGGCGGCATGCGGACGTCGACGATCGCGACGTCCGGGGTGTACGAGCGAACCTTCAGCATGAGGTCGTCCGCGTCGGCCGAGCGACCGACCACCTCATGGCCGGCCTCCTCGAGCAGCGAGGCGATGCCCTCTCGGAGGAGCGCGTTGTCGTCGGCGACGACGATGCGCAGGGACTGCCGTGTGTTCACGGCGCTTCCCTGGGTGTAGCGTGATTCCTAGCGATGACGGACATCCAGCGGATGGGCGGACGGCTCGCCGAGTCGCGCGATCTCCAGCGCGTGGAGCACGCGGTCGCCCGGATCCTCGCGGAAAGCGACCGGCCTGTCGAGGTCTACGCCGCCGTTCTCGAGACGATCGGCACCTCGCTCGGCTGGGAGCTCGGGGCAGTCTGGGAGGCCGGCCCGGAAGGAGAGCGCTTGCGCTGTGTGCGCACCTGGCACGCGGGCGAGGGGGCGCCGGACTTCGAGGCTCTCAGCGAGCGAATTGCCCTCGCGCCGGGTGAAGGACTGCCCGGACGGGTGCTCGTGTCGCGGGAGCCCGCCTGGATCGTGGATACCCCGGAAGACGCGAACTTCCCGCGCGCGAACGCCGCGAGGCGCAGCGGGCTGCATGCCGCATTCGGCTTCCCGCTCCTCAGCCCACGTGGAGTCGTCGGCGTGATGGAGTTCTTCTCGCGCGAGCTGCGCGAGCCGGACGAGCGCGTGCTCTGGACGATGCGCGTGCTCGGCAGCCAGGTCGGCCAGTTCGTCGCCAGGCGCCAGGCGGAGGAGGAGGTTCGCGCGAGCGAGTCGCGCCTGCGCGCGATGCTCGAGGCGGCGCTCGACGCGGTCGTGACGATGGATCAAAGCGGTCGCGTCCTGGGCTGGAACCACGCTGCGGAGACGACCTTCGGCTACCGCGCCGACGAGGCCGTCGGCCGGGACATGGCCGACCTGATCGTCCCGCCCGCCCTCCGAGGCGCACATCGCAAAGGGCTCGCACGTTTTCTCGAGACCGACCAGGCGGTCATTCTCGACCGTCGGCTCGAGCTCAAGGGCCTGCACAAGAACGGAACCGAGTTCCCGGTCGAGCTCACGATCACCAGGATCGGCCTCCCGGGTCCGGCGACCTTCACCGGCTACCTGCGCGACATCACCGACCGCAAGCAGGCTGAGGAGGAGCTGCGCGCGTCGCGCGCGCGGCTCGTCGAGGTCGCCGACGCGGAGCGCCGGCGGATCCAGCGCAACCTCCACGACGGCGCCCAGCAGCGGCTGACCGGGGTCCTGCTGAGCCTCGGACGGCTGCGCGAGTCGCCCGACGGGCGCGACCGGTTGCTCGAGCTGGCGATCGACGAGCTCGCCGCCGCGGTGCAGGAGATCCGCGACCTGGCAAGCGGCTTGCATCCGTCCGTGCTGTCGGAGCGCGGGCTTCCCGCGGCGCTGGAGGCGCTCGTGCTGCGTGCGCCCGTGCCGGTTGAGCTCGAGGCGCTTCCCGACCGACGGCTCCCCGAGCAGGTCGAGGCGGCCGCTTATTACGTGGTCGCGGAGGCGCTCGCCAACGTGCACAAGCACGCCGGCGCCCGCCGCGTCGTCGTGCGCGCCACGACCGGCGGCGGCCGGCTCGTCGTCGAGGTCGCCGACGACGGCGTCGGCGCTGCGGACGAGGGCGGCGCGGGCCTGCGCGGCCTCGCCGACCGGGTCGAGGCGCTGGGCGGCCGCCTGGCCGTCGACAGCCGCGCCGGCGCGGGCACGCGGCTCGTCGCCGAGATCCCGCACGACTGACGGCCGCGGCTTTCCGCCACACCGTGGCGGAAAACCGCACGTAACCGACCGGCCTGCCCCCTCCATGCGACACCGCCCGGAGCGGGATCCTCTGAGCGCGGGGTCACACCGAAAGCAGGAGGAACAAGCATCATGAACGCTCGTATCGAGCTCACGATCGACACCGGCATTCGCGCCGGTTGGCAGAACCACAGCGCGACCGTCGTCCGGCGCGGCTGGGACAACCACAATCCGACCGTCGTCCGCCGCGGCCTCAGCGCCAATCACAACACGACCGTCGTCCGCCGCGGCCTCGCCGGCAACCACAGCGCGACCGTCGTCCGCGGCGGCCTCACCGCCAACCACAGCGCGACCGTCGTCCGGACGGGCCGGTAGCGGCGAGGCGAGGAGGAGCGGTGAGCGGCATGCGCGCTCTCGTACCGGAGCTCCCGCGCGGCGCGTGGACGCTGCTCGCGGCCGACGCGGTCTCCGCAGTCGGGAGCGGCATGACGCTGCCGTTCCTCCTCGTCTACCTGCACCAGGTCCGCGGGCTCGGCCTGGGAGTGGCAGGGCTTGCCCTGTCGACGGTCGCGCTCGCCGGCTTCGCCGGCAACCCGGTCGGCGGATCGCTCGCCGACCGGGTCGGCGGCCGGACGGCTCTGATCACGGGGCTTTCCTTCTGCGCCTGCGGAAGCGCGTGGTTCGCATTCGTGACCCACCCCTGGCAGGCGTTCGCAGCTTCGGCAACGCTCGGGTTCGGCGCGGCGATCGTCTGGCCGGCGCGGACCGCGCTGCTGGCGACCGTCGTTCCGGCCGACCTCCGCTCGAGCGCGTACGCGCTGCAGCACGCGACGAC
>DASXTR010000261.1:0-14161 GCA_036505325.1 Gaiellaceae bacterium
CTCACTCGGGCACCACCACGCGCATCCCCTCGCGGAGCGCGCCGCCGGCGATCTCGACGTACCCGTCCGCGTAGAGCCCGGGCGTGACGGCGACGAGCGTCCGCCGGCCGTCGCGCCCCTCGACCTCGACTGCGTAGCGGCCGCCGGCGCGCGCGAGCAGGGACGTGACCGGGACGACGAGGACGTGCTGCTTCGTCTCCTTGGTGATCGAGACGCTCACCGGCGCCTGGTCGAGCCCGGCGCCCGACGCGTCGTGCTCGAGCGCGATCGAGACCTCGATCGTCGAGCTGCCCTGCTCGTCGGTCGTCGCGACCTTGCCGACGCCCGAGACGACGCCGGACGTCGAAGAGCCGTCCGGGAGCACGATGTCGACGCGATCGCCCTTGGCCACGTAGCTCTGCTTGTCTGTCGCGAGCTGCACGGTGACCGAGCGCCGCGCCGCCGTCGTGGTGACGACCGGCGCGCCCGGGCCGACCGCTGCGCCGACGGCGACCTCGAGCTTGCCGACGCGACGCGCGCCGGGCAGGAACACGACGCGGCCGAGCTCGACCTTGCCTGTGACAGGCAGTCCTTCGGCGCGTTGCCACCGCTCGACGATCGCGCGCGTCGCGAAGTCGAAGTGGCCGTCGACGCGCATCGCGCCGCCGGCGTCGTAGCCGAGCGTGGCGAGGTTCGCCTCGAGCGCTCGGACGTCGGCGCCGTCGGAGACCCCCTGCTCCAGCGTCCGCCACGCGGGCTCGGCGCCGTACATGAGGATCGGCCCCCGCGCGCCGTCGAGGTCGAAGAGGGCGTCGCCGCGACGAAGTGTCACCCCTTCCGCGGGCAGCCGCGTCACGGTGCCGGCCGAGCGGCTCGACGCGGCGCGCGAGTCCGCGTAGCCGAGCGTGCCGTCGACCGTCTCGCGCACCGACAGCGACCGCCGCTCGACCACGACCGACGTCGTTCCGGCGACGTCGCCCGCCGCCGCCTCGCCGCCGCCCGCCCGCGACGACGACACGACGAGCCACGCGCCGACGGCGAGCCCGGCCGCGGCGGCCGCGATCGCAACCCCCGCCCTACTCGCCACGGCTCTCCGTCTGCGGACCGGAGCCGTCCTTCTTGAACAGGAACCGGCTGCACTCGCGCTCGGCGCGCTTGAAGACGGGCGCCTGCGTCTGCCGCGAGGTCACCTGCATGGTGACGCCGCCGCCCTGGAACGTCGGATCGGGCATGTCGATCCCGTGCTCGCGCATGCAGCGCGCGAACTTCAGAGCGCTCTCCTGCATCTCCTTCATGTGGGCCGCGCTCGGCTTCTCGGCCGGGGCGCCCTCGCGCATGTACTTCTCGCAGCTGCGGCTCGCCTCGAGATCCGTGCGCTCCGGCTTGCCCTTCCCGCCGGGGCCGCCGATCTGAACGAGTCCGTTCGAGCTGACCTTCGGGTCGGGGACGTCGACGCCGTGCTCGCGCATGCAGCGCGCCCACTTCAGCGCCGCCTCGAGATGCTTGTTCGACGCCGAGTCGCCGGCCGCAGCCTGCCCGCCCGATCCGCCGCAGCCGGCCGCGGACACGGCGAGCAGCACCGCGACGAGCGCGACGGGCAGTGCAAAGAGCTTCCTCATGGCTTCCTCTCGTGGACGGGACCGGTGTCCGTTGGAGGAAAGCGGCGCTCGCTGAAGCGCCTGTGAACGGCGGCTAACGAGTTCCTGAAGACGCGGGCGCGGCCACGGTCGGGACCCGCAGGACGAAGCGGGCACCGCCGCCGGGAGCGCGCTCGGCGACCACGCTGCCGCCGTGGCCGTCGGCGATCTGCCGGACGATGGCGAGCCCGAGGCCTGAACCGGGCATGCCGCGTGCGGCGGCCGAGCGGTAGAAGCGGTCGAAGACGTGCGGGAGGTCCGCATCGTCGATCCCCGGCCCGTGATCGCGGACGACGACGGCGCCGTCGCGAACGGTGAGTTCGACCACGCTCCCGTCGCGGCTCCACTTGCACGCGTTGTCGAGGAGGTTCCACACCGCCCGATCGAGCTGCTCGCGCACGCCGCGCACCACGGTCGGCTCGAGGTCTGTCACGAACTGGACGCGGGGCGCGTGGGCGCGCGCACGCTCGACCGCGCAGTCGACGAGCTCGTCGAGCGCGACGTCCTCGACGTCCTGCGGCAACTCCGACCCGCGCGCGAGCTCGACGATGTCGCCCACGAGGGCAGTGAGCTCGTCGAGCTGCTCGACGGCGCGGGCGAACCGCGGCCTCGCCTCTGCCGGAAGCTCCTGCCGCTCGAGGATCTCGACGTTCGTGCGCAGCGCGGTGAGCGGCGTGCGCAGCTCGTGCGACGCGTCGGCGACGAGCTGGCGCTGCGCGTCGATCGACCGCTCGAGGGCAGCCAGCATCGCGTTGAAGTTCTCCGCGAGGCCCGCGAGCTCGTCGCTGCCGACGACGTCGATCCGCTGCGTCAGATCGTGCGTCGAGGCGACGTGGCGGCTGGCCTCGCTCAGACGTCGCACGGGTGCGAGCGCGGCCCGGCTCACGAGGCGTCCAAGCGCGCCGGCGGCGACTACCCCGAGCACTGCGAGCGCGCCGAGGATGTACGCGAGCCGCCGCAGGGCGGCGTCGACCTCGTCGAGCGGGCGCGCGACCTCCACCGCCATCTCCGGCCCGACATAGGTCGTGAAGATGCGGACGTGCACGCCCGCCACGTGCGCGTCGCGGAACCGCTCCTGCCGCGCGCCGGATGCGATCTGCCGGTCGGTCTCGTCGACCGGCAACGCGCCCTCGATCGGAATCTCACGCATGGCCGGTACCAGCTGCACGTATCCCGGTGCGCCACCGAGCTCCGGCGAAGGGATCGTGAAAGCGACGCCGCCCTCCGGACTCGTTTGGAGCTGGACCTCCCCGGCGCGCTCGCGCAGGGCGTCGTCGACACGGCTGCGGAGCACGCTCCGCACGAGCAGGAACGCGGAGATGGACGCGGCAAGCACGGCCGCCGCGACCGCGAGCGCCGACAGGAGGATGAGCCGCGTCCTGAACGTCACTGCCGCAGGACGTAGCCGACTCCGCGCACGGTGTGGATCAGACGCGGCTCGCCGCCGGCTTCCAGCTTGCGACGCAAGTGGCCGATGTAGACCTCGAGCGAGTTCGAGCTCGGCCCGAAGTCGTACTCCCAGACGCGGTCGAAGATCAGCGACCGCGTAAGCACTTGACCCGGGTTGAGCAGGAACAGCTCGAGCAGGAGGTACTCCGTCCGGGTCAGGTCGAGCGCGCGGCCGCTCCGGGTGACGGACCGCGCAGCGCCGTCGAGCTCGAGGTCGACGTGCCGGAGGACGCGGCCGCTCCCCGCGCCGCCGCCGCGGCGGACGAGCGCGCGAACGCGCGCATGGAGCTCCTCGATCGCGAACGGCTTCACGAGATAGTCGTCGGCGCCGGCGTCGAGCCCGGCGACGCGGTCGCGGACGGCGTCGCGTGCCGTGAGGCAGAGGATCGGAATGCGATCCCCGCGCTGTCGTAGCCGCCGGCACACCTCGAGCCCGTCCAGCTCGGGCATCAGGACGTCGAGCACGACGGCATCCGGCCGGCGCCCCGCGATGCGCGCGAGCGCCTCGACGCCGTCGGCCGCCTCGTCGACCTCGTAGCCCTCGAGCCGGAGCGCACCGTGGAGCGAATCCCGCACGCCGGGGTCGTCGTCGACGATCAGGATGAGCATCGCCGCACACTGTGAGCGAGGAACCTGAGAGGAACCTGAACTCGTCAGCCGGCCGCAAGCACGGAGCGCAGGAGCGCCGGCTCGTCGGTGCCGATCCCGTCCACGCCGAGATCGATCAGAGCGCGCATGTCCCGCTCATCGTTGACCGTCCACGGGACGACTCGCATGCCCAGCGAGTGCGCTGCGTCCACGAGCTCGCGCGTGACGAGATCGGCGCGGGGGCCGAGCGTCGTCGGCCCGGCCGCCACGCGCACGGGCTCGTCGAACAGGAACGTCGTCGCGAGCGTGCGGCGGCGCGCGCGCGCGTGCCCGAGGACCGCCTCGTCGAACGAGATCAACGAGATGCGATCGAGGTACGGCTCGAGCGCGTCCGCGAACGCGCGCGAGGAGACGGTCTCGGGTGGATAGACCTTCGCCTCGACGACGAGCGGCGTCGCCCCCGCGATCGCGAGCGCGTCGTCGAGCGTGAGTCGCCCGAGCGCTCGTGCGTCCTCGGCCGTGAGCTCGCGCCACGGCGTTCCGAGCAGCGGTGAGCCCGCAGGGCATTCGAGCGTCGTCGCCCGCACCTCGTGGCTCACGACGGGCGTCCCGTCTTCGAGGACGCCCACGTCGAGCTCCAGCGAGTCGGGCCCGGCAGGAAGGTACGCCTGAAGCGCCGCGGCGGAGTTCGACCGGTGCGCCTGGACCTCGAACACCCGCTACTTCGTCGCCGCGTGCCGGATCCAGACGTTCGGCTCGACATGCCGTCCGACGCCCCCGCGTACGACGAGCGGCGCGAGCATGCCGGGGACGACGTAGTCGCCGTCGACAGGGAAGGGCATCGCACACCACCGCTCCCAGTCGGCAGCCGGGGCCTCGATCACCATCGACTCGGGGGCGGGAGCGAGCACCTCCCCGCCGACGCGCTCGTGGAGCCGGATCCACGGATCGAAGTGAGCGCCGTCGCTGCGGCGCCACGCGGCGTACTCCTCGATCGGGATCAGCGGGTAGTCGGCCTTGCGCGTCGGCCGGACGGGCGCGATCAGCTCACGCAGACCGTGCGCGCCGGCGGCCTCGCGCATCGCGTTCAACATCCGGCTCGCGAGGCGCTCGCCCTGCCGCTCGGGGAGCACGGAGATGGCAAGCGCGCAGAGCACGGTCGGCTCACGGTCGCTCTCGAAGGCACGCGTGAACGCTTCGTCCCACCCCGACGGGAGATCCTCGAACGTTCCGTCCCACGGCGTCGGCACGGAGTGGAGCTCCGCGACGAGCTCGTCCGCGTCGAGCAGCGCGAGCTGGAAGTCCGGGTGCTCGTCGTACAGCCGTCCCCAGTATCGGCCGCCCGGCTCGTTGTGGTTCATGTACTCGGGGAACGTGCGCGCCGTGAGCGTCTCGAACCGGATCTCGCGCAGGTCGGGCCGGTCCGCGTAGCGGACGAGCCTCATCGCCGCTCGAGCAGCGCGACCGCGTGCGCGGCGAGCCCCTCGCCGCGACCGGTGTAGCCGAGCCGGTCGGTCGTCGTCGCGCGGACGTTGACCTCTCCTTCGCCGATCGCCTCGCGCAGCCGCTCGCGCATCTCCTCGCGGTGGCGCGCGATGCGCGGCTCCTCGCCGACGAGGATGCAGTCGGCGTTGACGAGCCGCCAGCCGGCCTCCGACACCTGCTCGTACGCCTCGGCGAGCAGCGAGACCGATGAGATCCCGCGCCGGGTCTCGTCGCCGGAAGGGAAGAGCGAGCCGATGTCGCCGAGCCCGGCCGCGCCGAGCAGGGCGTCGATCAGCGCGTGAGCGAGCACGTCGCCGTCGGAGTGCCCGGCGAGGCCGCGCGGGTAGTCGATCCGGACGCCGCCGAGGACGAGCGGCACGCCGTCGGCGAGCGCGTGCGCGTCGACGCCGATCCCGACGCGGAACTCCGTCACGTGAGGGCGTCCGGCAGCTCGGCGAGGCTGCGGATCCGGATCGCCCGCGCGGGCGGCTCGTGCAGGTGCCCCCAGGGCCCGCGGCGGATGTGCACCGCGACCATCCCCGCGGCAAGGGCGGGCTCGACGTCGTTGTCGATCCGGTCGCCGACGTATGCGATCTCGGCAGGCGGAAGCCCGACGGCGGACACGATCCGCTCGAAGAACTCCGGCGCGGGCTTCGCGACGCCCCACCGTCCGGACGAGCCGAGCACGTCGACGTGCTCGCGCAGCAGCTCCTCGGTTTCCGCCGGTGTGTTGCCCACTGCGGCAACACGGTACCCGGCGTCGCGCAGCCGGTCGAGGCACTGGAGCGCGTCGGGGTAGAAGTCGTCCCCCTCCCACGTCGACGCGGGGTGTTCGACGCCCAGGATCCCCCACGCGCGGTTGTGGTGCTCCCCGCGGGCCGCCAGGCCGCCGAGCACGCCCATCAGCGTGAAGCACGGCACGCCGGCGACCTCGGCGGCGCGCTCCCACATGCCGCTCTCGTCGATCAGCGTCTCGCCGACGTCGAAGACCACTGCCTTCACAGCCATTGCGCCACCCGCTCGAGGTCGGCGCGCGTCGTCACCTTCAACAGGCGCTCATCGCCCGGGACGACGGTGACGCGCCCCCCGCGCGCCTCGACGAGCGAGCTGCAGTCCGTGGCGCCGTTCGTTCCTTGTGACAACTTGTCACTAGCGTTATCCGGCCCCGGGAGCGGGAGCGAGAGCGAGAGCGAGAGCGAGAGGGCCTCGCGCAGGACAGGGGTGACGAAGGCCTGGGGGGTCTGCACCGCCCAGAGCTCGTCGCGCGCGAGCGTCTCCACGACGGCGCCGTCGCGGACGCGCTTCACCGTGTCGGCGAGCGGGACCCCGGGCACCGCGCCGTCCCAGCCCTCGCCGAGCGCCTCGAGCAGGCGCGGGACGACCTCCGGCGGAAGGATCGGCCGCGCCGCATCGTGGACGAGCACGACCGCCGCATCCTCGGGGACTTCGGCGACGCCGGCGCGCACCGACTCGACGCGCGTCTCGCCGCCCGTGACGCACGACGCGACCTTCGACGCGCCGATCTCCTCGGCGCAGAGGATCGCCGGCTCCTCCCACTCCGGCGGCGCCACCACGACGATCGAGTCGATCCAGTCGGACGCGTCGAGGCGCCGCAGCGGCTCCGCGAGCAGGGGCAGATCGCCGAGGCGCACGAACGCCTTCGGCCGATCGTCCCCGAGCCGCTCCCCTCGCCCGGCGGCGACGAGAACGGCCCAGACGGACACTACGCGGCGGCCTTGGTCTTTCTCTTCGCGGCCGGCTTCGCAGCCGGCTTGGCGGCGGTCTTCTTCGCCGCGGACGTCTTCGTCTTCGGCGCAGCCGCCTTCGTTGCGGCCGTCTTGCGCGCCGGGGCCTTTGCCGCCGCCGACCTCGCGGCCGGCTTGACGGCCGCCTTCGCGACCGTGGTCGCCTTCGCAGCCGGCTTCTTCGCGGCCGGGGCGGGAGTCTTCGGCTCCTTGATCGAGCCGGTGAGAACGCCCTCGAGCCACTCGATCGCCTCGTCCTCGGTGAAGTTCTTCGCGTACATGAGCTCGGACGCGAGGATCTTCTTCGCCTTGACGTACATCTGCTTCTCGCCGGTCGAGAGGCCCTTCTCGCCGTCGCGGAGCGCGAGGTTCCGGACGACCTCGGCGAGCTCGAAGATGTCGCCGGTCTTCATCTTGTCGCGGTTGTGCTTGAAGCGCCGGTTCCAGTTCTTGGGCATCTCGGTGCCGCCCGAGGTGAGGTACTTCACGACCTTCTTCACGGCCTCCTCGTCGATCACCTTGCGGAGGCCGACGCGCTCGGCGTTGTCGGCAGGAACGTTGACCGTCATGTCGTTGTGGAGGATCTTGATCGTCAGGTACTCGCGCTTCTCGCCGAGCACCTCGCGCTTCTCGCGCTTCACAACCGTGCCTGCACCGTGGTGTGGGTACACCACCTTGTCGCCGACCTTGTACAAACCTGACCTCTTTCCCGTCTGTAGTCGCGAAAAGCGCCGACGGCCTCTAGGGCTGCCGGCGAACACCACCAGGGTACCAGAAATTTTCGAAAACCGGGACGTTTGCAGGGCTTTTTGGCCGCTCTCAGCGGAAAATCCCTGCTAGGACGTTGATTCTCCCAGCCCGGCCGCGAGCGCACGCCGGAGCGTCTCCGCCTCGAGGGCGGCGCCCTTCGTGCCGGTCGGCGCAAGGGTCGTCGCAAGGCCCAGCTTGCGGCATTCTTCGAGCCGCCGTTCGGCCTGCGCGGCCGGCCGCAGGCGGCCCGTGAGCCCCACCTCGCCGAACGCCGCCAGGCCCTCGCGGACGGGGACGCCGCGCGCGGCCGAGGCGATTGCGAGGGCGATGCCGAGGTCGGCCCCCGGCTCGTCGATCCGGACGCCGCCCGCCACGTTGACGAAGACGTCCGCCCCGCCCAGCGGCAGTCCCGCGTGCCGGGCCAGCACGGCGACGATCATCGCGAGCCGCTTCGGGTCGACGCCGGTGCCGACCCGGCGCGGCATCGCGAGGTCGGTGGGCGCGACGAGCGACTGGATCTCGAGCAGGAGCGGGCGCGTCCCCTCCAGCGCGCACGCCACCGCGGCGCCGACCTCGCCCGCGTGGGTGCGCCCGAAGAGCTCGGACGGGTCGGGGACGCCGACGAGCCCGCCGCCGGTCATCTCGAAGACGCCGAGCTCGTTCGTCGAGCCGAACCGGTTCTTCACCGCGCGCAGGATGCGGTGAGCGTGATAGCGGTCGCCCTCGAACTGCAGCACGCAGTCGACGAGGTGCTCGAGGACGCGCGGCCCTGCGACGGACCCGTCCTTCGTCACGTGCCCGACGAGAAAGGTCGCGACGCCGGTCTCCTTCGCCACGCGCAGGAGCCGCGCCGCCGCCTCGCGTACCTGCGCGACCGACCCCGGCGCGGAGCCGACCTCCGACGAGTAGAGCGTCTGCACCGAGTCGATCACGCACACGGCCGGCCGCTCGCGCTCGAGCGTCGCGCAGACGGTCTCGAGCTCGGTCTCGGCGAGGATCTCGACCCGGTCGCAGCCGCCGAGGCGGGCAGCGCGGAGCTTCACCTGCGCGGTCGACTCCTCGCCGGTCACGAGCAGCGCCCGCCGCTCACGCGAGACAGCGCCGAGGGCGGACAGGAGCAGCGTCGACTTCCCCACGCCCGGCTCGCCGCCGACGAGCACGAGCGAGGCGGGGACGAGGCCGCCGCCGAGGACGCGGTCGAGCTCCGGCACCCCGGTGGGGATGCGGTCCGCCTCCTCGGCGACGACGTCGACGAGGCGAAGGATTGGCCGTGCCTGGGCAGGCTGTGCGCCGCGCGCCGGCAGCGTCTCTGCGAGGAGGGTGCCGAACTGTCCGCAGCCGGGACAGCGCCCGAGCCACCGCCCGGACGTGTACCCGCACTCCGTGCACGCGTGCTGGACGGCCGCCGCCTTCGCCATGAAGCCACGGTACTCACCGCACCTGACGGCATCCGTGCCGACTTCGGTACAAGTCATCCCGATGCGCTATCGGCAACTCGGCGACAGCGACCTGCAGGTCTCGGAGATCTCGCTCGGCTCGTGGCTCACGTACGGCGGCGGCGTCGGCGACGAGCAGGCGCGCGCGTGCGTCGACGCGGCGTTCGACGCCGGAACCAACTTCATCGACACGGCAAACGTGTACGCAACCGGCGGCGCGGAGGAGTTCCTCGGCGACGTCCTCGCGGGGCGGCCGCGCGACTCGTACGTGCTCGCGACCAAGCTCTTCTTCCCGATGGACGACGAGAACCGGGGCCTGTCTCGTGCTCAGGTGCACAAGCAGCTCGACGACTCGCTGCGGCGGCTGCGGACGGACTTCGTCGATCTCTACCAGTGCCACCGTTACGACCGCTCGACGCCGCTCGAGGAGACGATGGCGGCGCTGACCGAAGTCGTGCGCGCCGGGAAGACGCGCTACGTCGGCTTCTCCGAGTGGAACGCGCAGCAGATCCAGGCGTCGCTCGACCTCTCCCGGGAGCGCGGCTACGAGAGGTTCGTGTCGTCGCAGCCTCAGTACTCGCTGCTCCACCGGGACCCCGAGCGCGACGTCTTCCCGCTCGGCGCGGCGAACGGGATCTCGCAGATCGTCTGGTCTCCGCTCGCGCAGGGCGTGCTGACCGGGAAGTACCGGCCCGGCCAGGCGCCGCCCTCCGAGTCGCGGGCGAACTCGGCGCGCATGGGCGGGATGATGGGCGACTACCTGAGCGACCGGACGCTCGAGCGGGTTCAGCGGCTGCAGCCGATCGCCGACCGGCTCGGGATCACGATGGCGCAGCTGGCGCTCGCCTGGGTCCTGCGGCGCCCGGAAGTCGCGTCGGCGATCGTCGGGGCGTCCCGGCCCGAGCAGGTGCACGACAACGCGTCCGCGTCCGGGATCGAGCTGGACGCCGAGACTCTCGCGGAGATCGACCGGGCGCTCGGCTAGATTCGCGGGGGATGCCGCGCACGAAGGTCCGTAGCCAGCGCGAGGTCGTCGACCGCTGCCGCGAGCTCGCGTCCGAGGTCTGGACCGGCCTCTCCCGGCTGCCCGACGGCGAGGGCGATCCCGTTGTGGTGGACGCGGTCTGGCGCGGCGAGTCGCTCGGCACGCTGCTCTGGGCGCTCGGGCTCGTGGAGCTGCCGCCGTACGACCAGACGTTCGACCACGCTGCCCTCGTCGACGTCGCCCTCGACGGCGCGCGCCTCCGCGGCGCCGAGGAGATCGAGCGCGAGCTAGAGGCGGCGCGCCTGTGGCACTGGCGCGCCCGCACGACGCTGCTCCAGCAGAACGGCTCCGTCGAGCTGCCCGAGCGGTGGGAATCGTTCGACCAGCTCGTCGCCGCGACCGCGATGCGCGGGTTCGAGCAGGGGCTCCTCCCGGCGCCGCTGCGCGGCGACTTCCGCGCGTTCGGGAAGATCTACCGGCACCTGACGGCCGACCAGCACGCCGAGGCGCTCTCGATCGCGCTCGAGCGCCACCACGCCCTCGCGTGGGCGGCCGGGCACGGCGAGAGCTGGGACGACGTCCCGCTCGACACGTGACGGGCGTTTAGTTAGACTAAACTCGCGTTCTGCGGGGACTGAAGCGCAAACGCATCCTCAGGTCGGGGGCGTGCCACCCCTGTTGAACTCCCCCGGCGCGCTCCCGACCACTTTTTTCTCCGGAGGCGCGGCGATCTGGGCACCCGCCCGGACGCCCTGGGCGCGGCCCAGCTCACCGCGCCACCTCCGATCTTTCCCGAAGAAGTGTGGTTAGAGGAAGAAGAACGGCCCGGGATTGAGCGCGAGGAAGAGGACCTTCGCGACCGTCGAGCGGGACGGGTTGCGCCAGGAGTGCGGCTCGTCGGGGCTGTAGGTGAGCGCGTCGCCGGCCTTCAGGGTCATCTTCTGCTGGCCGTCGATGGCGAGCTCGAGCGCGCCCTTGACGACGTAGACGAACTGGTTCTGCCCCGAGCCGGAGCGAGGCTCGTCGACCTCGGTGCTCCCAGGCGGGATCTCGGTCTCCACGGCGGCGAACCGACGTTCGTCCGGCGGGCTGACGAGGACGTGGTGGCCGCGCGGCGCGTCGATCGGGCGGCGCTCGACCCGGTGCACCGGCTCCTCCGGTGGTTCGATCACGTCGCCGATTCGGACGCCGAGGGCGGCGCAGATCTTCGCCAGGGAGCCGAGCGACGGCGCGACGTGGTCGCGCTCGAGCTGGCTCAGGTACCCCTTGGTGAGCCCGGTCGCCGAGGCGACCCCGTCGAGCGTCATCCCACGCTCGCGGCGCAGGCGCCGGAGCTCCGCACCGACGTGCGGGACATCCCGGAGGGGCAGGTTCGGGGCCGCCACGTTCGTATCGTACGTCGCCGGTAGGAGAATGTGGAGGCGCCGGCCGGAGCCGGCGCCTCCTCTGACCCCGTTTCAGACCCGCGCGGCTACTTGAGGCAGACCGCCGCCAGGTCGACCGTGTAGATCGCGTTGTAGACGAAGCACCCGACGTTCTTCGACACGAAGATGCGGGAGTTGAAGTTCAAGTACGACGCCCACGGCGGCGAGTTCTTGAACATGTCGACGTCCAGCGCACCATAGGTGGAGTAGCGCTGCGCCCCGCTCAGGCGCGACGCGGCCTCCATCTTCTTGTTGTACGCGGGGTCGTTGAAGTACGCGACGTTGTTGTTGTTCGAGGCGTGCAGGCTGTCGCCGCTCAGCAGGACGTTGATGAAGTCGTACGGATCGGCGTAGTCCGCGATCCAGCCCTCGAACGTCAGGTCGAACGGCTCGCCGCGCGTGCCCTCCTTCTCGATCTGGACGGCACGAGCGAACAGCTTCGTCTCGGCGTCCAGCCCGATCTGCTTCAGGTTGAACTGGAGGATCTGCGCCCGCAGCGGCGTTGCGCCGCGGTTGCCCGCGTAGACGATCACCTTGCCGTCGCGTGTATGGCCCGCCGCCAGCTTCTTCGCCTGGGCCATCGACTTGTCGTTCACCTTCAGCGGGTAGAGCGTCGCGTCACGGAAGCCGGCCATGCCCGGAGGCAGGATCTGGTCGGTCCGCTTCCCGGCCAGGTAGCCGCCCTGAGCGACGAGCGCCTGCCGGTCGATCGCCCAGTTGACCGCCTTCTTCAGCGGAATGTTGTTCTTCCAGATCGGGCGATCGTGGTTTAGTGCGATGTACGAGACGCCGAGCTGCGGCTTGACCCAGAACTGGCTCTTGTTGATCCCGTACTTCTGCGCCACCTCGGCGTACGCCGACGGCGGGATACCGGCCGCCGCGTAGTCGGATGCGCCCTGCTCGACGCGAAGGCGGATCGCCTCCAGCGAGTTGCCGATCGTGTACACGATCTGGTTCACGTTGTGCGGCCGCTTGCCCTTGTAGTACGGGTTCTTCTTCACGATGATCGACTTGTTCGGCGTCCGCTCCGCGATGTAGTACGGGCCCGCCGACGGCGGCGTCTCGACGCCGTTCGGATCATGCGGAAGGTTCGTCGGGACGGCGCAGAAGAACGGCATCGCCATCCGGGCGAGGAAGTCCGGAGCCGCCTTGGTCAGCGTGATGATCAGGTGGTTCCCCTTGACCCGCGCGCCAGAGACCGGCGATTTGTCCGAGCCGACGATGTCCGAGAAGAACGGGACGGCCGGCGACTGCATCTTCGGATCCGCGTCACGGTCGATCGCCGCCTTGAAGTTCGCAGCCGTCACGGGCTGTCCGTTCGAGAACTTCGTCCAGCTCGCGTTGACCGTGAAGTCGTACACCTTGCCGCCGCTCGAGACCTTCGGGAAGCCGGTCGCGGCCTCGGGGACGAGCTGAGCACCCTTCGGCCCGTTCGCGTCCGGGTAGTTCATCAGCTTGAGGCATGTCGCGTACTCCAGCTCCCAGCCGGTCGACAGGTAGTCGAGGGCGGGATCGGTGTAGTCGACGTCAGTGGTCAGGTCGATGTTCAACGTGCCGCCCTGCTTCACGCCCTGCGCGAGGGCGCCGGAGGCGAACACGGCGAGCAGCCCGACCAGGGCGGCGATGAACGCCGCCGAAAGCTTGCTCCTCAACGACATGCTCCTTTCGGCTCAATTGCCAGTGCCGTCGTATAAGACGGCAGCGGCGAAGTTTAGTTAGAGCGAACCTCCGGTTGACGCTTGATGAATCACTCGCTCGTATAGGAACCTCTATCGTGTAGGGTCGCGCACGTGTCGCAGGAGCGTCTCGACCGCTACGCGGACCTGATCGTGCGGGTCGGCGCGAACGTCCAGGACGGCCAGACGGTCTTCGTCAACTCGCCGCTCGAGCACGCGGAGCTCGTGCGCGCGGTCACGCGCGCGTCGTACACGGCCGGCGCGCGATACGTCGACGTCCACTACACCGACGCCCACGTCCGGAAGGCGATGCTCGAGAGCGCGCCGGACGAGGAGCTCACCGCGACGCATCCCTGGCACCTCGAGCGGCTCGAGGCCGCGATCGGCGGCGGCGCGATCATCGGGATCCTCGGCGAGGCCGAGCCCGATCTGCTGGCGGACGTCGACCAGGCGCGCGTCGGGAAGGCGCGGCCGGTCGAGCTCAACCGCCGCTACCTCGGCGCGGTCAACGAGCGGCAGATGAACTGGACCCTCGCCGCCCACCCGACCGCGGGGCAGGCGCAGGCGATGTTCGGGGAGCCGGACGTCGACCGGCTGTGGGAAGCGGTCGCGTTCGCCGTCCGGCTGGACGAGGACGATCCCATTGCGTCCTGGCGCGAGCACGTACAGCGTTTGAAACGGCGGACCGACGAGCTGAACGCGCTCGAGCTCGATGCCGTGCGCTTCACCGGCCCGGGGACGAACCTCATGATCGGCCTCCTCCCCGAGTCGCGCTGGCGCGGCGGCAGCATCAAGACTGCAGGCGGGATCGAGCACCTCCCGAACATGCCGACGGAGGAGGTGTTCACGACACCCGACCTGCGGCGGACCGAGGGCACGGTCCGCTCGACCCGGCCGCTCGCGCTCGGCGGCAGCGTCGTCCGCGACCTGGAGCTGCGGTTCGAGAACGGCCGCGTTGCCGACGTACGGGCCTCCGCAGGCGCCGACGCGGTTCGCGGCCAGCTCGC
>DASXTR010000262.1:0-4424 GCA_036505325.1 Gaiellaceae bacterium
AGAACCCGAGCGCGGAGCCGCCGGCGAGGAGCGAGCGGCCGCCGAGCAGATGCACGTCGGCGAGCTCGCCGCGGCCGGCGACCCAGGTCCGCACCTCGATCGACTCCTCGCCGCAGACGAGCGTCATCCCGGCCCGCTCCCACAGCGTCGAGCGCCGCTCGACGTGAATCGCATCGCCCTCGACGCGCGGCGGAGAGAGCTCGAGCGTCTCGTCGACCGCGGCGGCCGTGTCGAACGCGGCAAGCAGCGAGAGCGTCGCCCAGTGCTCGCCCGCCGGCGACGTCAGCGTCGCGCGCTGCCCGTTCGGCCCGACCTCGAGCCGGTAGCTCCCCCGTTCGATCATTGGACGTCCACCAGGGCCTCGGCCTGCTCGCCGAATGCCGCCTCGCCGACTGTGAGGTCCGCGGCGACGCGCGCGCGGCGCGCGGGTATGTCCGGGCGCGCGCGGAACCTCACGTCCACCTCGCTGCGGCCCGGCACGGCGACCTCGTGCTGCTCCGGGACGACGGTCCACCCGTCCGGGGCGACGAGACGCACGCGGGCGACGTCCTCGCCGGCGAACGGGTTGCGCGCGCGCACGACGAGCTCGAGCTCCTCGCCTGCCCGCACGGTCGCCCGGTAGGGCTCGATGCGCGCGCCGAACCCCTCCGCGCCGAAGTCGATCTCGTCGAGCGGCAGGAGCTCGCGGTGGAGCTCCGCGAGGCGCCGGCCGTCCTCGAGCAGCTCCTCCAGCTCGGTGTCGGTGACCTCCCGCGGCGGCCAGTGGCCGCCGATCATGAGGTCGGGACGGAGTCGGCGGTAGAGCTCGGCGCTCGCGACGAAATCGTCGATCCGGAAGCGGTTGCGGTACTGGTAGTTGAGGATGTCGCGGCCGCCGTCCACGAACGCCTGCTGGTCGCCGGTCGCGACGACGCGGCGGCCGTCGGCCTCGAATGCGATCGCCGCCGCGTAGAGCGTGTGCCCCGACAGCGGGTGCGCGGTCAGCTCGTACTCGTGCCACGCGACCGGCGTGCCGAGCGGGAGCCGGCGGTCGACCCGGATCGGGTCGAACCAGAGGCACGGCAGGTCATACCGCTGCGGCGCCTCGAGGATCGGCGCGACGTTCTCCGGCGACCACGCCTCCGTCCCCTCCACGTCGCGCAGGAGGTTGATCCCGGCAACGTGGTCGTCGTGGTAGTGCGTCGTCACCACCGCCTCGATCCGCTCCACGCCGAAGTCGCGCTCGAGCGCCTGCGCGGACGCGAGCAGCGGCCGGTTCCCGGCGCGGTCGCTGCCGAGGTCGAGGCCGGTCCACAGGTCGTAGCCCCAGTCGACGAGCAGCGCCGCGCCCGACTCCGAGAGCAGCGCATACGACGTCGCGATGCTCGTCCGGTTGCGGAGCAAGTGCGGCGAGAGGACTTCCCACGGGTGCTCCAGCCAGCCGTCGAGGTCCCACGGCTTTCCTTCGCGCCGCAGCTCCATCAGCTCCGTTAGCCGCCCGCGCGTATGCGCGAGCGCGCCGGGCGCGTCGCCGATCGCGTCGCCGTGCGACGGGAGCACCACGTCCGGCTCGCGCTCCGCGAGCAGGCCGAGCGACAGGATCGTCGCGGCCTGACCCTCGACGCCCGAGTAGCTCCACTGCGTCGCTGCGAGCGACCACACCTTGCCGTCGCCGTAGATCAGGTCGCCGCTGAACGCGAGCCGCCGGCCGTCGACCTCGACGAGGTACGTCACCGACCCGACCGTGTGCCCGGGCGTCGGGAGCGTGAAGATCTCGATCCCACCGTAGCTGCGCGTGCGGTACTCGTCGACGACGCCCGTGACCTCGACGGGCGCGAGGAGCGAGAAGCGGTCCTGGCGCAGGTCGTAGTCGTCCGCCATCGGCCGCGCCTGCCAGTGCTCGTCGACGCGGTCGAACAGCTCCCGCTCGACCGGCGGCACCCAGATGCGCACCCCGGCCTCGACGGCGCGGCGGAGCCCCTGCGCCTGGTCGCGGTGGTGGTGCGTGAGGAGGACGTCCGTCACGCGGTCGACGCCGAGGTCGGCGAGGTGGTCGAGGATCGCGCCGCTGCCGAAGTCGATCAGCACGGCGTCCCGCCCCGCCCTCAGGAGGTAGACGTTGCAGGTGTCCCTGAACCGGGTGACGCCGGCGACGTCCTCGGCTGCCGGGGGGAGCGAGCGCGTCACCAGTACGAGTCTATTCGGCGCCCTGCCTGTGTGGCAACGATTGCATTTCCAGCCGTCTTGGGGTTGAATTCGCGGCCGTGGGGCGCATCACCCTCGAGAGCGTCACGAAGGAGTTCCCCGGCGGCGTCCGCGCCGTCGACGATGTGAACATGACGATCGAGGACGGCGAGTTCATGGTGCTCGTCGGCCCGTCCGGCTGCGGGAAGACGACGCTGCTGCGGTCGATCGGCGGCCTCGAGAGCGTCAACGGCGGCCGGATCCGGATCGGCGACCGTGACGTGACGAAGCTCCCGCCGGCGGCCCGCGACCTCGCGATGGTCTTCCAGAACTACGCGCTCTACCCGCACATGACGGTCCGCCAGAACCTCGGCTATGCCCTTCGCGTGCGCAAGACGCCGAAGCGCGAGATCGACCAGCGCGTCACGGAGACGGCGAAGATGCTCGGCCTCGAGCAGCTGCTCGACCGCCGTCCGCGCCAGCTCTCGGGCGGCCAGATGCAGCGTGTTGCGATGGGCCGCGCGATCGTGCGCCACCCTGCGGCGTTCCTCATGGACGAGCCGCTCTCGAACCTCGACGCGAAGCTCCGCGTCGGCATGCGCACCTCGCTGCAGCAGCTCCACGGCCGCCTCGGCGTCACGACGGTTTACGTGACGCACGACCAGGTCGAAGCGATGACGCTCGGCGAGCGCGTCGCGGTGATGCGCGACGGCAAGATCCAGCAGGTGGACGTGCCGCAGCGGCTGTACGAGGAGCCGTCGAATCTCTTCGTCGCGGCCTTCATCGGGTCGCCGTCGATGAACCTCGTCCCGGCGACGATCAACGGCGACACGATCACGCTCGGCAGCCTGCGCATCCCGCTCGACCGCGAGCGGCGGCCGTCGGCGGTGCCGGACGGTCGCGTGATCGTGGGCATCCGCCCGGAGGCGTTCGAGGACGCCGCGTTCTCGTCTGGCGACCTGCCTCAGCTCGACGCGAAGGTCGAGGTGCTCGAGGAGCTGGGCTCCGACGCATTCGTCTTCTTCGAGAGCGACGCGGAGCCGATCATCATCGAGGAGGCGCGCTCCGACGACGCGGAGGAAGACGACGCCGCGCTGCTCGCCGGCGGCCAGCGCGCGCTGCTCACGGCGCGCGTCGACCCGCGAACGGCCGCGACCGTCGGCGGCACGATCCGCCTCACCCTCGAGCCGGCGCGCCTGTACTTCTTCTCGCCGGACACAGGCGAGAGCATGCTCGGGCGTCCCGTCGCTGCGGCGACCGGCTAGTTGATCCGCCATCCGGAGTACACACGGGCGCGCTTCGCGCAGACCACCGAGCGGCTGCGCGGGCTCGTCTACCCGGAGACGCGCGCCGTCGACGGGCTCGTGGTCGCCGGGCCGGTCGAGCGCATCCCGTTCGACGACGCGCAGGCGCTCGACTACCGGCCAGCGGAGCTCGGCGAGCGGTTCGGACCGCTCTGGGCGACCTACTGGTTCCGCGTCCGCGCAACCGTGCCGGACGAGTGGCGCGGCCGGCGCGTCGACCTGTTGTGGTCCTCGCGCAGCGAGGCGACGCTGTGGATCGGCGGACGCGCAGTCCAGGGACTCAACCCACACCACCGCGACGCCGTGGTGGCCGACCACGCGGAACCGGGTCCGCTCGAGCTGCAGGTGGAGCTCGCCTGCAACGGCCTCTTCGGGCGGCAGGACGCGCCCGTCGAGATCGAGCGCTGCGAGGTCGCGGTCTTCGCCCAGGACGCCTGGCGTCTTCTGCACGACTTCGAGACGCTGCGCGCGCTCGAGGCGGACCCCGGTCTCGACCCCGGCTGGGGCGGTGAGCTGCGCGCCGGACTGAACCGGTTCTGCAACGAGTGGGACCCGGCGATCCTCGAGGCGCTGTACGAGCACCACAACGGAACGGCCGCGCACGAGGTCGCCGCGATCGGGCACGCGCACATCGACACGGCGTGGCTCTGGCCGCTCGCCGAGACCTATCGCAAGACGGTGCGCACGTTCAGCTCGCAGACGCGGTACATGGACGACTACCCCGAATACCGCTTCGCGTGCTCGCAGGCGCAGCAGTACGCGTGGATCAAGGAGCGCGATCCCGACCTCTGGGAACGCATCCGCGAACGGGTCGCCCGCGGGCAGTTCGTCCCGGTCGGCGGCTCGTGGGTCGAGCCCGATTGCAACATTCCGTCCGGGGAGTCGCTGCTGCGCCAGTTCCTACACGGCCAACGGTTCTTCGAGCGCGAGTTCGGCGTCCGGTGCCGCGAGTTCTGG
>DASXTR010000263.1:0-7541 GCA_036505325.1 Gaiellaceae bacterium
CGATGACGCTCCCGAAGACCATGCGCGCGGTCGTGATCCACCGCCACGGCGGCCCCGAGGTGCTCACGCTCGAGCGTGAGTGGCCACGGCCGGTCGCGGGGCCGGGCGAGATCGTCGTCGCGGTGAAGGCGTGCGCGCTGAACTACCTCGACATCTTCACGCGCGAGGGCATGCCGGGAGAACCGACGCCGCTCCCGCACATCACCGGCGGTGACGTCGCGGGACTCGTCGCCGAGGTCGGACCCGGCGTCGACCGGCCGCTCGTCGGCGAGCGCGTGCTCCTCGATCCCCACTGGGGCTGCGGCCGCTGCCCGTACTGCCTGGACGGCGAGACCACACGCTGCTTGCGCGGCCACATGCTGGGCGAGATGGATCCGGGCGGGCTCGCCGAGTACGTGCGCGCCCCCGCGACGCAGGCGATCGCGATTCCGCCACACTACCCGTTCGATCTCGCCGGTTGCCTGCCCGTCGCGTGGGGCACCGCCTGGCGCATGGTGGTCACCCACGCCGGGGTGACCCCGGGCGACGTCGTCGTGGTCACCGCGGCGGCCGGCGGTGTCGGGCTCGGCGCCGTGCAGCTCGCGCGGCTCCAGGGCGCTCGGGTCGTCGCGCTCGCGTCGAGCGACGAGAAGCTCGCCCGGCTCAAGACGCTCGGCGCCGACGAGACGATCAACTACGTGACGGACCCCGACTGGGACGTCACCGTGCGCCGCCTCACCGGCAAGCGCGGCGCCGACGTCGTGATCGAGACCGTCGGCGCGAGCACGTGGGAGCGCTCGGTCCGCGCGCTCGGCAAGGGCGGACGGCTCGTCACCTCCGGCGCCACGTCGGGACCGATCGGCCCGACGGATATCCGCTACCTGTTCCGCCGCGAGCATCGGATCATCGGCTCGAACGGGTGGACGCACACGGAGCTCCTGCGGCTGGCCGCCCACGCCTTCGCGGGGCGGGTCACTCCCGTCGTCGATCGCGTGCTGCCGCTCGAGCGCACCGCCGAGGGGGAGGTCGCCCTCGCCGGCCGTTCCGTCTTCGGCAAGGTCGTCATCACGCCCGATGCTGCCTGACAATCTCGGCTATCTCTTCGACGCGCCGCTCCGCCTCGCGCCGTCGAGCCTGGCGGTGCTCCAGGACGACGCGCGGATCACCTTCGCCGAGCTCGACGCTCGGTGCAACCGCGTCGCGACCGGACTCGCCCGCCTCGGCGTCGGCGCCGGCGACCGCGTCGCGCTGATGTTCTCCAACGATTTCCGCTTCCTCGAGTCGCTCTTCGGCCCGATGCGCCTGGGCGCCGTCTCGGTGCCGATCAACACGCGCATGGGCGACGAGGCGCTGCGCTACGTCGTCGAGGATGCCGAGGCGACCGTGCTGATCGCGAACCGCGCGATGGCCGACCGCGCCCGCGTCCTCGCTGGTCGGGTGGGCACGCTCGAGCACGTCGTCGTCGACGACCCGGCGGCCGATGGCGGCATCGTCTACGACGAGCTGCTCGCGAGCGGATCGCCCGCGCTCGCCCGGCGCGCCACCGCGTCCGACGAGGTCTGCATGCAGCCGTACACGTCGGGCTCCACGGGCAAGCCCAAGGGCGTGCTCCTCACGCACGGCGGGCAAGTGTGGAACGCGGATATCCTCAGAAAGGCGATGCTGATCGATGAGACGGAGCGCGCGCTCGTCGCGGTGCCGCTCTTCCATAAGAACGCGATGGCGGGCGCGGTGAAGCCGTTCCTCCTCGGGGGCGGCTCACTCGTGATCCTGCCCGGCTTCGACGCGGTCGAGGTCATCCGGGCGATCGATCGCTACCGGGTCACGTATACGACGGGCGTGCCGGCGATGTACAGGATGATCCTCGCCGAGAGGGACGCGCTCGCCCGTCACGACGTCTCGTCCCTTCGGTTCGCGGTCTGCGGATCGGCCGAGGTGCCGGAGGAACTGCTCGACGAGTTCACCCGCGCATTCCGCGGCGCGGGCATCGCCGAGAGTTACGGCCTCACCGAGGGCGGGCCGGTGCCGCTCACCAACACGCGCTGGGGGTTGAAGCGGCGGGGAAGCTGCGGCCGGGAGATCCCGGGCTCGGAGGTGCGCCTGGTCGACGAGGCGGGCGCGGACGTCCCCGCCGGTGAGGTCGGTGAGCTGCTCGCGCGGAACCCCGGGCTCGCGCGCGGCTACTGGAAGCGGCCGGAGGCGACGGCGGCGAAGTTCCGCCACGGCTGGCTTCACACCGGGGACCTCCTGCGGCGCGACGCCGACGGCTACTACTATTTCATGGGCCGGAGGGACGACATGATGAACGTCGCCGGTGAGAACGTGTACCCGAAGGAGGTGGAGGACCTCCTCCTCCGTCATCCGAACCTGCGCGACGCCTGCGTGGTGCCGGCGCCGCACGGGACGAAGGGCGAGGTGCCCGTGGCGTTCGTCGTCGAGGGCGAGCGCGGCCGAACCTCCGAGGATGACGTCAAGCGCTACTGCCTCGAGCGCGGCGCGCCCTACGCGCATCCGCGTCGCGTCGTCTTCGTCGAGGCGCTGCCCCTCGGCGGCACGGGCAAGCTCGACCGGACCGCGCTCAAGGCGCAGGCGCGAGAGCTCGGGGTCCGCGCGTGACGGATGCGCTCGGCTTCGACAACTCGCCGTACATGCGGTTCCTCGGGCTCACCCTCGAGAAGTCCGCGAAAGGCTACGTCGAGATCCGGTTGCCGTTCCGCGACGAGTTCCTGCGCCACGACGGATCCGACTGGCTGCACGGCGGCGTCGTGAGCGCGCTCGTCGACATCGCCGGGGACTACGCCGTCGTCACCGAGGTCGGCACCGGAGTACCCACGATCGACATGCGCGTGGATTACCTGCGTCCAGCGCGCCGGGGCGATCTGCTCGCGATCGCGCGCACGGTGCGCGTCGGCCGCACCGTCAGCGTCGCCGACGTCGAGGTCCGGGACGGGCAGGGGACGGTGGTCGCCGTCGGCCGCGCCGTGTACGCGTCACCCAGAGGAGGTCCGAGTAATCGCGCATGACACACCACGCAGGAGGCTTCGCGATGAGCCACGTCTCTCGTCGTCATCTACTCAAGACCGGCGCCGGCGCGGCGGCGGCGCTCGCCGTCGGCCCGTTCGTCCCGCGCCACGCGCGGGGCGCCGAGGAGATCACCATCGGCGCGCTCTGCGAGCTGTCGGGGCCGGCCTCGACGATCGGCAGCCAGCAGGCGCTCGGCATCCAGTTCGCGGTCGACGAGATCAACAAGTCGGGCGGTGTCGTCGGCAAGGGCCCGGGGGTGGGCGGCCGGCCCCTCAAGGTCATCATCGAGGACACCGAGTCGAAGGTCGCCACCGGACTCGCGAAGGCGAAGAAGCTCATCGAGCGCGACCGCGTCGACGTCTTGACCGGCGTCATCTTCTCGGCCATCTCGCTCTCGGTGCAGGAGTACGTGAACCGCGACGCGAAGATCCCGTTCCTCAACGCGGGGTCCGGCAATCCGGCGATCTCGGAGCCGCCCGCCTGCGGCAAGTACACCTTCCAGGTGCTGCCAAACTCCCGACAGCTCGTGCTGCCGAGCCTCTACGCCGCCAAGAAGCACGGGACCAAGTGGTTCTTCATCGCCGACGACTACAGCTGGGGCAAGCTCTCCGCGCAGCTCACGAAGGACGCGGTCAAGCTCGGCTCCCCGCTCGAGGTCGTCGGCGAGGAGTACTCGCCCCTCGGGACGACGAACTACGCGCCCTACGTCACGAAGGCGATGGCGGCGAAGCCCGACGTGCTGTGCCTGATCGTCTTCGGCGCCGGCTACGCGCGCATCCTGAAGCAGATCAACCAGATGGGGATGAAGACGCACCTGCACCACAACTTCTGGTCGCAGATCGACGCCAATGCCGCCGGCGACGCGGTCCTCGGGATGACGGCGGGCGAGGCGTATCTCTACGAGAACCCCAAGGTGCCGCGCGCCGCCCAGTACGCCCTGGCGTACCACGCCAAGCACGGCCAGTGGCCAGACCCCTCCGCCGCGCGCGGCTCGAACGCGATCGAGATGATCGGCCTCGCGATCGTGAAGGCGGGCGGCACGAAGCCCGACGCCGTCGTCAAGGCCCTCGAAGGCCTCGTCCACAAGGACTCGGTCATGGGTGAGATCAAGGTGCGCGAGTGCGATCACCACGTCACCGGGCCGATCTTCGTCGTCGAGGGCAAGAAGAACGACAAGTACGGTTACTACCCCGCGTTCGTCGAGGAGACCGGGAACCCGAACGCGCTGCTCGTGCCGTGCGGCAAGACGGGGTGCGAGCCGCTCATCCAGAAGTCCTGAGCCCGACCGGCGTGGGCGCCGTGCTCGAGACGCGCGCCCTCAGCCGGCGCTTCGGCGGTCTCGCCGCCGTGAGCGGCGTGAACCTCACCGTCGCCCCGGGCGAGGTGCGCTCGATCATCGGACCGAACGGCGCCGGGAAGACCACGCTCTTCAACCTGATCACGGGCGCGCTGCCGCCGACGGCGGGCCGCGTGATCTTCCAGGCGCGCGACGTCACCGGTCTCCGTCCCGCCGACCTCTTCCGCCTCGGCATCGTGCGCTCGTTCCAGGTCTCGCACGTCTTCCCGCGACTCTCCGCCTGGCAGAACATCGAGCTGATGGTCTACGGTCGCGTCCGCTCTTCGTCCTCCCCCTTCGGCCGCGCGCGCATGACGGCCGCCGCGGCGCGCGCGCGGGTGGCGCGCGCGCTCGCGCGGCTCGGCATCGCGGAGCGGGCCCGCGAGCCCGCGGGTACGCTCTCGCACGGGGACCGGCGGCTCCTCGAGATCGCCATGGCCATCGCCGCCGAGCCGGTGCTCCTGCTCCTCGACGAGCCGACGGCAGGCATGTCGCCCGAAGAAACACGCGCGACGGCGACGCTGCTGCGCGGACTCGCGCCGGAGATCACGCTCGTCATCGTCGAGCACGACATGAGCGTCGTCATGTCCATCTCGGACCGCATCTCCGTGCTGCATCGCGGCGAGCTCCTCGCGGAGGGCCCACCGGCGGAGATCCGGCGGAACCGCGCGGTGCAGCAAGTATATCTCGGCGGATCCGCCGCCGTCCCCGACCCCCGATGCTGACGCTCGAGCGCGTCACGGCCGGCTACGGCGACACGACGGTGCTGTGGGACGTCTCGCTCGAAGTCCGCCGGGGCGAAGCGGTCGCGCTGCTCGGCCGGAATGGCATGGGCAAGACGACGACGCTCCTCGCGGCGCTGGGGCTCAACCCGGCGCGCACGGGCCGCATCACGTTCAAGACCACCGAGATCACGCGATGGCAACCCTTCGCCATCGCCCGCCTCGGCATCGGCTACGCGCCAGAGGGGCGGCAGCTCTTCGCGCCGCTCACCGTCGTGCAGAACCTCCGCATCCCGTTCGTGAACAAGCACCCGGACCGTGCGCGCTGGCCGGCGCAGCTCGAGCGCGTCTTCACGCTGTTTCCCGCGCTCCGCGAGCGGCGCCGTCAACTGGCGGGCAGCCTCTCCGGCGGCGAGCAGCAGATGCTGGCGATCGCGCGCGCCCTCGTCGGCGGCGACGAGCTCCTCGTGCTCGACGAGCCGACGGAGGGCCTCGCGCCGACCATCGTCTCGGCGATCGTCGACGCGATCCGCGCCCTCAAGGCGCAGGGCATCACCGTCCTGCTCGTGGAGCAAAACGCGCACACGGCCTTGGCGGTCGCCGATCGCGCGTACGTGCTGGAGAAGGGCCGGATCGCGCTCGAACGCCGCGCCGTCGACCTCGCGCGCGATCCCGAGGCGCTCCAGCGCTATCTCGGCGTCGACGCCGACACCGCGCGGCTCGTCGGAGGCCCGACCCGATGACCGTCGTCCTCCAGACGCTGAACGGCCTCACGATCGGGGCGATCTACATCCTCCTCGCGTCGGGGCTCACCATCGTCTTCGGCCTGCAGGGCATCGTCAACGTCGCTCACGGCGTCTTCTACATGCTCGGCGCGTACCTCGCGATCGGCCTCTACCCGCGCATCGGCTTCGCGGCGACCGTCGCCGCCGTGTTCGCCCTCACCGCGCTCCTCGGTCTCGTGCTCGAGCTCGCGGGCGTTCGCCCCCTCGTCAGATGGAAGCGGCCCGGCATGCAGGTGCTCGTCCTGACCCTCGGGGTCGCCATCATCGCGAGCGAGGTGACGAAGCTCGTCTGGGGCCCGGTACCGCTGCTATCCGACGTCCCCGCGGGCCTGGCCGGCACCCTGACCCTCGGACCGATCGTGTATCCGACGTACTGGCTCTTCGTGATCGCGTTCACGGCGGTGCTGATGACCCTCCTCGCCCTCGCCTTCCACCGGACGACGCTCGGCATTCTCGTGCAGTCCATCGCGCTCAACAGCGAGATCTCGCAGGCGATGGGCACGAACGCGCCGCGGATCAACTCGCTCGTCTTCGCGCTCGGGACCGGGGTGGCGGGCGTGGCCGGCGTGCTCGCCGGCCCGATCCTGTCCGTGTACCCGACGATGTGCTTCGATCTCCTTATGATCCTCTTCGTCGTCGTGATCCTCGGCGGGCTCGGCAGTCTCCTCGGCATCGTCGTGAGCGGCGTCCTGATCGGGCTCGTCAACGCGTTCGGCGTCGCGTACCTCAGTGGCACCGCCGGGAACATCCTCGCCTTCGCCGTGATGATCGCGGTGCTGATCTTCCGACCGCTCGGCTTGTTCGGTCGCGCTGGCATTCTGAAATGAGCCGCCGCCCGGCCGTCGGCGCCGCGCTCGTCGCCGTCGCGCTCCTCCTTCCGCTCGCGCTCGCGGGAACGCGCTATGCACACTACGTCGAGCATCTCGCCGTGCAGGTCATGCTGATGGGCCTCTACGCGATGGCGTGGGACTTTCTGAACGGCTACGTCGGAATGTTTTCGTTCGGGCACGCCGCCTTCTTCGGCACGGGCGCCTACGCTGTCGCGATCCTGGTCGTTCGCGGCGGCGTGACGTCCGCGCCCGTCCTGCTCCTGGCGGCGCTCGCCGCGTCCGTCGTCGTCGGCGCCGTCGTCGGCTACCTGTCGGCGCGCGTCGGCGCGGTCGCGATCTTTCTCGTGACCTTCGCGTGCGCGGAGGCGCTCTACCTCCTCGTCCTCACCGATCCCCGCGGGCTCACGAACGGCGACAACGGCCTCGCCGGCGTCGTGCCGGCGCCGCTGCTCGGGGTGGATCTCACCCAACCGGGCACGTTCTACTACGTCGCCCTCGCCGTAGTCGTCCTCGGCTACCGGCTGCTCGCCGCCATCGCGCGGAGCCAGTTCGGGCAGGTGCTGCTCGGGATACGCGAGAACGAAGTTCGCGTCCGCTTCGCCGGCTATCACGTCGAGCAGTACAAGACGGCGGCGGTCGCGGTCTCCGCGTTCTTCGCCGGGCTCGCCGGCGCGCTCACCGCGTTACACGAGCGGATCGCCTCACCCGAGACGCTCGGCTGGGCGGTCTCCGGTGACGCCGTCCTGTACGCGACGCTCGGCGGCACCGGCACGCTCCTCGGGCCCGTGCTGGGCGCGGGCATCGTGGTCGTCGCGCGCGAGGTCCTGAGCGATCTCTTCCGCTCGTGGCTGATCTTCGTCGGCGC
>DASXTR010000264.1:0-8507 GCA_036505325.1 Gaiellaceae bacterium
TCCGCGCTGCTCGGCGGCGTGCGCCAGGAGCGCTTCCCGCTCTACATGGCGGTCCCGCTCGGACCGGCGGACGAGATGACCGCGTTCGTGAGCGCGCGGCGGGCCGAGGGCATCCACCGCTTCCAGCTGAAGGTCGGCGCCGACCCGTACGAGGACGCCGAGCGGACGCGCGCGGTCGTCGAGCACACCGGCCCCGAGGACGTCGTCGTCGTCGACGCGAACGGCGGCTGGCGGTTGCAGGACGCCGTCGTCGCGGCGCGGCTCCTCGAGCCGCTCGAACGGGTCTTTCTCGAGCAGCCGTGCGCCACGTTCGAGGAGTGTCTGATCGTCCGGCAGCGGACGACCTTGCCCATGGTGCTCGACGAGGTGATCTCCGACGTGCACTCGTTGCTTCGTGCGTACGAGGCTCGGGCGATGGAGGCGATCAACCTCAAGATCAGCAAGGTCGGCGGCCTCACGAACGCGAAGCTGCTCCGCGACCTCGCGCACCGGCTCGGGCTGCGCGTGACGATCGAGGACACCTGGGGCGGCGACGTGACGACCGCGGCGATCAGCCACCTCGCCGCAAGCACGCCGGTGGAGACGCTCTTCACCGTCTCGTTCATGAACGACTGGACCAACGAGCACATCGCGGGGTACCAGCCGCGGTCACGCGACGGCGTCGGCTCCGCTCCGCGCGCGCCCGGGCTTGGCGTCGAGATCGACGTCTCCGCGCTCGGCGAGCCCATCTTCTCTACACGCCGCTGAACGCGCCGAAGCCGCCGTCGACGGGGACCACCACCCCGGTGACGAAGCGCGCGCCCGGGCTGCAGAGCCAGACGACGGTCGAGACGAGGTCGGCCGGCTCGCCGAGCCGGGCGAGCGGCGTGTGCTCGACGATCGTGCGCCCGCGCTCGGTCGGGGTGCCGTCCGGCTGCAGGAGCAGCGCGCGGTTCTGGTCGCCGACGAAGAAGCCGGGCGCGACCGCGTTCACGCGGATCGGAAGCCGGCGCCGTCCGAACTCGACCGCGAGCCAGCGCGTGAGGCTCTCGATCCCAGCCTTCGCGGCGCCGTAGCCGCCGACGCGCGTGATCGCGCGCAGCGCCGCCATCGACGAGACGTTCACGATCGCACGGTCGTCGCGCGGCGACGCGGCGAGCGCAGGTCCGAACGCCGCCGTCGCGACGACGGCGCCTGTGAGGTTGAGCTCGAGGACGTCGCGGAACGCACCGAGGTCGAGGTCGAACGGGGATGCGTCGTCGGGGAGCGTCGCGGCGGGCAGGTTCCCGCCGGCGACGTTGAGCAGGAGGTCGACCGAGCCCCAGCGCGCGACGACCTCGCCGCGCACGGCCGCGAGGCGGTCGGCATCGGACACGTCCGCGGTCCAGGCAGCACCTTCGACGCCGGCCTCGCCGAGCTCGTGCGCGAGCGCCGCGAGCGGCTCCTCGCGGCGCGCGAGGAGGGCGACGCGGGCGCCCGCGGCGCCGAGCCCGCGCGCGACGGCGCTGCCGATCGCGCCGCTGGCGCCGGTGACGACGGCGACGCGCCCGTCGAGGCCGAACAGCGCGTCGAGCGTCACCAGCTGTGCATCGTCCCGTCGAGCAGGCGGTTGACCGGCAGGTACGCCCGCTCGTACGGGAAGCGCGCCGCGGCCTCCTCGTCGAGCTCGACGCCGAGTCCGGGCTCCTCGCCCGGGTGCAGGCAGCCGTCGCGATATGTGTATGTGCGGCGAAAGACCTCGTCCGTCTCCGCCGTGTGCGGCATGTACTCCTGGATGCCGAAGTTCGGGACGGAGATGTCGAAGTGCAGCGCCGCGGCCATGCACACCGGCGAGAGGTCGGTCGCTCCGTGACAACCGGTGCGGACGTGGTGGAGCTCCGCGAAGCTCGCGATCTTGCGCAGGTGGCTGATCCCTCCCGCGCGCTGGACGCTCGTGCGCACGTAGTCGATCAGCTGCTCCGCGATCAGGATGCGGAAGTCCCAGATCGTCGGTAATACCTCGCCGATCGCGAGCGGCGTCGTCGTGTGCTGCCGGATCAGCCGCAGGCCCTCCTGCAGCTCGCCCGGCACCGGGTCCTCGAGCCAGAAGAGACGCGCGTCCTCGAGCCGCTTGCCGAGCTCGGCAGCCTCGATCGGCCGGAGGCGGTGGTGCACGTCGTGCAGCAGGTGAAGGTCGAACCCGAATGCTTCGCGCACCCTCGCGATCGCGTCCGGAAGCGCGCGCAGGTACGCCTCGCTCGACCACAGGTTCTCGGTCGGAGCGGCGGCGCGATCGGCGGGCTCGTAGTAGAGCTTGTCGTCGCTGACGCCGTAGGTGCCCGCGAGCCCGGGGATCCCGAACTGGACGCGAACGGCCTTGTACCCGCGGTCGACGTACCGGTGCACCCAGTCGATCACCTCGTCCGGGTCGCGCCCGTTCGCGTGGCCGTAGACGAGCACGCCGTCGCGGGCGCGGCCGCCGAGCAGCTGGTAGACGGGCATGCCGGCCGCCTTGCCCTTGATGTCCCAGAGCGCGGTGTCGACGGCCGAGATCGCGGTCATCCCGACGGGCCCGCCGCGCCAGTAGGCGCCCTTGTAGAGGTACTGCCACGTGTCCTCGATCCGCCCCGCGTCGCGTCCGATCAGCAGCGGGCAGACGTGGTCTTCGAGATACGAGGCGACTGCGAGCTCGCGCCCGTTGAGCGTCGCGTCGCCGAGGCCCGTCAGTCCGTCGTCGGTCGTCAGCACGAGCGTCACGAAGTTGCGGCCCGGCGAGCAGACAATGACGCGGGCTTCGGCGATCTTCACAACTCGACGACCGCCTTGAGCGCATGCAAGGTCCCGCCCTTCGCGTCGCGAAAGGCCTCGCCGACGAGCTCGAGGCGGTAGCGCGCGACGAGGCTCGTCGCGTCGAGCGGATCCATGAGGCCCTCCGCGAGCAGCCGCATCGCCGTCTGGAAGTCCGCGAGGTCGTACATGAGGACGCCGATCAGCGAGCGGTCGCCGCGCTGGAGCGCGAGACCGTCGAGCCGGAGGTCGGCGGGCGCGTTGCCGACGATGACGGTCTTTCCGCCCTTCCGCGTCGCGGCCAGAGCCTCGGCGATCGTCAGCTGCGACCCGACGCACTCGTAGACGGCGTCGGCCCCCTCGGGCCGGACGAGCCGCGTGACTGCGTCGGGCAGGCCCTCCGAGGTCGGGTCGATGGTCGCGAAGCCGGCCTCCGCGGCCCGCCGGCGACGGTCCGCGAGCAGATCCGAGACCACGACGTCTCCCACGCCGCGGCTACGAAGCACGAGCGCGGTGAAGAGGCCGATCGATCCCGCGCCGAGCACGACGCAGCGGTCGGCCTTCGCGGGTGCCCCGCGCGCGACCGCGTGCACCGCGACGCTGAGCGGCTCGATCAGCACGCGCAGCTCGTCCGGCACAGTGTCGGGGATCGGCAGGACGTGACTGGCGGGGACGACGACGTAGTCGGCGAGCCCGCCCGCACGCTGGCCGCCGAAGAACTCCATCTCCTCGCAGAGCTGCTCCCGCCCGCGCGCGCAGTGGAAGCATGCGCCGCAGCCGACCGGGGGGAAGACCGTCACGACCACTCCCCGCTCGAGCGCGACACCGGGGGCAACCTCTTCGACGACGCCGACGATCTCGTGACCCATGACGATCGGCGGGCGCATGAACGCGTGCGTGCCCGCCCACATCTTCAGGTCGGAGCCGCAGATCCCGCACTCCCGCACACGCACCACGACCTCCGCCGCGCCGGCCGCCGGCGCGTCAGCCTCGCGGAGCTCGAAGCGCTCGGCTGCGGCGAGCACCGCGACCCGGCCCGTCACGCGCGCGCCTTCCACCACTGCAGCAAGCCCGGCTCCTCGAGCAGCGACTCGACGTCGTCCAGCTCGAGCGGGACGAAGCCGGTCAGGTTCTCGACGCCGTCGTCCGTCACGAGCACCGTGTCCTCGACCCGGACGTACAGCTCCTCGTCGTGGACCCAGATCATCGGGTCGACGGTGAAGACGAGCCCGGGTTCGAGCGGACGCCCGCGGTAGCTGCCGACATCGTGCACCGCCATCCCGACCGGATGCGACAGGTGCCCGGGGAAGGTGAGCGCGTCCTGCGCCGCGGCGGCGTAGGCGGGCTTCGAGAACCGCGCCGGGTCGGCGCGCTCGCGCATCGCCGCGGCCGCGTCCTCCAGGATCTCCTCGGCCGTGACGCCCGGGCGGATGCGCGCGACGAGCTCGCGGTGGTAGTCGACGACGAAGCCGTAGAGCTCGCGCTGCCAGTCGGCGTAGCGCCCATTCACCGGCCACATGCGCCCGATGTCGCTCGTGTAGTAGCCGACGTCGGGTGCGTAGTCCATCAACACGAGGTCGCCGTCGACGAGCTCGGCGTCATTCGCGTTGTAGTGGCCGTACCACGCGTTCCCGCCGCCGGCGACGATCGCCGCGTAGCCCGGCCCGCGCGCGCCGCCCTGGCCGAAGACGAAGTCGGCGACGGCCTCCAGCTCGTACTCGGAGACGCCCGGCGCGGTCGAGCGCATCGCCTCCATCACGGCCAGACCGCAGAGGCGCGCGGCCTCGCGGAGCAATTCGATCTCGTGTGGCCCCTTCTGCAGCCGCTCGGCGTCGAGCAGCGGCGAGAGGTCGCGCACCTCGAGCTGTGGAAAGCTCCGGCGGAGGACATGCGCGAACGCGCCCTCGGCAGAGACGCTCTCGCGGAACGGATCGGCGGCGGCCCACGCTGCGGCCGCGAGCGCGGAGTCGCGCGAGGTCGCCTCGGACTCCTCGGGGGCAAGCGGAACGTAGACCGGGCGCGTCGAACGGAAGAGCGCGGCGCCCAGGTCGGCCGGCAGCCGCTCCGGGCCGGCGACGCGGTCGACGCCCGTCCGCTCGCGCACGAGGTCGTCGTCCTCGCACGCGATCACCGGTCCGTCGGAGCGCTCGCGGCCGTGGTCCCGGTGCGGCAGGTACAGCGTCGCCTCGCGCGACCGGCCGTCGAGCAGCAGGTAGGCGCCCGGCGCCTCGATCCCCGTGAGGTAGTAGAGCTCGTTGTTCTGCCGGAAGCGCCGCATGGCGGGCCCCGGGAGCGCGCCGCGGACGAGCGCGAAGGCGTCCGCCGGCAGGCGGTCGAACAGGCGCGCGCGACGCTGCGCCAGCTCGGCGACCGGTGGGCGGTGCGCGACAGCGATCCGGGTCGTCAAAGATTCTTGTTTGCGTAAAAAATCTCGGAGTTCGTGCGGAATCCTATTGGACGGCCTGCGGGTGGTCAATCGACATCCCGATTGCGCCCAGATATTTTTTCGGCCGGTATGGATTCCACCCGGCTCTGGTGGCGCGCGCCGGCGACGCGCTGGTTCGGCGCCACCCCGATTGGCAACGGGCGGCTCGGCGGGATGGTCTTCGGCCGGGTCTACAAGGAGACGGTGCAGATCAACGAGGAGACGCTCTGGACGCGACTCCCCGACCGCACGAACCCCGACGCCCGGGCCCACGTCGACGAGGTTCGCTCGCTGCTCCTCGCCGGCCGCACCGAGGAGGCGCACACCCTGGCCGAGCTGACGATGTTCGGGCTTCCGAACAACCAGGCTGCCTATCAGCAGCTCGCCAACGTGACGCTCCTCTTCGGCGGCCAGCACGAAGAGCACGTCGAGCACTACCGCCGCGAGCTGGAGCTCGACACCGGGATCGTCACGGTCTCGTACACGCTGAGGGGCCGGGCCGTGCGGCGCGAGCACTTCGCGAGCGGCCCCGACGACGTGCTCGTACTTCGCGTGGACGGAGCGGACCCGCTTCAGCTCGGCGCGCACTTCCACCGCAAGTTCGACGGGCGCGCCGATCCCGCCGACGGTGATCTCGTCCTGCGCGGGCGATGCGGATCGCTGGGCACCAAGTTCGAGGCGCGGCTGCGGATCGTGCCGGAAGGCGGCCGTCTCACCTCCGCGGGCGACCACCTCATCCTCTCGGACGCCGGCGCCGCGACGGTCTTGATCGCCGTCGGGACGGATTTCCGCGACGAGGACTTCGCCGCACGCGCGGCCGAGACGATCGATCGCGCCGAGGCCCTCCCCTACGCCGAGCTGCGTGCGCGACACGTCGACGATCACCGCCGCGCGTTCGGCGGCTTCGAGCTCGACCTGGGCGGGGACCCGAGCCTCGACGAGCTCCCGACCGACGAGCGCCTGCGCCGGGTCGTCGACGGGGCCGACGACCCCGGGCTCGTGGCCCGGTACTGCCAGTTCGGGCGCTACCTCCTCCTCGGCAGCAGCCGGCCGGGAACGCTGCCGGCGAACCTGCAGGGCATCTGGAACGAGAGCTTCATGCCCGCGTGGGACAGCAAGTTCACGATCAACATCAACACCGAGATGAACTACTGGCCCGCAGAGCCGGCGGCGTTGCAGGACTCGCACCTCGCGCTGTTCGACCTGATCGACCGCATGCGCGTCACCGGTGCCGTGACTGCGCGCGAGCACTACGGGTGCCGCGGCTTCGTCGCCCACCACAACACCGACCTCTGGGCCGACACGGTCCCGCTGGACAACGTGTACTGCGGGCTGTGGCCCGCCGGCGCGGCGTGGCTCGCCCACCACCTGTGGGAGCACTACGTGTACGCACCCGACGTCGACTTCCTTCGCGACCGCGCGTACCCTGCGATGCGCGAAGCGGCCGAGTTCTGTCTGGACTACCTCGTCCCGCACCCGGAGACCGGCGAGCTTCTCTTCGGTCCGTCGCTCAGTCCGGAGAACCAGTACTACGACGCAGAGGGGCTGCGGTCAGGTCTCTGCATGGCGCCGGCGAGCGACACGCAGATCGTCGCCGGCCTGTTCGACCGCGTCGCCGCGGCGAGCGAGGTGCTCGACGTCGACGAGCAATTTCGCGCAGAGCTGCGTGCGGCGCGTGGGCGGCTGCCCGCGATGCGTGTCGGCCGCCACGGCCAGCTGCAGGAGTGGCTCGAGGACTACGAGGAATGGGAACCCGGGCATCGGCACGTCTCGCACCTCTTCGCGCTCTATCCGGACAGTCAGATCACGCCCCGGACGACCCCGGAGCTCGCGGCCGCGGCGCGAATCTCGCTCGAGCGTCGGCTGCTGCACGGAGGCGGGGGCACCGGCTGGAGCCGCGCCTGGGTGGTGCTGCTGTGGGCCCGCTTCCACGAGGGCGACCTCGCGCACGAGCATCTGCTCGAGCTGCTCCGGTCGAGCACGGTCGAAAATCTCTTCGACACGCACCCGCCGCAGGGGACGAACCCCCTCACGGTCTTCCAGATCGACGGCAACCTCGGAGGGACGGCCGCGGTGTGCGAGATGCTCCTCCAGTCGCACAACGGACTCGAGCTGCTCCCTGCGCTGCCGGCCGCGTGGTCCACGGGCTCGGTCCGAGGGCTTCGGGCGCGCGGCGGTTTCGAGGTCGCGCTCGAGTGGGACGGCGGCCGCCTGCGTCGCGCCGAGATCACGTCGACGCACGGCCGGCGCTGCTTCGTCCGCGGCGACGTCGCGGTCACGCCGTCCGCGGACGTCGAGCAGCGCGACGGCGGTGTCGCATTCGACACGCGTCGCGGCGTGACCTACCTCGTCGAGCCGCGGTGAGCATCGCCCGCCTCGGGCTCGGCGGCGGCCCGCTCGGCGGCCTCTTCAGCCCCGTCTCGCTGGAGACGGGGTACGAGATCGTCGAGCGCGCGTGGGAGCACGGCGTGCGGCTCTTCGACGTCGCTCCTCTGTACGGGCACGGCCGCGCCGAGCGGATCGTCGGCCACGTCCTGTGCACCAAGCCGCGCAACGAGTTCGTCCTGTCGACGAAGGTCGGCCGGCTCCTGCGCCCGGAAGCTGCGGGACAACCGTCCGACTTCGCAGAGACCGAAGGTTTGGGGCCCGTCTTCGACTTCAGCCGCGACGGCGTGCTCAAGTCGCTCGACGAGAGCCTGGAGCGACTCGGGCTCGACCGCGTCGACGTCGTGTACGTGCACGATCCCGAGGATCATCTGGAGCAGGCGCTGCGCGAGGCGCAGCCCGCGCTCGCGGACTTGCGCGACGACGGTGTCGTCGGCGCCGTGGGTGTCGGCACGAACCGAGTCGACACCGTTGTACGGTTCGCGCGCGAGACCGACATCGACTGCGCGCTGCTCGCCGGAAGGCTGACGCTCCTCGACCGTTCGGCCGAGCGCGAGGCAATCCCGGTCTGCGCCGAGCGCGGCATCGACATCGTCGCGGGCGGCGTCTTCAACAGCGGTGTACTCGCGGACCCGATCGGGCGCGCGATGTTCGACTACGCGGAGGCGCCACCAAACGTGCGCGACCGGGCGATGCGACTCGGCGAGATCTGCCGCGCTCACGGTGTGAGCCTCGCCGCCGCGGCGATGCGATTCCCGCTCGTCCATCTTCCGGTCTCGGCCGTGCTCGTCGGCGTCCGCAGCGTCGCGGAACTCGACCAGAACGTCGCCGCCTTCGATGCGCCGATTCCCGACGGGCTCTGGACCGACCTGGCAGCGTCCGCCTGAAGACCGAAAGCAGAGACTTTTGAGATGGGCCGGGTGAGACTCGAACTCACGACCTTGGGATTAAA
>DASXTR010000265.1:0-5064 GCA_036505325.1 Gaiellaceae bacterium
TCTTCGCCTTCTACGTCGGCCGCGGCGATACGCGCTTCCGCAGCGAGAACGTCCAGCTCGACCGGGAACTCGACGCCGCGCACGTGCCGCACCTGTTCCAGCTCTATCCCGGCGGCCACGAGACGGCGGTGTGGAAGCAGCACGCACCCCAGTGGCTCGGGCTCGCGCTCCGGCATCTCGCGAGCTGACCCCGCGCCGAGCCGGGGCGCCGAGCCGGGGTCCGAGCCGGGGTCAGGTCTTGCGTTGCCACATTTACCGGTTTTCAACGCACAGAGCTCAGAGCTTCGCTGTGCCGGCTACTCCCATTCGCAACGGATAAAATGTTGCAGTGCAAGACCTGACCCCGGCCGGCTGACCTCGACCGGTGCGGTGGCTATTCGGGACGTGGCCCGGGTCTGAGCCTGGACGTGTCGCGCGCGAGAGGTGCTAGTGCATCGCGTACGCGAGCGCGGCCGGGAGTTGGGCGCGCCAGAAGCGGCCGCCGTGGTCGCCGTCGCGCACGAGGAGGCGGTAAGGGATGCCGAGGCGCGAGAGCTCGCGCGCGAAGCGGCGCGTGTCGCGCAGCGCGGCGCGGTCGTGCGTGCCGCACGAGAGGTAGAACCGCGTGCCGAGGCGGCGCAGCGTCGACGGCTCGCTTCGCGCGAGCAGCGTGGGGTCGTGGGCGCGCAACTGCGCTGGGGAGGCATCCACGAGCGGGCCGTCCGCGATCGGCGCGAAGTAGCCGCTCCACGATTCGAGGACGCCGAAGAGACCCGGGTGGCGGAGGCCGATGTCGACTGCGCCGTAGCCGCCGGCCGAGTCGCCGGCGATCGCGCGGTGGGTGCGGCCCGCGTGCACGGGAAGGTGCGCGTCGACCCACGGCACGTCGTCGCGCACGACGAGACGCTCCCAGGGGCCGGCCCACTCGCCGTCGTAGCGGACCGTCGGGCCTGCGGCGGGGATGACCGCGATGAACGGCGGCACGCGGCCGGCCGCGATCTCGCGGTCTGCGATCTCCGCAAAGCGGAGGCCGTGGACGTAGCCGAGCGGCGAGCCGCGGAACCCATGCAGGAGGTAGACGACGTCGTACCGGCGACCGCGCGAGACGTGCGGCGGGAGGTACACGACTGCGGGCCGCAACGCGTCGCGCACGTCCGGATGCGGGATCGTCCCCTCCCACATCGTCCCGCCGCCCGGCCCGCGCGAGACGACGCCGAACGACGGCGGGAGGATCGCGGTCTCCGATCCGCCGCCGCCGCACCCGGCGAGCGGGACGGCGAGGCAGATCAGGAGCGCGCAGCGAGTGCCCACGTGAGGCCGGCCGCGAGCTGGTCGCGGTATTCGCCGTGCCGGTCGGGGAAGAGCCGCAGCTCCGTCCGGATGCCGAGGCGGTGCAGCTCGATCGCGAATGCGATCGTCGCGCCCGGGCGGAACCAGTGGCTGTGCGCGGGGCCGCTCGAGAGGAAGTACCGCTGGCCGTCGCGGCGCAGATCGCGCGCGTTCGACGCCGCAATCCTTACGGGGTCGTGCGCCTCGAGCACCGACGCCGGCGCGTGCGCGAACGGCCCGTCGCGGAGCGGGCTGAAGTAGCCGCTCCACGATTCCACGGTGCCGAAGAGATCGGCGTTGCGCAGGCCGATGTCGACGGCTCCGTAGCCGCCGGCCGAGAGGCCCGCGAGGATGCGCCCCGACCGGTCGGCGACCGTGGGGAGATGGACGTCGACCCACGGCAGGACCCGCCGCACGAGACGCCTCTCCCACGGCCCGGCCCACTCGCCGTTGTAGCCGCGCCTCCCGCCCGCGGCAGGAGCGACGGCGATGAACGGCCTCACCGACCCGTCCGCGATCGCGGTGTCGGCGAAGTCGACGAGGCCCGCACCGTGCAGGTACTCCGACGGGGAGCCCGGCATCCCGTGCAGCAGGTAGACGACGGGATAGCGCTGCGCGTCCGAGAACGCCGGCGGGAGGTAGACGTAGCCCGATCGCTCGGTGCCGGGGAAGCGGCCGCGCAGGACGATCCCCTCGTGCGGCCCGCCCCGAATCGGGACGAACCCGGGGAGCAGGAGCGCTGCAGCGACCGCCGCCAAGCCGGCCATCGCTCCGACGGTAGCGACGCCGGCGACGCGCGAACCTGCGCCTAACGATGGCTTAACCGGAATTCATCTTCCGCGGCGTACAACGCGACCGTGCTCGCGTTGCCTGCCGGGAGGTCCGTCAGCGGGGCGCTCGGCGCGCTCGCGGTCGCCGCGTTCGTCGCCGCCGGGCTCGTCGGCGTCTACCGCTACGTGGAGAACTACTGGCTCTACCGCGGCTTCGCGCCGCCGCGCGACGCGGCCTTCGTCAGGGAGCAGGGAACCACGGTGCGGATGCACGTCGAGAGCCCCGCGCTCGGCGGGCGGACCCAGCCCGTGGACGTGTACCTGCCGCCGGGCTACGCGAGCCACCCGCACCGGCGCTACCCCGTGCTCTACCTCCTGCATGGCGTTCCCGGCCGGCCCGGCGCGTTCCTCCAGACCGTGCGGATGGGCGTTGTCGAGGACGAGCTCGTGGCGCTGCATCGCGCGCAGCCGCTGATCCTCGTGATGCCGTTCGGCTCCACCGGCTCGTTCACCGACAAGGAGTGGGCGAACGGCGTGCGCCCCGAGGACCGGTGGGAGACGTTCGTCGCGCGCGACCTCGTCGGCGCGATCGACGCGCGTTACCGGACGATCGCGAGCGGCCGCGGCCGAGCGATCGCGGGCCTGTCCGAAGGCGGCTACGGCGCGTTCAACATCGCGCTGCACCACCCCGGCGAGTTCCGTGTCGTGGAGAGCTGGTCCGGCTACACGCAGGCGGCCGACATCGGGGCGATCTTCGGCCACCGCCGCGAGCTGCTCGCGCGCAACAGCCCGCTGGACACCTTCGCCGGAGCGGCACCTCGGCTCCGACGCGCGCACACGTACTTCTGGTTCTACAGCGGCACCGACGACCGGTTCCTGCCGCAGAACGCCGCGTTCGCCGACGAGCTGCGCGCCGCGCGCGTCCCGTTCCGGTTCGCGCTCGTCCGCGGCGGCCACAACTGGGCGCTCTGGCGCGGGAACGCAGCCGGCGCATACCTCGCGGCGTCGCGCCGTCTCGGTCATGGCACGTAGGCTCGCCGCGCTCCCGCTCGCCCTCGCCGCCGCCATGGCGGCGACGGGCTGGCTCTACCTCGTCCGTCCGAGCGACGTGCCGGGCCCGCGCGTGCGCGACGCGCTGCCGCTCGACGAGCTCGCGAAGCACGCGTCGGCGCCGCTCGTCTGGTACGTGCTCGTATGGGCCGCGGCGGCGGCGGTGATCGGCATGTACGCGCGCTGGGCGCGGATCGAGCGGCTGTCCGCGTCGCTGCCGCTGGCCCTCGCCGTCGGCGTGTTCCTCTATCTCGCCACGGGCACGTCGATCGCGGTCATCCGCCAGATTCCGGCCGACCGGGCGTTCGACCTCGCGGCCGGGCGGGAGGCGGTGTACCTCCCGGCGGCGCTCGTCGCGCTCGCGTGTGGCGCGCTCGCGCGCACGAACGGGAGCGGCCGCCGGCTGCCGTTCGTGGTCGCGGGGATCGTCGCCGCCGCCGGCGCGCTCGACGTCCTGCACGCGATCCTCCCGGGCGGGAACGCAGGCCTGCTGCACGACCTCACGCCCGACGCGACCGCGCCGGTCGCGCGCGCGGCGGCGGCCTCGACCGGCGTCGCGCTGCTCGCCGCCTCGCGGGGACTCGCGCGGCGGCGTCGGCGCGCGCTGCAGGTCGCCGTCGCGGTGTCGGGCCTCTCGATGCTCCTGCACGTCCTGAGCGGGCTGAACGCCGGCTCGCTCGCGTCGACCGTCGTCCTCGTCCTGCTCGTCGCGCGCCGCCACGACTTCGACCGGCCCGGCGACGTGACGAGGCGCCGCGCCGCGCTCGCGCGCATCGCCTTCAGCGTCGCGGCGATCGCCGGCTACGGCCTGGTCGCGCTGTGGGTGAACCGCGTCGGCGCGGACCAGCCGTTCACGGGCGCGTTCGCGGCCCGCGAACTGCTCGCCGGCGCCGTGGGGCTCAACGCGGGCGGATCACCGCATCTCGCGGGCGAGTTCGGGAAGTGGTTCCCGCTCTCGCTGCTGCTCCTGACGGCGTCGGCGACCGTCTGGACGATCGCGGCCTGGATGGCGCCGTGGCGGCACCGCGTCCGGCAGGAGGCGCGCGAGTGCGAGCTGGCGCGCGCGCTCGTGCAGGCATGGGGCGCGGACACGCTCGCGCCGTTCGTCCTGCGGGCCGACAAGTCGTACTTCTTCGCGAACGACGGCGCGGCGTTCCTCGCGTACCGCGTCGTCGCCGGCGTGGCGATCGTCTCCGGCGACCCGATCGGCCCCGCGGCTGCGTTCCCGCAGCTCGTCGCGCGGTTCATCGCGCACGCGCACGAGCGCGACTGGCGGATTGCGATCCTCGGCGCGTCGGAGCGCTGGCTGCCGCTCTACCGCGAGCACGGCCTGCACGCGCTCTACCACGGCGACGAGGCCGTGGTCGAGACGGCGGCGTTCTCGCTCGAGGGCCGCGCGATCCGGAAGGTGCGCCAGTCCGTCCAGCGGCTCGCCCACGCGGGATTCGAGGCGCGCGTGCTGCGACCCGGCGAGATCGATGCGGAGCTGCGCGAGCGGCTGGAGTCGATCGCGGACGAGTGGCGCGGCGACCAGCCCGACCGCGGCTTCGTGATGGCGCTCGACGCGCTGTTCTCGCTCGGGGACGACGAGGCGCTCTTCGTCATCGGGTTCGACGCGGACGGGAGGGCAATGGGGTTCCTGCACTTCGCAGTCGCCCCGGCGATCGCCGCCCTGTCGCTCTCGTCGATGCCGCGCTTGCGCGCGACGCCGAACGGCTTCAACGAATGGCTCATCTGCGCAACGATCGACTGGGCCAGGGCGCACGGCTTCGAGCGCGTGTCGCTGAACTTCGCGCCCTTCGCCGCGGTGCTCGCGCCGGAGGCGGAGCTGACCGCGCTCGAGGAGGTGCAGCGCCGTGCGCTCCTGGCGCTCAAGGGCCGGTTCCAGCTCGACAACCTGCTCACGTTCAACCGCAAGTTCTTCCCGCGCTGGGAG
>DASXTR010000266.1:0-20114 GCA_036505325.1 Gaiellaceae bacterium
GAGATGCTCCGCTACCACTACGACCGCCTCTCCGAGGGCTACGTCGAGGGGCTGCGCGCCGCGATGGCCGACGGTCAGGTGGGGGAGATCGAGCCCGAAGTGACGGCGTGGGCGCTGATGGGCCTCGGCGAGATGATCGGCATGCGCTGGATTCTCTGGGGCAAGGGCAAGGGGCTCCCCGACGACGTCTGGCAGGAGCTGGCGCGGATCATCCGCAGCGTCATCGAGGCCGAGGCGTGAGGCGCGTCGGTCTCGCCGCGACCGCTTCGTACCTGCCGGAGCGGTGGATGACCGCGGCCGAGGTCGCGGAGCGCTCCGGGATCCCGGAGCGGGTGATCGTCGAGAAGTTCGGCCTGCGCGGGAAGCACATCGCGGCCGACGACGAGCACGTGAGCGACCTGTCGGTCGCCGCGGGCGAGCGGCTGTTCGACGAGGCGGACTTCGATCCGGCCGACGTCGACGTGGTCATGTACTACGGGTCGACGTGGAAGGACTACTCGGTCTGGCAGGCGGCGCCGTGGATAGCGCACCGGCTCGGATGCGTGAACGCGTTCGCGATCGAGTTCGACAACGTCTCGCACGGCACGTCGATCGCCCTGCGTGTCGCACGCAACATGCTGCGCGCCGAGCCGGAGCTCCGGAACGTGCTCCTCGTCGCCGCATGCCGCGAGTCGTACCTGCTCGACTACGGCAACGAGCGCTCGCGCTTCATGTTCAGCTTCGGTGACGGCGCGGTCGCGGGGCTGCTCGTCGGCGACGGAGAACGCAACGAGGTGCTCGGCGCGCATGCGCTCACCGACGGCTCGTATTCGCTCCAGGTGAAGGTGCCCGCCGGCGGGTCCGTCAACGCGAACGGCGGCTACCGCTTCCTCGACGTCGCCGATCCGGCCGCGATGAAGGGCGGCCTCGACGACGTCTCGCTGCCGAACTTCGTCGCCGCCGCGCGCGGTGCGGCCGAGCGGAGCGGCGCTCGCCTCGAGGACGTCGCGTTCGTCTGCCCGCTGCACACGAAGCGCTCGATGTTCCTTGCGTTGCTCTCGGAACTCGGTTTGCGCGAGGATCAGGCCGTGTACCTCGACGACACAGGCCACATGAGCGGCGTCGACCCGCTCCTCGGCCTCGACCGCGCTGCGCGCGCCGGGCGGCTGCGCGACGGCGACCTCGTTCTGCTGCTGTCGGCCGGCACCGGCTACACGTGGGCCGCGACCGCGGTGCGCTGGGGGCCGACCGCGTGAAGCCGGGCGACGAGTTCGGGCCGTCGAGCTGGATCGAGATTCCGCAGGAGAAGATCGACGCGTTCGCGGACGCGACCGGCGACCACCAGTGGATCCACGTCGATCCGGAGCGCGCCGCGGAGGGCCCGTTCCGCACGACGATCGCGCACGGGTACCTCACGCTTTCGCTGCTCCCGGTCGCCTCGTACGAGGTGATTCCCTCGCCGGGCGGCGGGATGGCGATCAACTACGGCCTGAACAAGGTCCGCTTCCCCGCGCCGGTGCCGGTCGGCTCGCGCGTCCGCGCGACGTTCCGCGTAGCGGAGGTCGACGAGCAGGCGTGGGGGACGCAGGTGACGATGACGGCGACGATCGAGCGCGAGGGCGGCGACAAGCCCGTCTGCGTCGCGGAGATCGTCTTCCGCTACTACACGTGACCGCGCGCCCCTTCGAAGCTTGTGCACCAGAGCACGAGCGCCGCGTTTGTTCTCTGGTGCACAAGCGATGAGTCGCGCTGCGCTGGTCACCGGCGCGCGCGGCGGGATCGGCGCGGCGATCGTCGAGCGGCTCGAGGCGGACGGGTGGGCGGTGCACGGCGTCGACGTCGAGGACGCCGACCTCACGACGCGCGACGGCAACCGCTTCGTCGTCGATGCCGCGCTCGGGCGCTTCGGGCGGCTCGACGCGGTCTTGCCGGTCGCCGGCTTCCAGCACGTCGCGCCGGTCGCGGAGTTCGCCGAGGACAGGTGGGACGCGCTGCTCGCGCTCATGCTCACGTCGCCGTTCCTGCTCGCGAAGTACGCGTGGAACGCGCTCGCGGCCTCCGGCGACGGCCGCTTCTGCGTGCTCGCGTCGGTGCACGGGCTCGTGGCCTCGCCGTTCAAGGCCGGGTACGTCTCGGCGAAGCACGGCGTGCTGGGCCTCGTGAAGACGATCGCGCTCGAGGGCGCGGCTGTCGGCATCAGCGCGAGCGCCATCTGTCCCGCGTACGTCCGCACGCCGCTCGTCGAGGCGCAGATCGGCGACCAGGCGAAGGCCCACGGCCTGCCGGAGGAGCGCGTGCTCGAGGACGTGATTCTCGCGCCGCAAGCGGTGAAGCGGATGCTCGAGCCGTCGGAGGTCGCGGACGTCGCCGCGTTCCTGCTCGGCCCGGGCGGGCGCTCGTTCACCGGCGCGCCGGTCGTCATGGACCTCGGCTGGACTGCGCGCTGACATAGATTCCGCGCTCGTGATCCGCGTCGCCAACGCGCCGTGCAGCTACGGGGCCTTCGAGGTCACCGTCGGACGGCTCCCGAACATCCCGGACGCACGCGACGTCCTCGCGTCGATGGCCGACGCCGGCTACGCCGGCACCGAGCTCGGGCCGCCCGGCTACCTCGGCGACCGCGACGAGCTCCGCGGCCGCCTCGAGGGCAACGGACTCGAGCTCGTCGGCGGCTACATCCCGATCCGCTTCAGCGAGCCGGACGTGCTCGCCGAGGACATCGCCGCGATGGAGGAGACGCTCGACCTCTTCGAGGCGGCGGGCGCGACGGGCGCGCGGCCCGTGTTCGCCGACGGCGGCTCGCCGGAGCGCGCGGCGCGGCCCGGCGCGGCCGCGGCCGACCGCAGCCTCGGGCTGGACGACGACGGCTGGCGTCGGCTCGCCGACGGCGTCGCCCGCGCGGCGGAGGTCGCGCGCGCCCGCGGCTTCGAGCCGACGTTCCATCACCACACGGCGACGCACGTCGAGGCGCCGTGGGAGATCGAGCGGGTGCTCGAGCTCACCGACGTCGGTCTCCTGCTCGACACCGGGCACCTCGCGCTCGGCGGCGGCGACCCTGTCCAGGGGCTGCGCGACTGGCACGAGCGGATCGACCATCTGCACGTGAAGGACTACAGCCGGTCGATCCTCGACGGCGTGCTCGCCGACCGCGCCGGCATGGAGGAGGCGTGGCGCCGAGGCGTGTTCGTCGAGCTCGGCGCCGGCGACGTCGACCTGCCGGCGTTCTTCGCCGCCGTCGAGTCCGTCGGCTACAGCGGGTGGCTCGTCGTCGAGCAGGACCGCATCCCGGCACCTGACGAGGACGCGTCCGACGCGATCGCGGCGCAGGCGCGAAACCGCGGCTGGCTGCGCGAGCACGCCGCTCTCTAGCCAAGGGCGGGTGTTGTCACCTCGACCAAGTCGGAGATCACGGCCAGATCCTTCGGGTTACGTGTCATCAGTGGCACGCCGTGCACGTTCGCGGTCGCGGCGATGACGAGATCGGTCATCCGGCGCGGCGGTTGGGCGCCCCGGGCGGTGACGGCGGCCGCCAGTCGCCCCCATTCGCGCGCCACCGAGGCGTCGACCGGCAGCGGGTCGAAGGTGGCCTCGACGACGCCAAGCCGTTGCGCGCGTCGCGAGCGTTCATCGTGGTCGGCGGCAACGAGCACGCCGAAGTGCAGCTCGGCGAGCGAGGCGACGCTGATCGCGCCTTCGAGCTCGCCGGGGCTCTCGGAAGCGATCAGCACCGACGTGTCGAAGAGGACGCGCACTACGCGTCGGCGAACGGGTCGCGCAACTCGCCGGGAAAGTCGCGCAGGTCGTCGGCGAGCGTTTGCGGCGCCGGCGTCTGCCAGACCTGCTGCAGAATCGGTCCGCGCACCCACTGGCGAGGGCGCGCCGGGCCGAGCCGAGCGACGGGGCGACCGGCGACGGTCACGGTGAACTCCTCGCCGGCCTGGGCACGGCGGAGTACCTCGCCAACGTTGTTGCGCAGCTCCTTTTGCGGAATCACCGTCATAGGCCACAAGGTAGCAGTTCTGCTACCGAAGAGGGAAGAGGACGACTAGACAGGGCAGGTCCAGTCGCGGCCGACGCTGCGCGGCTCGCCGGCGACCGCGCTCGCGCGCGCTGCGATCCCGATCTCGACCGCGCGGCGGTCGTCATCGAGACCCGCGCCGCGCTGCTCGCCGCCGCGGCAGGCGTCGACGAACGCCGCGAGCTCGGCGCGGTAGGCATCGACGAAGCGCTCGCGGAAGTCCTGCGGGAACCGCGCCCGGTCGTGAGCCGTCACGAGCCCCGCGCCCGCCTCCCCGACGAACAGCGAGCCCTCGCTCCCGACGATCTCGCAGCGCACGTCGTGCCCGTACGCGCACGTGCGCGAGACGTGCGTCACTGCGGCGCCGCCGCCGGCGAAGCGGATGGTGACGAGTGCGTTGTCGAGGTCGCCGAGCGCCTCGAGCTCCGGGTACACGCGCGCCTGCCGGAGGGCGGAGACCTCGACCGGCTCCTCGCCGAGGAACCAGCACGCGACGTCGTAGTCGTGGACCGCCATGTCGAGGAGGAAGCCGCCGGTGTCCTCCGGCAGCTCGCCCTCGGGCCAGTCCATGTCGCGGCTCGTCGCCAGGACGAGCAGCGGCCGGCCGATCGCGCCCTCGTCGACGAGACGGCGCGCCTCCGCGTACCCGGCGTCGAAGCGCCGCTGGTAGGCGAGCTGCACGACGAGGCCGGGACTCACGGCTGCCCGCAGCCGGTCGTGTCCCGCGAGCGTCGTCGCGCCGGGCTTCTCGAGCAGCAGGTGCTTCCCCGCCGCGAGCACGGCCGAGGCGACCTCTGCGTGGTCGACCGAGCGCGCGGCGACGACGACGGCGTCGACGTCTTCCCGGCCGTTGAGCTCGTCGTAGGTGCAGGCGTCCACGCCGAGCTCCGCAGCGACCTCCCCGGCCCGCCCGGGCCGTGCCGCCGCGACCGCCACGAGGCGCGCACCGTCGAGCTCCCGCGCGTTCAGCGCGTGCACGAGCCCCATGCCGCCGAGACCCGCAACGCCGAGCCTGACCGGATCGCTTGACACGGTGGATTCGACTATGTCAGCGTCGGCAATCGCTTGCGCAATCGATTTTCGGATCAGGTCACCCGCAGGCGACGCGGCGCGACCCTCGCCGACGTCGCCGCCTCGGCAGGCGTCTCGGCGTCCACGGCGTCGCGCGCGCTCAACGGGCGCGGAGAGCTCTCGGCCGCGACGCGGGCGGCCGTGATCGAGGCCGCCGAGCGCCTCGGCTTCCAGCCCTCGCCGCTCGCCCGCTCGCTCCGGACCCGGAGGACGTTCACCGTCGGCTTCGTCGTCCCGGACGTGGCGAGTCCGTTCTACGCGGCGTCGTTGAAGGGCGCCCAGAGCGTGCTCGAGGCGGCCGGGTATCGCGTGATGCTGATGGACTCCGAGCAGAGCGTCGACAGCGAGCTGGCGGCCCTGCGGACGCTCGTGAACCATCAGGTCGACGGCCTCCTCGTCGCGACGGCGGGCGCGGGTGCCGGCGATTTCGACCGGGTCGTCGGCGACACGGGCACGCCGTGCGTCTTCCTCGACAGCGTCGTCGACGGCGCGGGCGCGGGCGCCGTGACGCTCGAGAACGCCGCCGGGATCGAGCTGCTCGTCGAGCATCTGCGCGGTCACGGTCACACGCGGATCGCGCTGATCGCCGGGTCGCAGCAGGAGACCTCCGGAAGCGAGCGCCTCGACGCATTCGTGGCTGCGGTCGCCCGGAGCGGGGCGGACCCCTCGCCGGACCTCGTCCGCGCGTGTCCGTGGACGCAGGCGGCCGGAGCGAAGGAGACCCGCGCGCTGCTCGAGCTCGACCCGCGCCCGACCGCGATTCTTGCTTCCAGCGCGGAGCTCGCGCTCGGGGCCCTCGCCGTCTGCCGCGAGCTCGGGTTCTCGCTGCCCGGCGAGATCGCGCTCGTGAGCTTCGACGACCCGTACTTCGGCGCGCTGCTCGAGCCGTCGCTGACGGCCGTCGGCTATGACCCGGCTGAGGTCGGCCGGGCTGCGGCCTCGCTGCTCGTGGAGGCGATGGACGAGGAGGAGGCCGAGCGGCGTGAGGTGCGCATCCCGGTGACCCTCGTGCGGCGCCGCTCGTGCGGCTGCGAGGACGTCCGGTGAATCCAGCACCTCCGGTGAATCCAGCACCTCCGGTGAATACAGCACCTCCGGTGGGGGGCGCACCGGCGGCGATCTCGCTCCGCGGCGTCAGCAAGCGCTACGGCGGCCAGCTCGCACTGACCGAGACCGACCTCGAGATCGCCGAGGGCGAGTTCTTCTGCCTCCTCGGCCCGTCCGGTTGCGGGAAGACGACCACGCTCAACCTGATCGGCGGCTTCGTCGCCCCGACGACCGGCGAGATCGTGATTCGCGACCGGCGGGTCGACCGCCTGCCGCCGCACCGCCGGCCGGTGAACACGGTGTTCCAGTCGTACGCGCTCTTCCCACACATGACGGTGCGGGACAATGTCGCGTTCGGCCTGAAGATGGCGCGGGTCCCGCGGCACGAGGCCGGCACCCGCACGACCGAGGCGCTCGAGCTCGTCGGCCTCGAGCACGTCGCCGGGCGGCTCCCCGGCCAGCTCTCCGGCGGCCAGCAGCAGCGCGTCGCCGTCGCGCGTGCACTCGTGAACCGGCCCGCCGTGCTCCTCCTCGACGAGCCGCTCGGAGCGCTCGACCTGAAGCTGCGCAAGCGCCTGCAGGTCGAGCTCGCGCAGATCCACCGTGACGTCGGCACCACGTTCGTCTACGTCACGCACGACCAGGAGGAGGCCATGTCGATGGCCACTCGCATCGCGGTCATGAACGACGGGCGCGTCGAGCAGACCGGCGTTCCGAGTGAGATCTACCATCGCCCGACGTCCCGATTCGTGGCCGACTTCATCGGCGAGTCGAACTTCCTGACCGGGCCGGGCGGATCCGCGAACGGCTCCGTGCTGATGGTGCGGCCCGAGTCGATCCACATCTCGACTGAGCCGCGGGACGGCCTCAGGGGCCGCATCCTGCAGACCTCGTTCCTCGGCAACCAGACGCGGGTCGCGGTCGCCTGCGACGAGGTGGAGCTGCCGGTGCTGGCGTCGCTCTTCGGCCGCGAGCAGATGAGCGAGCGCGATCTGAAACTCGACCAGGAGGTGACGCTTTGGTGGGACCCCGACGACGCAGTCCTGCTTCCGGAATCGCATCAAGAGGAGGAGACGTGAGCTTGTACGAACGCCGCTTCACCCGGGGGGACATGCTGAAGGCGGGCGCGGCCGGGACGCTCGGCCTGGTCGTCGCGAACCCGGCGTACGCCGGGCTCGCGCAGCTCGAAGCTACGACCCTTACCTGGCTGACCTGGTCCGACCACTACGCAAACGACCAGCTGGCCGCCGTCAAGAAGGCGACCGCGATCCAGGCGCGGCCGACCCTGTTCTCCGACAACGCCGACGCCTACCTCAAGATCAAGCGCACGGGGAGCCAGTTCGACATCGTGTCGGGCGACGCGCTCTGGGTGCCGAAGTACCACAAGGACGGGTTGACCGAGTCGTTCGACCTCTCGTCGCTGCCGGTGTCGAAGCAGCTCTTCTCGATCGCCCGGAACTTCTCGTTCTGGAAGGACGGCTCGAACTACATGGGCTACCCGTTCTCGTGGTCCACCGTCCAGATCTACTACAACCCGAAGTACGTCAAGACGAAGCCCGACTCGTGGCACGCGCTGCTCGACAAGCGCTACAAGGGCAAGATCTCGCTCGAGAACATCCCGACCGACGTGATGGCGATCGCGGCGCGCGCGACCGGCGCGAAGAAGCCGTACTCGATGTCGACCGCGGAGATCTCGAAGGCGAAGGCGTACCTCAAGGAGCTGAAGCCGAACGTGCTCAAGCTCGCGTCGCAGAACAACGAGGTCGTGCGCGCACTCGCCGACGGCTCGGCGTGGATCGGGATCACGAACCTCGGCACCGACGACCGCGTCAAGGACGCCGGCGGCCCGGTCGTGAAGCCCACGTACCCGAAGGAAGGCACGGTCGGCTTCATCGACTCCGAGCAGATGGTGAAGGCCTCGAAGAACAAGGACTCGTTCGAGAAGTTCATCAACACGGCCGAGCAGGCTCCGTGGATCGCGAAGAACTTCCTCACGAACGGCCGCCCGCTCTTCAACGAGAAGGCCTGGAAGATGCTCGTCAACCAGGGTCACGGCGACCGCGCGCGGCGGCTGCTCTACAACCAGCCCGAGAAGGCCCTGAAGATGACGATCAAGGGCCCCGCGGGCAACGAGCAGGCGTACGTGGACGCCTTCAACGAGGTGTTCGGCGCGTAGCAGTATCGACGTGACAACCGCTCCGACCCGTCCCGCCGACCCGGAGGCGCTCGCGCCCGCAGCGGTCGGCGGGCGGACCGGCGCGCGGCGCTTCCCGCTCGCGGAGTACGCCGGGTTCGCACCCGCACTCGTCCTCTACGGCGCCTTCTTCGCGGTGCCGCTCGGCATCGTCGTCGCCTACAGCTTCTGGAAGGTCGTCGACTACAACGTCGTCCACGAATGGACGCTCGACAACTACCAGTACTTCTTCAGCGTCCCGACCTATGTCCGGACACTGTGGGCGACGATCTGGGTGTCCGTGCTCGCGACCGTGCTGACGATCGCGGTCGCGTTCCCGTTCGCGTACTGGCTCGTCCGCTACGTGCCCCGTCGGTGGCAGCGCACGCTGCTCGTCCTCGTGATCCTGCCGTTCTGGACGAGCTATCTGCTCCGCGTCTACTCCTGGCTGAACATCCTCGGCGAGCAGGGCGCGATCAACCGCCTGCTGCAGTGGCTCAACGTGACCGACCGGCCGGTCTCGTTCTTCCTGTACGACCGGCCGGCTGTCGTGCTCGTGCTCGTGTACCTCTACTTCCCGTTCGCGGCGCTGACGCTGTACGCGTCGCTCGAGCGCTTCGACTGGGATCAGTTCAAGGCAGCGATGGACCTCGGCGCCCGGCCCGTCACGGCGATGCGGCGCATCCTGCTTCCGCAGATCAAGCCGGGTCTCACGACGGCCGTCATCTTCGTCTTCATCCCGATCCTCGGCGAGTACCTGGCGCCGCAGCTCGTCGGCGGCGCGAAGGGCGTGATGATCGGAAACCTCATCGTCAACTTCTTCAGCGGGGCGGCGTACACGCGCGGTGCGGCGGCGTCGCTCCTCATCGCCGCGCTGATCGTGGTGCTGCTCGTCATCTTCCGGCGCTCGCTCGAGATCAAGGATCCGTATGCCTCGGGACGTTGAGGTCGTCTCCCCGCGGGCCGGTCTCGTGCGCGCCGTGTTCGGGGCCTGGGCGGTCCTCGTCTACGTGTTCCTGTTCGCGCCGGTGGCGCTGCTCGTCGCGTTCAGCTTCAACGCGAACCGGTACGGCACGTTCCCCTTCACCGGCTGGACGACGAAGTGGTACGGGGATGTCTTCTCCAACTACCAGATCAAGGACGCGCTCTCGACGACGCTGAAGATCGCCGCCGAGGTGACTGTGATCAGCACCGTCGTGGGCACCGCCGCCGCATTCCCGCTCGTGCGTTCCCGGCTTCCTTTCCGGAATGGAATCCGGATTGGAATGACGCTTCCGATCATGATCCCGGGGCTCCTGATCGGGATCAGCCTCCTCGTTCTCTTCACGAGCGTGTTCGAGTTCCAGCTCTCGCCGCAGACGGCCGTGATCGGGCAGAGCGTCTACACGACGCCGTTCGTGCTGCTGCTCGTGGCGGCACGCCTCCAGGGCTTCGACCCCGCGCTCGAGCGGGCGGCGAGCGACCTCGGCGCGAACACCTTCAGGCGCCTGCGCTACGTGGTGCTGCCGTTGATCATGCCCGCGGTCTTCGCCGGTGCGCTGCTCGCGTTCACGCTCTCGCTCGACGAGTTCATCATCACGCTGTTCCTGATCGGGGCCGACAACACGCTGCCGATCTACATCTACACGCAGGTCAAGTTCGGGATCACGCCCGAGGTGAACGCGCTCGCGACGCTCCTGCTCGCGGCGTCGCTCTGCCTCATCGCGCTGGCGTTCGTGCTGCCGCTCGTGGTCCGCCGAGGGCGGCACGGGGTTCGAAAGTGGCGCGGCTCGGCTCCTTTACTTTCCTCTGCTAAAGTAAAGGGATGACCGTCATCTCGCGGAAGAATCAGGTGACGCTGCCGGTCGACGTCCTGAGAGAGGCCGGCCTGGAGCCGGGGGACGATCTGCGCGTTCAGGTGATCGGGCCCGGTCGGCTCGAGCTGGTCCGGGCCGACGATCTGGTTGCGGAATTTGCCGGCGTGTTCGATGCGTCCGTCTACCCGCCTGATTATCTGGACGAGCTGCGCCGCGAGTGGCCGTAGCCGTCTTCGACGCTGACGTCCTGATCGCCTACCTCGGGCGCGACGACGCGAACCACGATCACGCTGTTGAGCGCATGCGGGAGGCGATGGAGGCCGGTACGCGCAGGCTCGTGTCTGCCGTGAATTACACGGAGGTGCTCATCGGGCCGCTGAAAGCCGGGGGTACCGCGGCCGCTGCCACGGTCGACGCGATGTTCGTCCGCTTTGGGATCGAGACGATCACCGTCGACATGGCGCTCGCGAAACGAGCGGCAGCCGTACGCGCACGGACCGGCCTCAAGCTTCCCGATGCCTACGCGGTAGCCACTGCGATACATGCCGAGAAGCGCGGCTGGGACGACGTCCGCGTCGAGAGCTTCGACGACAAGGTCAGTAAGGCCTACGCGAGTTTGCATCCTGACGACTAGGCGGACGCGATTGCGACCCACTGCGCTTCGCGCGCACTCGTGACCGCGGCCTCCAGGGTCGCGACGCCGCGCACGCCGTCCTCGAACGTGGGGAACGGGTCGTGCGGCTCGCCGGCGATCGCGCGATAGACGTTCGCGAAGACATTGCGGAACGCGCCGCCGTACCCCTCGGCGTGGCCCGCGGGATACCGGGCGAGCGGGCCGGCGTTCTTGACGACGACGCGCGTCTCGTCCCGGCCGCGTGCGAGCAGCGTGTTCGGCTTCTCCTGGTCCCACGTCAGGCCGCCCGCGTCGCCCTCGCACTCGAAGAGGAGCTGGTTCTTGCGGCCCGCGAAGCCCGCCGAGAGCACGACCGACCCGACCGCTCCGCTCTCGAAGCGCAGGAGGAGCGCTGCGTAGTCCTCGAGCGGCTCGCCGACGAACTGGGCGAAGACCTCGCTGACGCGCAGGCCCGTGACGTGCTCGGCGAGGTCGAACCAGTGCGTACCGAGGTCGCCGACGACGTACGACGGGCCGGACGCCTCCGGGTCGAGGCGCCACCCGCCGGGGGCGACGATCATGTCGTCACAGGCGTAGCGGCCGTGGACGGAGCGGACTGCGCCGATCGTCCCGGCTGCGACGTCGTCCCGCATCCGGCGCACGAGCGGGTAGCCGCGGACGTGGTAACAGGCGGCCCCGACGCGGCCCGCACGCGCGGCGGCACGGACGAGCGCCGAGGCCTCGGCGGACGAGACGGCGAGCGGCTTCTCGCAGACGACGTGGAGGCCCCGCTCGAGGGCAGCGAGCGCCTGCTCGGCGTGGAAGGCGTTCGGCGTGCAGACGTGGAGGACGTCAACGTCCTCTGCGTCGAACAGCCGCCCGAGGTCGTCGTAGGGCGGCGCGCCGACCTCGTCCGCGAAGGCCTGCGTGGTCGAGCGGCCGCAGACCGCGACGACCGGCACGCCGAGCTCGCGCAGCGCGTGTGCGTGCACGCGCGCCACGAACCCCGTGCCGACGATTGCGGCGCGCGTCACGCGCGCGACGCGTTGAACATCGACGTCAGCACCTCGATGTCGAGCCGCGCCTGTTCGGGCGGCGTGCGGCACGGCACGCCCTCGGTGACGCAAGCGTGGAAGTGGTCGAGCTCGCGCGAGAACGACTCGTCGTGGCTCGTCGTCTCGACCGCCTCGTTCGTCCCGTCGACGCGCCGGGCGCGCCGGTAGACCGTCGGATGCTGCTTCAGCCACGGCGAGGGGAAGAGCAGCGAGTGCACCGAGTCGGCGAAGTAGAGCGTGATCGACTCGCGGTACTCGTGCGTGGCGAGGAGCTGGATCCACGCGTTGTCCCACCGCGCGCCGTTCGCGAGGCGCAGCGCGCCGGTGACGGCGCGCCCCTCGTTCCACCAGTCGCCGGCGACGACCTGCGCGGGCAGGGGCTCGCCGAGCCGCTCGAGCAGCCCGTGCACAGCGTTGAGGTCGTGGATCATCGAGCCGAGGTAGGCCTCGGAGAAGGCGCGCACGGTGTCGGGGTCGCCTGCGCCGACCGCCTCCTCGACCTGCTCGGCCTCGCTGCGGCGGGTCGCATCGATGACGTCCTGCGGGACGTCCGCGCCGCGGACGATCTCGCCGGGGGCGAAGTACGGCTCGAACTCGGGGTCGTTGACGACGACGCTCACGTAGCGCAGGTCGGCGGCCGACTCCGGAAGCGCCTCGAGCATCGCCTCGTACGCGGGGTCGAAGCGCTTCATTGTCCCGACCTGCACGACGAGCCCGGTCCGGTCGCGCGCCGCCACGATCGCGTCCGCGTCGCGGAGCGTGATGCACATCGGCTTCTCGACGAAGACGTGGACTCCCGCGTCGAGTGCCGCCGGCACGATCTCCGCGTGCGTGCCGGCGGGCGAGGACACGACGAGGGCGTCGACGTCGCCTGCGCCCAGCAACTCGCGGTAGTCGGCGTGGAGGCCGGGGATGCCGTAGCGCGCGCCAAGCGCCTCGCGCACGGTGCGGCTCGGCTCCGCGAGCGCCGTGATCGTGAAGCGGTCGGGCTTCGCGGCGAGGTAGTGCAAGTGCATCGCCTGGGCGACGAGACCGCCGCCCACGACGCCTGCCCGCACCGTCAAGCAAGCACCCCGAGCGCCACCTTCCGGAATGCGAGCTCGTACTCCCCCAGATCCTCGTCGTCGAGCTGCGGCGGCACGTCGACGTGTACGGCGCGTCCCAGCAGGTCGAGCGTACGTGGGCAGTCGGGCGCGGGGAGTCCTGCCGCCGCGATTCGCTCGAGCACCGGCCGCCAGAACGGATACACGTGGAGGTCGACGAAGCCCGGGTCGTAGATCTGCAGCGCTGGGACGCCCTCGGCCTGCAGCGCCCCGACCGCGTCGGCGGCGAGCGCGGGCGTCTCCGCGAACGCGATCAGCGTCATCCCGGCGTCGCCCGAGGCGTCGTTCGACCGCCGGAGCGTCAGGCCGGGGAGCTCCGCGACCGCGCCCGCGAGGCGCGCGTGGTTCGCGCGCATCCGCTCGAGCAGGCCGTCGAGCCGCCTCAGCTGGACGCGCGCGACGGCGCCGGTGAGCTCGGAGGCGCGGAAGTTCCAGCCGGGGAACCGCGGGGGGTCGCCGCCCTGGCGGACGGGACCGGCGCAGTCGTGCACCTCGATGGCGAGCTCGTAAACGTCGCGGCGGTTCGTGACCATGACGCCGCCCTCGCCGGTCGTGATGATCTTGTTGAACTGGAGGCTGAACGCGCCGGCGTCGCCGAACGTGCCGAGCGGCCGGCCCTCGAAGGACGCGCCCGCCGCCTGGCACGCGTCCTCGATCAACGCGAGCCCGTGGCGCCGCGCGAGCTCCTGCAGCGCGCGGAGGTCGCCCGTGCTGCCGCGCATGTACACGGGGAGGAGCGCCTTGGTCCGCGCCGTGATCTTCCGCTCGACGTCGGCCGGATCGATGGTCAGCGAGTCGTCGACTTCCGCGAGCACGGGCACCGCGCCGGCGGCGATGACGGCGTTCGGCGTGGCGTTCCAGGTGTAGGCGGGGACGATCACCTCGTCGCCGGGCCCGACACCGCTTCCGATCAGGCCGCAGATCAGGGCCGACGAGCCGGCGTTGACGGCGAGCGCGTGAGCCGCGCCAAGGTGCTCGGCGAACTCGGCCTCGAAGCTCGCCACCTCGGCGGGGCCGTCGCCGACGCCGTAGTAGCGGAAGAGGTTCCGGCTGCGGATCACGCGCTCGAGCGCCTGGAGCTCCTCGTCGCCGACCTCCATCCCGCCGGGGAACATCGGCCGCTCCGGACGCGTGCGCGCCGGCGAGCCGCCGTCCCGGGCGAGCCGCAGGTCGGCCGTGCTCTGCGAGTCGATCGCCACGTTCGAACCTCCCCTTCGGATGCGCCCGATTCTGGACATCGGGCGCGTCCGGCGCAACCGATTGCTCAACCGATTGCGGGAGGCACGAAGCGGTCAGTCGAGGTCGTGGTCGCGCTCGCAGAACTCCGGGCACGTGCACTCGGCGAGCTCTGCGGTCGTCGGCCGCTGCGGGGAGGCCGGGACGCTCTCGCGGGTCTCGTCGGGGATGGTGGTCGCGGTGGCCATGCGGCCTCCTCTCGTCTCTGGATCCGAAATCGATACAGAGGATAGAATGCCTTGGATCCGAAATCAAGACCATAATCCTGCAGAATGGCGGTTGACGACTTCCTAACTTGCTGTATAGGATCCAACTCCGCCGACCATCGAGACGAGGGAGATTGCATGAGCGTCGCAGATCGGATCCAAGAGCAGGTGCAGCAGCTCGAGCAACAGTGGGCCCAGGACGAGCGCTGGGCCGGGATCGAGCGGACGTACACGGCCGAGGAGGTCGTGCGGCTGCGCGGCTCGGTCGTCCCCGAGTGCACGCTCGCGCGGATCGGCGCGGAGCGGCTGTGGCGCCTGCTCACGAGCGGCGGCTACGTCAACGCGCTCGGCGCGATGACCGGCGGCCAGGCCGTCCAGATGGTGCGGGCCGGGTTGCAGGCGATCTACCTCTCCGGGTGGCAGGTCGCAGCAGACGCGAATCTCGCGGGTGGGACCTACCCGGACCAGAGTCTTTACCCCGCCAACAGCGTGCCGGCGCTCGTCCGGCGGCTGAACGCGGCGCTTCGGCGCGCGGACCAGATCGACTGGAGCGAGGGCCGCAACGGCACCGACTGGTACGCGCCGATCGTCGCGGACGCGGAGGCAGGCTTCGGCGGCGCCCTCAACGCCTATGAGTTGATGCTGGGGATGGTCGAGGCGGGCGCCGCCGGAGTTCACTTCGAGGACCAGCTCGCCGCGGAGAAGAAGTGCGGCCACCTCGGGGGCAAGGTGCTCGTTCCGACGTCGCAGTTCGTCAAGACGCTCACGGCGGCGCGCCTCGCTGCGGACGTGCTCAACGTGCCGACGGTGCTCGTCGCGCGCACGGATGCACTCTCGGCGACGCTCCTGACCTCGGACGTCGACGAGCGCGACGCGCCGTTCGTGAACGGCGAGCGCACGGCCGAGGGCTTCTTCCGCGTCAACGACGGCATCGACGCCGCGATCGCGCGCGGGCTGGCGTACGCGCCATACGCGGACGTGATCTGGTGCGAGACCTCGACGCCGGACCTCGAGGAGGCGCGCCTGTTCGCGGAGACGATCCACGAGCGGCACCCTCGCAAGCTGCTCGCGTACAACTGCTCGCCGTCGTTCAACTGGCGCAGGCACCTGGACGACGACACGATCGCGCGCTTCCAGCAGCAGCTCGCGGAGTGGGGCTACCGCTTCCAGTTCATCACGCTGGCCGGCTTCCACTCGCTGAACGCGGGGATGTTCGAGCTCGCGCGCGGCTACAGCGAACGTGGTATGTCTGCGTACGTGGAGCTGCAGGAGCGCGAGTTCGAGCTCGAGGCCGAGGGCTACACGGCGACGAAGCACCAGCGCGAGGTCGGCGCCGGCTACTTCGACCGCGTCGTGCAGGCCGTGTCGAAGGACGCCTCGACGCTCGCGCTCACGGGTTCGACGGAGGAGGCCCAGTTCTGAGCACGACTGAGGTCCAGGTCCTGTCGCGGGAGGCGCTCGCGTTCGTCGAGCGCCTCCACCGCGAGCTCGGCCCGGAGCGGAAGCGCCTGCTCGAGCGGCGGCGCGAGAAGCAGGGGCAGCGGCCGTCGTTCGTCGGCGCGCCGGAGGACTTCACCGTCGCGCCGCCGCCCGCCGACCTCGTCGACCGCCGCGTCGAGATCACCGGCCCGGTCGACCGCAAGATGATGATCAACGCGCTCAACTCGGGCGCGAAGGTCTTCATGGCCGACTTCGAGGACGCGAACTCGCCGACGTGGGAGAACGTCGTCGACGGCCAGCGCAACGTCCACGACTCGGTGCGGCGGACGATCACGCTGGACACCGGCGAGAAGAGCTACCGCCTGAACGACGAGATCGCGACGCTGCTCGTCCGCCCGCGCGGGTGGCACCTCGTCGAGCGCCACCACGAGGTCGACGGCGAGCCGATCAGCGCGTCGCTGTTCGACTTCGGGCTCACGGTCTTCCACAACGCGCGCGAGCAGCTCGAGCGCGGCACCGGCCCGTACTTCTACTTCCCGAAGCTCGAGTCGCACGAGGAGGCGCGCCTCTGGAACGACGCGTGCCGCCTCGCGGAGGACGCGCTCGACCTACCGCGCGGCTCGATCCGCGCGACCGTCCTCATCGAGACGATCACGGCCGCATTCGAGATGGACGCGATCCTGTACGAGCTGCGCGAGCGCTCGATCGGCCTCAACGCCGGCCGCTGGGACTACATCTTCTCGTGCATCAAGAAGACCGGCGCGCTGCTCCCCGACCGCGCGCAGGTGACGATGACCGTCCCGTTCATGCGCGCGTACACCGAGCTCCTTGTGACAACTTGTCACAAGCGCGGTGCGCACGCGATGGGCGGGATGGCCGCATTCATCCCGTCGCGCCGGGACCCCGAGGTGAACGAGGTCGCGCTCGCCAAGGTGACCGCGGACAAGCAGCGGGAGGCCGGCGACGGGTTCGACGGCACATGGGTCGCGCACCCGGACCTCGTCGCCGTCGCGCTGGCGGAGTTCGACCGGCCGAACCAGCTCGACCGCATGCGCGACGACGTCGACGTGACCGAGGATCAGCTGCTCGACTTCGACGTCCCGGGCGGTGAGATCACGGACGACGGGTTGCGCACCAACGTCAGCGTCGGGGTGCGCTACCTCGACGCGTGGCTGAACGGTGTCGGCGCCGCCGCGATCGACAACCTGATGGAGGACATGGCGACGGCCGAGATCTCACGCTCGCAGGTCTGGTCGTGGGTGCGCTCCGGGCACTTCGACGAGGGCCGCGTCCGCGAGGAGATCGAGCGCGTGGAGGCGGGCGACGCGGCGAAGGAGGTCTTCGCCGAGGTCGCGCTGGGCGAGGAGATGGTCGAATTCACGACCTTCCGCGCGTACGATCGTCTTCCGTGAGCCTCGAATCCACGAAGGCGGACGACCTTGCGGCGCTGATCGAGGAGGCGATCGTCTCCGGCGAGCTGGCGCCCGGATCGGTGCTGCGCCAGGAGCAGCTGTCGGAGCGGTTCGGCGTCTCGCGCACGCCCGTGCGCGAGGCATTGCGGCGGCTCGCCGCGCTCGGCCTCGTCTCGTTCGTCCCGAACCGCGGCGTCCGCGTCCGCACGCTCTCGCGGGAGGAGCTGTACGAGGCGTTCCTCGTCCGAGCCGAGCTCGAGTCGCTCGCGACGGAGCTCGCGGCGCGGAAGATGACGCCCGAGGCGCTCGCCGAGCTCGGCGAGGCGGAGCGGCGGTTCGAGCGCCTCGTGCGCGCGCTGCGCGCGCGCGAGCCCGGCGCCGACCGGCGCGAGCTGACGGCCGACTGGGTGCGCGCGAACCACGCGTTCCACGACGTGATCTACCGCGTGGCCGACGTGCCGTATATCGAGCAGGTCGCGAAGGCGGCGCGCCGCACATTCAGCGGCCCCGCGGTATGGGCCCCCGGCGACGAATCGGTCGACCGCCTCTACGAGCGCAACGTCGAGGAGCATCGCGCGATCCGCCAGGCGCTCGCAGCGGGATCGGCCACGGGCGCCCGCGAGCTCGCGCGCGAGCACGTCCTCAACTCGTTCGAGCTCCTGACGACGATCCTCGAGCACGTCGGCGCCGACTGGGCGCGCGCCTCGTCGTAGTCGGCCGGTCGCCTGACTCCGGAGACGGGACGTGTCCCGAACGCGCATGGCCACACTCCGGAGTGGGGACGTGTCCCGAACAGCCATGGCCTCACTCGGAGTCGGGACGTGTCCCAACGGCCATGGCCTCACTCCGGAGTGGGGTCGACGCTGCTAGCCGAGCAGCCGGTCGAGCGTGAACGCCGCGCTGATCAGCGCCAAGTGCGTGAACGCCTGCGGGAAGTTGCCGAGCTGCTCGCCCGACGGCCCGATCTCCTCGGCGTACAGGCCGACGTGGTTGGCGTACGTCAGCATCTTCTCGAACGTGAGCCGCGCCTCCTCCAGGCGGCCCGCGCGCGCGAGCGCTTCGACGTACCAGAACGTGCAGATCGAGAACGTCCCCTCGCGCCCGACGAGGCCGTCCGGCGACGCCTCGTGGTTGTAGCGGTAGACGAGGCTGTCCGACACGAGCTCGTCCGTGATCGCGTCGAGCGTCGAGAGCCAGCGCGGGTCGGTGGGCGCAACGAACTTCACCAGCGGCATCAGCAGCACCGACGCGTCGAGGACGTGCGTGTTCTCGTGCTGCACGAACGCGCGGCGGCCCTCGTGCCAGCCGCGCGCCATGATCCGCGCGTAGATGTCGTCGCGCGCGGCGAGCCAGCGGACGAGATCGGCGGGCAGACCGCGCTGCCGCGCGACGCGGATCGCGCGCTCGATCGCGACCCACGACATGAGACGCGAGTACGTGAACCGCTGGCGGCCGCCGCGCGTCTCCCAGATGCCCTCATCGGCCTGGTCCCAGTTGTCGCACACCCACTCGACGACGTGGTGCAGCCCCGACCACGCGTCGTGCGAGATCGGTTCCCCGTACTTGTTGTAGAGGTAGACCGAGTCGATCAGCTCGCCGTAGATGTCGAGCTGGAGTTGCCCCGCTGCGTCGTTGCCGATCCGGACCGGCGCCGAGCCCATGTAGCCCTCGAGGTGGGTCAGCTCCTCCTCCGGAAGGTCGCTGCGGCCGTCGATGCCATACATGATCTGCAGCGGGCCGGCGCCTTCGGACGGCTCCTCGAAGCGGTCCGTGAGCCAGGTCATGAACGCGCCCGCCTCCTCGGTGAAGCCGAGGCGGAGGAGTGCGAAGAGCGAGAACGCGGCGTCGCGGATCCACGTGTAGCGGTAGTCCCAGTTGCGTGACCCGCCGACGACCTCCGGCAGGCTCGTCGTCGGCGCCGCCACGATCGCGCCGGTCGGACGGTACGTGAGGAGCTTGAGCGTGAGCGCCGACCGGTGCACCATCTCGCGCCAGCGGCCGCGGTAGCGCGAGCGCGCGAGCCACGCTCGCCCGTAGTCGGCGGTCTCGCGGAACAGCTCGTCGGCCTCGGCCCGGGAGCAGGGCGCGGGTACGCGCGCCTCCTCGACCGGCTCGAGCGCGAAGGTCGCCGTCTGGCCGGCGGCGAGCGGGATCCGGCCGACGACCCCGAGCCCCCGGCGCTCGAGCGGCGTCGTCGTCGCCAGCGACAGCGTGAGCATCGGGTTGTCGAACAGCACCCCGTTCTCGTCGATCCGGACTTCGTGTCCCTGGCGTCCGTAGTCGAACCGCGGCTCGACTTCGACCGTGAACGGCATCTCGCCGCGGACGGCGATCACGCGCCGGATCAGGCGATGGCGGCCGATGAGCTCGCCGGGGCGGTCGACTGGCATGAAGTCGTGCACCTCGCCGACGCCGTCCGGGGTGAGGAAGCGCGTGATCAGCACGTTCGTGTCGGGGAGGTAGAGCTGCTTGCGCGTGTACTGGGCGACCTGCGGCGCGATCCGGAAGTAGCCGCCGTTGTCCTTGTCGAGCAGCGCACCGAACACGCTTGGGGAGTCGAAGCGCGGGCAGCAGTACCAGTCGATCGTCCCGTCGGTCCCGACGAGCGCGACCGAGTGGTGGTTGCCGATCAGGCCGTGGTCGGCAATCGGCAGGTAGCCGTTGCCGATCACGCGGCCTCCTCCAGCGGCGAGACGAGCCTTGTGACGGGAAGACCCACTCTGGTCAGAGTCTTCACGTCGTCTGGATCGCCCACCACCGCATCGGTCGCCGACCACAGCTTCGCAAGCCGGGCGAGGTCGTCGCCTCGGTCGGCGGTCGGGAACGCGACGGTCTCGGCCCGCGCGCCGGTCTCGGCGAGCGCAGCGGCGATCGGCTCGAGCCACCCGAGCGCCTGTTGGATCGCGACCGGCTGGTCGCGCAGCCCGGTCCCGCCGTAGCCGTCCTCGCCGGGGAGCTCGAAGGG
>DASXTR010000267.1:0-20035 GCA_036505325.1 Gaiellaceae bacterium
CGCGAGCCGGCCTGCTCCCAGACGAAGTAGGCGAGCTCCTGCGTCGCGTACGGATGTCCGTGCGTCAGCTCCAGCATCGGGTCCAGCACGGCGTCGTCGACGCGCTTCCCGGTCGCAGCGAAGCGGGCGCGGAGGAACTCGCGGAAGCGCGGTACGGGAATCAGGCCGAGCTCCATCTGCTTCGCGGAGCGCCAGAACGGCTCGTTCGCGTCGTTGAAGATGCGCTGCAGGAGGTGGCGCTTCGATCCGAGGTAAACGTGCGCCACCTCGGGCTGGGTCTGGAACACCGCGCGCAGCAGCTTCGGGAGGTGTGGGTCGAGCTCGGTGATCTCCTGGAACTCGTCCAGCACGAGCGCGACCTTGCGCTTCCGCTCCGCGCCGAGCTCGCCCGGGAGCTCGAGCAGCCGCTCGAGCGTCGCGTCGACGTCGGCCGGCGTCCGCGCGGTGTCGAATGCGAACGAGACGCTTCCGTCGTCCGGATCGATCGTGATGCGCGGCTGCACGCGGAGGCCGCGGAACACCTGCAGGGCGCGCTCGCGCGCTCGCTCGACGCGCGATGCGATGTCGGCGTGGATCGTGCGCGCGAGCTTCTCGGCGAGGAGCTGCTTCGTCGGCGCCGTCATCAGGTCGACGTGTGCGACGAGGAGGCCCCGGGCGATCAGGTCGCGCGAGACCCGCCAGACGAGCGACGTCTTGCCGTACCGCCGCGGCCCGAAGACGACGACGTCCTGGCCGTTGCGGATGTCGGCGGTCAGCTCCCGGATCTCCTCCTCCCGGTCGGTGAAGGCCTCGTCGAGCGCGAGCGCGCCGTAGCGGAACGGGTTGTCGCTCATACCTGACGGTATTATACTGATGCGTATAACAGCGTTCGGTATGACAAATGCCGGGGGAGGGAGTCGAACCCCCATGCCCGCGAGGGGCACCCGGTTTTAAGCCGGGCGCGTCTGACCAGTTCCGCCACCCCGGCGAGGCGCGGGCGACAGGGTAGCTACTGTCCCGGATTGAGGCTGTCGGGCGGGATCCTCTCCGGGGCCTTGTAGCGGAACGCGTCGCGGAACTTCTTGGCGGCGCCGTCGTTCCACTTCGTCCCTTCCGCGAGGTGCGTCCACGCCGTGAGCGAGATCTTGTTCCCGAGCTTCGGGAGCGGCGCCGCGAGGATCGCGTTCGCATCCTCGGTGTAGAACGACCGGATCTTCTCCACCTCCGACGCCGGGACCTTGCCGCCCCAGTGCACGATGATCCCGCCGTGCTCGAGGTTGTGGACCTCCTGGTACACGTCGACCGGATCCTCGTAGAAGCCCCAGATCACCCACTGGTAGTAGTGCCGGCCGCTCGTCGGCGGGAACGAGTTGTACTTCAGCGGCTTCTTCGGCGGCAGTGAGGTGTAGTGCGGCGTGCGCGGCTGAGCGGGATATGTCTTGAACGTCCACCCCGCGCTCTTCATCGCCGCAGCCACCGCCTTCGTGCTGGTGCCGCCGCCGCCGCCGAGCGCGAACAGCGCGATCACCACGACGAGCCCGACCACGCCGGACGCCGCGACGGCGTAGAGGATCAGCCGGTTGCGCCGCTCGTCGGCGGCGGGCGCGTCGGTGCGCGCGCGCGGTCCCTGCGTCCGCTGACGGGGTCCCGGAGACCGCTTCGGAGGCGCCGGAGTGCGTGCTTTCTTGGCCACGAGGCGGGCATTGTAGCTACGCGGTTACCGCCATACCCGCGCCGAAGAACGCCGCCACGGCAGCCCTGTCCTCCACCAGCGGGCACCGCGGAAGCGCCGCCAGGAACGCGCGCCCGTACGCGCGCGTGCGCAGTCGCGGGTCGAGGATCGCCACCACGCCGCGGTCGGCATGGCCGCGGATGAGGCGCCCGAAACCCTGCCGCAGCTGCAGCATGGCGGTCGGCAGTGCGAAGTCGCGGAACCAGTCGCCGCCCGCGGCCTCGACCGCCTCGCAGCGCGCCTCGTGCAGCGGGTCGCCGGGCGCCGAGAACGGGAGCTTGTCGATCACGAGGAGCGAGAGCGACTCGCCGGGAATGTCCACGCCCTGCCAGAACGTCGATGTCGCGAGCAGCACCGAGTCCACCTCGGCCCGAAAGCGCTCGAGCAACCGCTCGCGCGGCGCCTCCCCCTGCACGAGCACCTCGTAGGGCACCTGCCCACACACGCGCTCGCGCAGAATCCCGAGCGCGCGATAGCTCGAGGTGAGGACGAGCGCCCGCCCCTCCGACAGCGCGAGGAGCGACACGACCTCGTCTGCCACGCGCTCGGTGAAGCCCTCGCTGCGCGGATCGGGCATCGTGCGCGGGACGTACAGGAGCGCCTGCTCGGCGAAGTCGTACGGCGAGCCGACCACGACCTCCCGCGCCTCGTCCAGGCCGAGCCGCCGGCGGACGAACCGCGCGTCCTCGCCGTTCGTCAGCGTCGCGGAGACGAGGATCGCGGTCGGCCCTTCGTCCCAGAGCCGCTCCCGCAGCGCGTCGCCGACGTCGACGGGCGCCCACGCGACCGCGTCCGGTTCCGCCCACACCACGCGCTCGAGCTCGCCCGGGTCGAGAAACGCCTCGACCTGGGCGCCCGTGGCGAGCGCGCGGCGGGCGAGCAGGTCGAGGTCCTCCCCGCTCCCGTGCAGCTCGTCGGCCAGCTGCGCGAGGGCGGACGCGAGCAGCGCGACCTCGTGCTCGGGCGGTTCGCGCAGCCGCCGCCGTCCGGATGCGGGCGCGACGGCGCGCAGAAGCCGGTCGCCCGCGCGCTCCACGCGGTCGAGCGCCCTTGCGGGCAGCGGCTCGCCCGCCTCGCGCGTGGCGCGCTCGACGTCCGTCGCGAGCCGGCGCAACCCCGCGCGCGAGACCCGCCCGCCGAGCCACGTCGCGGCCGTCTCCTCCAGACGGTGCGCCTCGTCGAACACCACCGCGTCGTGCTCGGGCAGCACACCGCCGCCGGCGGAGAGGTCGGCGAAGTAGAGCGCGTGGTTCGCGATCACGAGCTCGGCCTCGCCCGCGCGGGCGCGCGCCGCCTCGGCGAAGCACGACGAGACGAACGGGCACCGCCGGCCGGCGCACCGGTCGGCGCCGACCGCGAGCTCGTACCACACAGCGTCCGGCGGCTCGACGGCGAGCTCCGCGCGATCGCCCGTCTCCGTCGAGTCGATCCACGGCTGCAGTTGCTCGAACGACGCCGAGAGCAGCGACGGGACGAAGCCCTGCAGCTGCCTGCGGCAGAGGTAGTTCTGGCGGCCCTTCAGCACCGCGACGTCGACGTCCCGCCCGAGCGTGCGCGCCGCGGTCGGCACGTCCTGCTCGAGCAGCTGCCGCTGGAGCGCCTTCGTCGCGGTCGCGACGACGACCCGTCGCCCGGAGCCGAGCGCCGGGATCAGGTACGCGAGGCTCTTCCCCGTGCCCGTCCCCGCCTCGGCCACGAGGTGCTCGCCCGTCGCGAGCGCGCGATCGACCGCCTCCGCGAGCGCAGCCTGCTCCGGCCGCGGCTCGAAGCCGGGCAGGGCGCGCGCGAGCGCACCGCCGGGGCCAAAGGTGTCCTGCATCGCTTGCCGACAAGGGTACGGGATCGAACGGACGTTCCCTTCGCGACGACACGAAAAAGTCGCAATGAGCGCCTTTCCGGGTTGCAAACAGCCTTGCCAGCCCGCGTCCCGACGGAGTAGAACTCTCGCGTCAGATCCGGTAGGTCTTCGGACTCGTCGGATCTGGCACTCAGCACCGGTAGGTCTTCGGACTCGCCGGTGCTGATTTTTTGCTCCGGAGCCGGCGGCGTTCTGGCACCCGCCTGGACGCCCTGGGCGCGGCACAGCCCGCCGCCGCCACCTCCGCGTTGCCGTTTCCCTCTTGTGAAACACTGCGGAAACATCGACAAGGAGATGCCGCAAATGGGATTGCTGGACAAGCTGCTCGGCCGCGGAAAGCAGGCGGCCGGGGACGTCGCTGGTGACGCCTCGCTTCGTCGCGAAGGCGTGCACCAGGAGGCGAAGGGCGAGGCCGAGGACCGGGCTGCGACGCACGAGGAGCTCGCGCAGGCGGAGCGCACGGAGGCTGCGCGGCACGAGGCCGCGAAAGAAGCAGAGAGCTAGGCGCGGGCGCGAGTCCGTCCGACGCGATCTCTAGCGTTGGACGGCTCGAATGGTCGTCATCGTCACATCCATCCTTCTGGGGCTTGTCCTCGCGGTCGGCCTCGCCTGGCTCGTCAGGGTCCTCCGGGCCGACCTGACCGCGTTCCGCACGGACTCGGCGACGCAGCTTGCCGAGCGCACGGCCGAGGTCGACCGCAGGCTCGCCGGTCTCTCCGAGACGGTCGACAGGCGGCTCTCGGATCTCGACCAGAAGGTCGACCGGCGCCTCGAGTCGGCGACGAAGACGACGACGGCCATCCACGAACGGCTCGGGAAGGTCGACGCGGCGGCGGCGCAGATGCTCGAGCGTGCCAAGGATCTCGCACGGCTCGAGCACGCGCTCCGCCCGCCGAAGGCGCGCGGGGGATTCGGCGAGCTGCTGCTCGAGAACCTGCTCCGCGACCGGCTGCCGGCGTCCGCCTACTCGATCCAGTACACATTCGACTCCGGCGCGCGCGTGGACGCGGTCGTGCACGTCGGGCAGTTGATCCCCGTCGACTCGAAGTTCCCGCTCGACAACTTCGAGCGCGTCGTGGCCGCGGAGAACGACGACGAGCGCCAGCTGCACGAGAAGGCGTTCGCCCGAGACGTCCGCAACCATGTCGACGCGATCGCGACGAAGTACATCCGCCCGGAGGAGGGGACGTACGACTTTGCGTTCATGTACATCCCGACGGAATCCGTCTACTACGAGCTCGCCTGCGGCAAGACGAGCGCGGTGCTGCAGTACGCGCACGACCGGCGCGTGTTCCCCGTCTCGCCGTCGACGTTCGTCGCGTACCTGCAGGTGATCGCGCTCGGCCTGCGCGGAATGCAGATCGAGCAGCACGCGCATGAGGTCATGGCGTACGTCTCCGAGCTCGGGAAGGACTTCGATCGCTTCGTCGACGACTTCGAGACCGTCGGAACGCACCTCGGACACGCACAGAAGAAGTACGCCGACGCGGACAAGCGGCTCGACAAGTTCGCGATGAAGCTCGAGCGCGCGAGTGAGGAGGTCGACGAGATCGAGCTCGACGACGCGCCGCCGGCGATCGAGGCGGCCTAGTTAGAAGCGGAGGAGCGCGCCGATGCCGTCGTGTTCGGCGAGATCCCCGCGCCGGAGCGCGATGACCGAGCCTCCATGCGCGAGCACGTGGTGGACGGCAAGGTCGCCGCCGTCGTCGCGGCGCTCCATCCGGTTCCCGTCGAGCGGGCAAGCGCCGTCATCGGCGGAGCCGCGGCCGCACCGGGGGCACTGGAACGCCGCCCGGTTCGCACCCTCGCGCATGAGCAGGAGGTCGACGCGGCCGTCGGACGCAGCTTCGAGCGTTGGCGCCCAGCCCGCCGTCGCGCGGCCGTTCCGCCCCGCCTCCTCGGCCCAGCGAGCGAGCGTCTCTTCGAGCTGACGCTCGCGCGCCCGCTCCAGGTACGGCTTCACGACCCCGAGCAGCTCCGTCGGATTGGCGTGTGCCTGCGCGTGCGCCCAGCCGACGATCGCCTCCCGCGCCTCGTTCGACAGCCTCTCCTCGATCTCGCCTCGCATCTCCTCGGGCGCGACGATCACCATCCGGAGGCCACCGGTGCCGCGGACGCGCTTGTCGATCTCGCCCCCGACGGTCTTCAGGTGATCGCGGACGAGCTTCTCGATGTGACGTTGGTACCGCGCCTGCGACCAGCCGCCCTGGTCGTGCTGGCCGGGCTGCTCCTCGCTCTGGTCGACGACCTCCTCGAGGCGGCCGCCGCGGAGGCGGAAGACCTGTCCGCGCTCGCGCGAGACGAAGGCGACGAGGGCGCCGTCGCCGCGGCCGACCAGCGGAACGAGCGGCGCGAGGTAGAGGTCGCGAGAGAGACGTACCTCGTCCCGGACGGGGTCCGCGAGCGGCAGCGCGCGCCAGAAGTTGTCGAGCGACGACGCGAAGACCGCCGCCCCGTGGAGGCCGTCGCGGTCGAACTCGTCGTCCCACCAGTCGCGGAGCCGCTGCAGGTCGGCCTTCAGCGCCTGCTTCCGCTCGTGGCTGTAGCCCCGGTTCTCGCCGCGCTTCTCGACGTCGGCGACGAGCGAGTTCATCCGGCTCTCCAGGTCGCGCGCGGTCGGCGACGTCGACGGGTGGAGGTCGACGTAGAGGCTGATCGCGCAGCCCTTCTCGGAGCGGAAGCGGGCGAGCTGCCGGAGCGTGTCCCAGGTGATCGTTGCTGCCATGACCTGCGCCGTCCTTACCGCAGGGCAGCGATTCTAGTCCTCAGAGCGGCCTGCCCGAGGGACGGGAACGTCCAGCCGCCCGGATTCGTTTAATACAGCGATAGGAAATTCTGAGGAGGACGATTTGACCACTACGAACGACGTGCGCGAGCTGATCATCGTCGGCGGCGGCCCCGCCGGCTACACGGCTGCGCTCTACAGCGCGCGGGCCGATCTGGAGCCGCTCGTCATCGAGGGCTTCGCGTGGGGCGGCCAGCTGATGATCACGAGCGACGTCGAGAACTACCCCGGGTACGCCGACGGCGTGATGGGGCCCGAGATGATGGCCGACTTCCGCAGGCAGGCGGAGCGCTTCGGCGCGGAGTTCGTCACGGACGACGTGACGCGCGTCGACTTCTCGGAGCAGCCGCTCCGCGTCTGGGTCGGGGACGACGAGTACCGCGCCCGCGCGGTGATCCTCGCCACGGGCGCGAGCGCGCGCTGGCTCGGACTGCCGTCGGAAGACCGTCTCAAGGGCCGCGGCGTCTCGGCCTGCGCCACCTGCGACGCGGCGTTCTTCCGCGACAGGAAGGTCTTCGTGGTCGGGGGCGGCGACTCCGCGTTCGAGGAGGCGCTGTTCCTGACGAAGTTCGCCGCCAAGGTGACGCTCGTCCATCGCCGCGACGAGTTCCGGGCGTCGCAGATCATGGTCAATCGCGCCCGCGCGAACGACAAGATCGAGTTCGTCGTGAACGCGGTCCTGGACGAGGTGCTCGGGGACGGCAAGGTCGAGGCCGTCCGCCTGCGCAATACGGTCACCGGCGAGACGTGGGAGCAGCCGGCCGACGGCATCTTCGTCGCCATCGGCCACGATCCGAACACGGAGCTGTTCAAGGAGTGGCTCGACCACGACGACGCGGGCTACCTCGTCACGCAGCCCCGGACGACCGAGACGAACGTGCCGGGCGTCTTCGCGGTCGGCGACGTGCAGGATCACGTCTACCGCCAGGCGGTCACCGCCGCCGGCTCGGGCTGTATGGGTGCGCTCGACGCCGAGCGCTACCTCGCCGCGCTGGAGGGGCACGCGGGCACGGCACTGACCGCGCCGCGTCCCGAGGCCGAAGAGCCGGCCCGGGTCTAGCCGGCCCCACGGGCGATGGTAGCGCCGGCGTTCGTCGATCTGCTCGACCCGGACCGCGACGAGCTGCGTCGTGCACTGTCGATCGGGCTCGAGTCGGTCGACGAATGGCAGGCGCTCCGCCCGGCCGGCGACGTGCGGCCCCGGATCGTCGCCCGCGACCACTACGTCTTCGCCGTCCTCCTTGTCGCGGTCGTCGTCCCCGAGGAGAACCGTGTCTACTACCAAGAGCTGGACGTCGTCGTCCTGCCCGACGAGCTCGTGCTCATCCGCAAGACGCCCCCCGACGGCGAGCCGTTCGACACGGCGGCCGTCCACGAGGGCTGCCGCGAGCACGATGCCCCGGGCATCAAGGTCGCGATCCTCCTGGACGTGGTCGCGGAGCGGTACCTGGAGCTCGTCGACGACATCGACGCCGAGATCGACGAGCTCGAGGACAAGCTCGAGGCGCTGACGGCGCGCGAGATCGGACGCCGGATCGCGGACCTCCGTCACGACATCCTGCAAGTCCGCCGCCATCTCACCCCGACGCGCGACGCGGTCCGGCGCCTCGTCGACGGACGCATCGACGACGAAGCGGGCCGCGACGTCGTACCCCGCGACGCCGAGATCCGCCTCGGCGACGTCTACGACAAGCTGCTCCGCGCGACGGAGTCGCTCGACCTCGCACGCGACCTCGTCTCCAGCGCCCGCGATTACCATCAGTCGCTGATCGCGAACCAGCAGAACGACGTGATGAAGCGCCTCGCCGTGGTCGCGTCGCTGCTCCTCGTCCCCACGTTCATCGTCGGGGTCTACGGCCAGAACTTCGACCACATGCCCGAGCTGCACTGGCGGCTCGGCTACGGGTTCTCCTGGGGCGTGATCGTCGTGACAACGGTCGGGCAGCTCGTGTTCTTCCGCTGGAAGCGCTGGCTGTAGGCGACGGGCTACCCTGGCCCGGTGCCGTACTTCATCTGCCCGCGCTGCAAGCAGCGCTCGGTCGACATCGACGCCCGCGAGGGCTTCACCGAGCAGGCGCCCGCCTGCCGGCACTGCGGCTTCGGCTTCCTGTTCGAGCTGCTCGACGACTACTACCCCGCGCCGGCGACCGGCTTCGTCGTCTGCGACCAGGACGGCCGCGTGCTCGCCGCCGGCCGCGGCGTCTTCGAGCTGACGGGATTCCAGGAGGCCGAGCTGATGGGAAACAACGTCGTCGACGTCCTCGCCCTGTCGGACGCAAAGCCGGTCGAGCTCGTGCGCGAATGGGGCGTGCGGCGCATGGGCGAGAAGCTCTCGATCCGGACGCGCGCCGGCTCGGCCAAGGCCGTGACCGCCGACTTCTTCCCGGCGTACGACGCCGACGGCGGCCTGCTCGTCGCCCTCACGCCGCGCTAGCCGCGAGCCGCCCCTCGACCCAGGCCTGGAGCTCCTCGACGGCGTCGAGCGCGTCCTCGAGCTCGCGCAACTCGCCGCGGTCGACGCGGGTCGCGAGCAGTCCGAGCGCTTCGAGGCGCGCGACGATAGCCGGCGCAAGCTCCTCGCGGGCCGCACGCTCGATCGCCGCCTGCCGCAGGCGCGAGCGGGCACGCTCGACCCTCGCGGCGAGCGACGCCGCCTCGCCGGCGAGCGCGTCGGCGTAGATCGCGAGGTCGACGCTCCGCACGATCCGAAGCTAGCGCGCGCGAGCGGACGCACGCGTGCCAACTTCGTATCAAGGGCGTGTCCGGCCGCCGGTGCGTCGTCGAATCACACGCGCGACGACGGGCAGAGATCCGTCAGAACGCATTGCTCGCACAGCGGGCGTCTGGCGAGGCAGATCCGACGGCCGTGCCAGATCAAGAGGTGCGGGAAGCGTGCCCAGTCCTCGCGCGGGACGATCTTCATCAGGTCGCGCTCGATCTTGACGGGGTCCTCCTCCTTCGTCAGCCCGAGCCGCTGCGCCAGGCGCCGCACGTGCGTGTCGACGACGATCCCCTGCGCGTTCCCGCGCTCCGCCGAGACCACGTTCGCGGTCTTCCGCGCAACCCCGGGCAGCCGTAGGAGCGCCTCGAAGTCGGTCGGCACCTCTCCGCCGTACTCCTCCAGCAGCATCTGCATCGTTCCGCGCAGCGCCTTCGCCTTCTGGCGGTAGAACCCGGTCGCGAAGATGTCCCGCTCGAGTTCCTCCTGCGGCACGGCGAGGTAGTCCTCGGGGCGCCGGTACTTCTCGAACAGCCTCTCGGTCACACGGTTCACGTTCACGTCGGTTGTCTGAGCCGACAACAGGACCGAAACAAGCAGCTCGAGGGGGGTGCGAAACTTCAGCGCGATCGTCGCGTCCGGGTGCGCCGCCGCGAGCCGGTCGATGATCTCGCGGATGCGCTTGCGCGCGGGAGGAACGCGCCTGCGCGCCTCGTGGACGTAGCTCCTCGGCACAACCCGACCGTATCGGAGCTTCATCGCCGCGATCGCCGATTCATTCGGCGATCGCCGCTGCGGCCGATGGCGAGTTACCCGCGCGAAATACCTTCGAGCGGAGCGAGAAGGGTCATTTCGCGCGGCAAGCCGCCGCCGCGCAGCCGAGGGCCCGCGCAAACGACGTCGAGCGCCGGGCAGCCCGAGCACGCGAACTCGCTCGGCGTCGGCACGAACTCACCTGCGTTGATGCGCGCGATCGCCGCCGACAGCTCCGCCTCGAGCTCCGGCAGCCGGTCGCGCGAGAAGGTCGTCGAGACGACCGCGTCGGGCCGCTCGAGGAACGCATACACGACCTCGACCTCGTCGGCACCGGCGCGGAAGCATGCGAGCGCGTACACCAGGCGCTGGAGGTGGTAGTCGGCCTCGACGATTTCCTCCGGCGACCCCTCTTCGAGCGTGTTCGTCTTGTAGTCCAGCACGAGCGCGCGTGCACCGGAGAGCCACAGCAGGTCGAGGCGCCCGCGGAGGAGGACGCCGTCGTGCTCGAATGCAAACGGCCGCTCCGGCCGTGCGCCGTCGAGCGCCGCCACCCGCCGCGCGAGGTCCGAGTCGCAGTACGTCGCGACGAACGCGCGGATCCGCTCGAGCTCCTCGTCCGTGACCGCCGGATACCAGCCGCGCACCACGTCGACGTCGGGCACGGCCGGCGCCCGCGGGTCGACCGTCTCGAGCAGGCGGTGCACGGCGTCGCCGATCTCCGTCGCGGCGAGCGCGCTGGGCGCTCCAGGTTCCACCGTTCCGCGTTGCTCGCGGAGGCCGGCGATTCGCTGGACGTAGTAGCGGTAGGAGCACTGCTCGAAGAGCGACAGTGCCGTGAACGACAGCGCGCGGACGCGATGCAGCGGCGGCACCGGCACGGGCGCGAGCTCGGGCAGCCGGTAGCCGCGCGGCGGCGGCGCGGTCGGCAGCTCGGCGAACAGCGCGAGCTGGCCGGCTTCGGCTTCAGTAACTGGAGGCCGTAGGCCTGTAACTGGAGGCCGTTGGCCGCCTCCTGCATGCCGGTCGACGCGCACGAGAAAGCCCGCGCCGCCGCGCTCGAGCTCGAACGGCTCGTGCCCCGCCGCCGCGAGCTCGTCCTCGCAGGCGAGCCGCGAGAGCACCCAGCCGATCGGCGTGTCGCGCCGGTCGTCGATCGCACCGGAGACGATCAGCCGGTCGACCGCGCGCGTCATCGCGACGTAGTAGAGGCGCAGCCGCTCGGCGCGATCGGCCGCCTGCTCGGCCTCGCGCACGTGCTCGTAGTCGAAGACCGGCGCGCGCGTGCCCTTCGTCGGGTGGACGACCTTGAAGCCGAACCGCCCGTCGGCGAGCGCCAGGATCTCGTCGGCCGTCGGTGCGCTGCGCGCCTCACGACCCGCGTCGGCGACCACGACGACCTTGAACTCGAGCCCCTTCGCCGCGTGGATCGTGAGCAGCCGCACCGCGTCCGCGCCTTCCTCCTCCGACACCGCCTCGAGCTGCGCGGCGCCTAGCGCGTCCTGATCGCGGATGAAGCGCACGAAGCCTTCGAGGTCGCGGCCGCGCAGCTCCTCGTACGACCGGGCGAGCCGCATCAGCTTGCGCAGGTTCGCGTACCGCCGCTTGCCGTCCCAGCGCGCGAGCACGGCGAGGTCGTAGTCGTGCTCCGAGACGACCTGCTCGCAGAGCCGCTCGAGCGACACGCGCGCGGAGGCCGCAACGAGCCGGTCGTACCGCTGCTTGAACGCGCGGATCAGACGCTCGTCGTCGTCCGCGAGCGCCTCCGGCAGGGAGCGCTCGATGCCGCTGAAGAGCGGGCGGCGACCCGCGTGCCGGCGCACGAGCACGAGTGCGTCGTTCGAGACGCCGACGAACGGCGAGGCGAGAACGGCGGCGAGGGCCTCGTCGTCGTAGCGGTTGTGCAGGAGCCGCAGGTACAGCAGCAGGTCGACGACCTGCTGCTGCCCGAAGTAGCCGCGCCCAGTCGCCCGGTAGGTCGGCAGGTTCTGCGCGCGCAGCTCCTCCTCGTACCACTCCGCGTCCGTGCCGGCCGCGAACAACAGCACGATCTCGCCGGGCGACGCCGCGTCCGTGTCGACGAGCTCCCGGACGCGCCGCGCGATGTGCTTCGCCTCGGCCCGCCGCCAGTGCTCCCCCGTGTCCCTGTAGGTCGCCTTGTCGGTGACGAGCAGCTCGACGGGGTGGCCGAACACGGGATCCGGAAAGTCGCCGGAGGCCGTGAGCGGCTGGAAGCTGTCGCCGAACGCCTCGTGGAACAGGTGGTTGACCGCCGCGAGCACCTCGGGGCGGGAGCGGTAATTCTGCGTCAGCGGGAGCCGCTGCGACGCTCCCTCGCGCCGCTCGCGGAAGACGCCGACGTCGGCATGGCGGAAGCCGTAGATCGACTGGAACTCGTCGCCGACGACGAAGACTTCCTTCGCCGGGCCGCCCGTGAGGAGGTCGACGAGCTCGCACTGGAGGGCGTTCGTGTCCTGGAACTCGTCGACCATGATCGCGCGGAACCGCAGCTGCTCGGTCTCGCGGATGCGCTTGTCGTCGCGCAGCAGGTCGCGCGCGTAGAGCTGCAGGTCCTCGAAGTCGAGTGCCGACTCGCGTTCCTTCGCGGCCGCGTACTCGGCCGCGAACAGGTCGAGCAGCTCTTGCAGGAGTTCCTTGTCGCGCGCGGCGAGCACCTCGAGCGCAGCCTGCTCGACGCGCTTGCGCGCCCCCTCGTAGGTCGCCGCCCGCTCGCCGCGCGCCCGCAGCGGTCCGAGATCGAGGAGCTGCTCGGGCGTCGACGGCAGATCGAGTGCGGCGCGCGCGGCCTCGCGCTGTCCGTCCGTCGCGTCGCCGTCGTCGGCGAGGCACTGCGCCGCCTCGCGCAGGTCGGCCAGCAGCTCCTCGAGCCCCGGCCGCTCGCCGAGTTCGAGCACGAGCGGGCGGCCGGCGGAGCGAAGCGTCTCATAGACGCCGGTGAGCATCCGCCGCAGCCCCGCGGCGCCGTAGGTCGCGAGCAGGCGGAGCCGCTCGCCGTCGCGCGTCGCGCAGAACGACGACAGCGCGCGCTCGAACGACTCGCCGCGCAGGACGGCGCCGTGCTCCTCTTCGAGCTCGTGGAAGCGCGGGTCGATCCCGATCGCGAGCGGATGTGCGCGCAGCAGCCGGGAGCAGAAGCCGTGGATGGTCGAGATCCACGCGCCGTCGAGCTCGCGGGCGAGGTCGTGACGCCCGCGCTCGTGCAGCGCGGCGCGGATGCGCGCGCGCAGCTCGCCCGCTGCCTTCCGCGTATACGTGATCACCAGCACCGACTCGACGTCGAGTCCCCTGGGGCCTGTCGGACCCAGGGGGAAGCGGGCACCCGGGCAAAGCCCGGGCGCCCTCTTATGGTCGGTGCCGACAAGCGGCACCTCGTCGCAGACCGCGCGCACGAAGCGCTCGACGAGCACGCTCGTCTTCCCGGTACCGGCGCCGGCGGAGACGAAGACCTCGCCGCGCGCCTCGACGGCGGCCAGCTGCTGGTCGTTCATCACGCGCGCGCTACCCGGCACATCGTCCAGAGGCTGCACCACGACGGGCAGTCGCCGCCCTTCGGGTCGTGGCGCACGTCGCCGCTGCGAATCCGCTGCGCGTACCCGCGCGCGCGGTCGCGGGCGGTGTCGACCTGCGCCCAGAACGCGTCGTCGTCGAGGTAGTCGTTCTTCTTGAAGCCGGGCAGGTCGCCGGCGAAGTCGGCGCGCAGCATCCCGCGCGCGGCGCGGGCGCCGGAGAGCGCGCGGTAGACGCCACCGAGCGGCTCGACGCCGACGAGATCGCGCAACACGAGCATGTAGAGCGGGATCTGCAGCCGCAGCTCGTCGTCGATCTGCCGCGCCGAGAACGCGCCCTTGCCCGACTTGTAGTCCTGCACGATCCCGCGCGCGCTGAACGGGTCGACGTCGATCCGGTCGACCTTGCCGCTCAGGAAGAGGCCGTCGCCGAGATCGAGGCCGCGCTGGAGCTGCGGCGCCGAGCGATCGGAGCCGAAGGCGACCTCGAATCGCTTGGGCTCCAGCCCGAGAAGGCTCTTGGCCTCGTCGCGGACGAAGTTCTCGAGGTCGCGCCAGAGGCTCTCGTCCAGCTCCGCCTCCTGCAGCGGCGTCAGGTCGAGGCGCGTCGTGCCGCCGCGCAGCGCGTCGTCGAGGCAGCGGCGCAGGAAGCCGAGCGCGGGCTCGAGCGCCGCGTCGGTGACACGGTCCGCGCCGATCTCCTTCGGAAGCCCTGCGTAGAACTTGAACAGCGCCTGATGCGCGACCGACCCGCGCAGCTTCGCGTCGACCTCCGCGTCGATCGTCTTCGGGTCGATCACACGCTCGAACAGCCAGGCGGACGAGCAATCGGCGAACCGCTCGAGCTCGGTCGCGCCGAACGTCGTGCGGCCGCCGAGCTGCGCCAGCACCGCCGCGTTCCGCAGGCGCGTCTCGCGCACGAACGCGCTGCGCGCGCGCGCGAGGCGCCGCGACCAGCCGTTCGCGTCGGCAAGCGCATTTGCGTTGTCCAGGTCGGCAACAGAGAGTTGCGCAAGAGCACGTACGCGCTCGCGCTCAGTCGGCGCAGCGTCGAGTGGCCACGTCAGCTGCGAGAGCGCACGGCGGCGCGTGTGGTGTGCAACGTCCTCGCGGTCGAAGACGGCGGCTGCCTCCTCCCAGAACGGGCTCGGCTCGCGCGGCGCGCCGTCGTCGGTCGCAGCCTCCCGGACGAGGTAGAGGCGCCGCGTCGCCCGCGTGCAGGCCGTGTAGAAGAGATAGCGGTCGCGGCTGACGCGGTCCGGACGCTCGAGCGCCAGCTCCCGGCGACGGTCGTCGTCGAGGAACGGCGACCCGGGCTCGCGCCGCGGCAGCGAGCCCTCCTCGAGGCCCAGGACGAACACGATCTCGAACCGGCGCGTGCGCGCGCGCATGAGGTCGAGGACCGCGACGCGCCCGGCTTCGGCCGCCGACGCGAGGCGGACCTCCGTGCGCTCGAGGGCGGCGACGACGTCGTCGGGGGTCATCTCTCCGACGAGCCGCTCCCAGCCCGCGAGCTCGTCGAGCAGCCTCAGCGCGGCGTCGTACGTCCGGAGGTCGTGCCGAGAGGTCTCGCCTGCGGGGGGCGCGTCGAGGCCGTAGGCTGCGCGGAGCATCGTGCGCACGAGCGCGCGCACGCCCGCGAGCGGCGCCTCGGCGGCGCGCAGGTCGCGCAGCGCGGGGATCGGCGCCTCGCGCAGGCGCTCGGTCTCCGCCTCGACGCGTTCCGGCGAATGCACTGCACGCCCGCGCAGGCGGCCCTCGACGAAGTCGACCGCGCCGCGGCCGAGGCCCGAATAGGGCGAGCGCAGGTACGCATAGAGGTCCTTGCGGCCGCCGCCGAGCCACGCGTAGCGGAGCAGCGAGAGCAGGGCGTGGCCGAACGGCGTCGCGCCGAGGCGGACGCGCGACTCGACCGCATGCGGGATCCCGAGCGTGGCGAGCACGGTCTCGAGCGGGGCGCGCCAGCGGTCGAGCGTCGGACAGACGAGCGCGATCTGCTCCGGAGGCGTACCACCGCGCAGCAGGGCGAGCACCTCCTCGCCGACGAGCTCGAGCGTCCCGCGTGCGCCCGCGCCTTCGAAGAAGCGCACGGCGCCGTCGATCGCCACGGGTGATCCTGCAGACCGCAGGCCGTCGAAGAGCGAGCGCTCGAGGTGCGCCAGCGCCGGCGCGGCGTACTCGGCGAAGCGGGGAGCGAGCTCCTCGGTGCGGCCGTCGGCCAGGCCGGCGAGGCTCTCCGCCGTGCGCCGTAGAGACGCGAACGCCACGCGCCCCGGCTCGTACGGCAGCGACACGTGGACGTCCGCGCGCCCCGCGAGCGCCTCGAGCAGCGCCCATTCGGCGCCGGTCAGGTCCTCGAAGCCGTACGCGAAGACGGGCTGCCCGTGCCACGCGTCGAAGTCGCGCTCGAGGCGTTCGGCGGCGCGCCGGCGGAGGACGTCGCGGTCCCAGAGCCCGAGCCCGTCCAGCTCGGCGCGGTACGCCGCATGGAGCGCCGCGAGATCGCCGCCGAGGTCGTCGGGGTCGAGCAGGCCCGATTCGAGCTCCGCCAGCGTCCCCAGAAGGGCGTCGGCGAACCCGCCGAAGCGCGCGCTCCGCGACAGGCCGTTGAGGCTCGACTGCGCGATCGCGCGCCGAACGAGCAGCGCCCGTTGCGCGTCGGTGGCAACCGGCTTCCGGTCGGGATCGCCCGCGGCGAGCCGCTCGAACAGATCGTCGAAGGTGCCGATCGACCCGCCGAGCAGGCAGCCGGCGCGGCGCAGCAGGTCGCGCTCGACGCGATCGACGTCCGACCGGTTCGGCACGATGAGAAACGGCTCGTCGTCGAGGCGCGCCAGATAGCGCTCGAGCAGGAGCGCAACCTTGCCCGCGTTCGCAGGCCCTGCGAGCAGCGAGAGACCCAACCTTCCGAGTGTAGACCGGCCGTCGGACGATGCCTGGGCGATTTCCGCTCGCACCGTCCTTTCCCAACATGTCCACAGCCCGTGTCTCCCGTGTGGAAAACCCGGGGGAAAATCGCCCTCGATTGTCGGGAAACGGATTACGCGGCTGCGGCGCTCTTCGGGCGGCGGCCGCGGCGGGCGGCGGCGCGGCCGGGCATCTTCCCGGCGCAGTCGTCGCAGAGGTCCGCGACCTTCGAGCCGCGCCGCGCGTCGGTATAGGTGACGCGCAGGGTGGCGCCCTTGTTCTCGCCGACTTCCTTGTCGCAGTTGTCGCAGACGAGGACGGTTCTCCGGGCCAAGATTACGCCTCCTTCGGGGGTTCGGAGAACGTTAGCCTAGAGAAAATCACGCCGCCGCGCGCGCGGCGCGAATTCGCCACGATCTGAGCAGGCTCAACGTCGCCTGCTCCTCGCGATCCAGTTCGACATCGCGCGCGCCGACCACACGCAAATGCCGCGGCCGGTAATCGTCGATCGTCCGCCCGTCGAGATACTGCTCGACCACGGCGGGGCTGACGTAGGACGAGCGCGCGACGGCGGGCGTGTTGCCGAGGCGCTCGCCGACCTTGCGCATCACTGCGGCGACGCAGCGCTTCGCCTGCGTCGCTGTCTCCGGCTGCCCCAACTCGGCGAAGGCGACCGCGGCGATCAGCGTCCCGCCCCAGGTGCGGAAGTCCTTGGCCGTGAACGCGTCGCCGAGGTGCTCCTGGACGTAGTCGTTGAGGCGGCGGGCGTCGAGGTTCGCGTACTCGCCGTCGCCGCAGTCGTAACGGAAGAGACGCGTGCCGCCCGGCAGCTCGACCAGCTCGCGCACGGCGTCGGCGAGCTCGGCGTCGACGATCGCACTGTGGACCCAGATCCTGTGCTTGCCGCGATACCGGAACGTGATCCGCGATCCGCGCACGCGCACGTGGCTCTTGCGGAGCGTCGTGATCCCGAACGTCCGCGACGTCTTCGCATAGCGGTCGCTGCCGACCCTGAACCAGCCGAGGTTGATGAGGCGGACCGCGATCGCCGCCACCTTCTCGTACGGCAGCCCTTGGAGGTCCATGTGCTCGCTCATGACCGCGCGCAGGTCCGGCAGCTTCTCCGCGAAGCGGATCAGCCGGTCGTACTTCGCCTGCTCCTGCTTCGCGCGGTAGCTCGGGTGGTAGAGGTACTGCGTCCGCCCCGCGGCGTCCACGCCGGTCGCCTGCAGCTTCGACCGTGCGCTCGGCGAGATCCAGACGTCGTTCCAGGCGGGCGGGATCACGAGCGCGCGGATCCGCTCGAGGTGCTCCTCGTCCGTGATCGGCTTGCCGTCGGCGTCGACGTACCGGAACCGTTTCGACCCCACACGGCGCCACCCGGCGCCCCGTGCCATGGGGGCGGGATTGCCGCTGCCGCGGGTCGCTAATCTCCGGGCGCGATGGAGCTCAAGGAGATCGTCGTCCTCGAAGGCGACCAGACCGGGCAGGAGCTGCTCGAGGAGGCGCTGCGCGTCCTCCGGCCGGACGTGATCGGCGTCGAGCTCGAGCTGCCGCGGTTCGACCTCTCGCTCGAGAACCGGCGCGCGACGCAGAACGGCGTCGTCTACGAGGCGGCGCGGGCGATCCGCTCGGCGGGACTCGGCCTGAAGGCGGCGACGGTTACGCCGGAGACGCGCGGCGACGTCGGCTCGCCGAACCGGATCCTGCGCGAGGAGATCGGCGGCAAGGTGATCGTCCGTACGGGCCGCCGCATCCCGGGCGTCGTCCCGTTCGGCGGCGTCCACGCACCCATCTCAGTCGTGCGGATGGCGGTCGGCGACGCGTACGGCGCGAAGGAATGGCGCGAAGGCGAGGGCGACGCCGAGATCGCGTTCCGAACCGAGCGGATCGAGCGGACCGTCTGCCGCGCCGTCGCCGAGTTCGCGTTCCGCCAGGCCGAGCGCACCGGCGCGAAGGTCTTCGGCGGCCCGAAGTACACCGTGTCGCCCACCTACGAGGGGATGCTGAAGGAGGAGATGGACGCGGCGGCGGAGCGTCACCCGTCGGTGCCGTACGAGCCGCAGCTGATCGATGCGACCTTCGCGCTCCTGATCGCCTCTTCCGGCGACCCGATGGTGATCCCGGCGCTGAACCGCGACGGCGACATCCTCTCCGACCTCGTGCTGCCGCTGTTCGGCTCGATCGCCGGCTCCGAGTCGATGCTCGTCGCGTTCGAGGGCGACGACCTCGAGCCGACCGCGCTGATGGCGGAGGCCGCGCACGGCACGGCGCCGTCGCTGGAAGGGAAGAACGTCGCGAACCCGATGGCGATGATCCTCGCGGCCGCCGCGCTGCTCGCGCAGACCGACGACGAGCGCGGCCGCGTCGCCGGCCGTGCGATCCGCGAGGCCGCACTCGAGGCGGTGTCGCAGGGCGTGAAGACCGCGGACCTTGGCGGGCACGCGTCGACGACCGAGTTCACCGACGAGGTCATCCGCCGCACGCGCACGAAGATCGAGGTCTGGGCGACGCTTTAGAGACCCGGATTACGCACAACGGCCGCGCACGCGCGCAGCTTCACGCACCCTCGAACACGCGGTTGCGCCAGACCCTCAGCGCGACGAACGCGATCACGGCGATCACGACGATCGCGGCCGCGCCGAGCAGTCCGTAGCGGCCGATGGCGTCTGCGGCCGCCCGCCCGAAGACGTACGCGACGACGGCGACGAGGGCCGCCCACACGATGCCGCCCGCGGCGTTCCAGAGCAGGAAGCGCCACCAGGGCATCCGGCTGATTCCGGCGACCCACGCCGCAGTCACGCGAAGGATCGCGATGAATCGGCCGAAGAACACGGTCTTCGCGCCGTGGCGCCTGAAGAAGCGCTCCGACGGTGGGAGCGCCCGCTCCGCGTACCGGTGGATGACCGGCGCGCGCCGCAACAACGCGCGACCACCCTTGCGGCCGATCCAGTAGCCGACGTTGTCGCCCGCGATCGCGGCCGAGGCCGCGACGGCGATCACCGCAACGATCGAGTAGTGGCCGCGCTCGGCGAGGATCGCGGCAGCGATCAGCGCCGTCTCCCCGGGCAGCGGGACACCCGCCGACTCCATCGCAACGAGCGCGAACAGCAGAATCAGCCCGTGCTCGAGCAGGAGGTTGGACATCGGCCCAGTCTAGGCGCCGCCGACCGGCCGACCACAGCCGCAGAGCGCCGGCCCCCGCCGGTCAGGGTAGCTCGGCGGCACACGTCGTTCGTGCGGAAACCGTGCCGACTTCGCGCCGAAAGTGCAACGTGGCCGGGCCGCCCCAACGGGAAACGGTAGCGAGCGAGCCCGGCCGCGCGTGTGCCGATTTGCGAACGAGACCGTGCCGAGAGTGAAACGGCGCGAGCGCGCCCCTATGGGTCAGGGTAGCGTGCCGCGCGCGCCGGATTGTGCCGAGTTCGAGCCGTTTTCTCCACGGCCGGTGCTCTCACCGCGCGCAGGATGCGATAGCCTCGCGCCCGCATGCGGGTCGGCGTACCGAAGGAGACGGCGCCGGGCGAAGAGCGCGTCGCTCTCGTGCCCGACATCGTCGCGCGGCTGGACGGCATCGACGTCGTCGTCGAGCACGACGCGGGAATCGCCGCGGGGTTCGACGACGACGCGTACACCGAAGCCGGCGGGACGATCGTCGACGACGCGTGGCGCGGCGTCGACGTAGTCGTCAAGGTCGCGAAGCCCTCGTCGGCCGAGATCCAGCGCATGCACGACGGGCAGGTCCTGATCGCATTCCTGCAGCCGCTCACGGACC
>DASXTR010000268.1:0-16675 GCA_036505325.1 Gaiellaceae bacterium
CTTCGCCGGCCGCTCCCACGCCCACTTGAAGATCTTGTTGATCGGCCAGAAGCGGAACGCGAGGTAGTTGCGAAACGTGTGACGCCCGCTCGAGATCATCGTGTCGTAGCCGCGGACGACGTCCTCGATCGGGAAGCCCCCGGCCGGGTTGCGCGGGTGCGGGAACGAGTTCCCCGACGAGACGTGGAAGCCGTCGACGCCGGCCTCCTCGAGCCACTTGCAGACCTGGATCGAGTCCTCGAGCTTCGTCCCCTTGTCCCACCAGAAGAAGAGGTCGTTGCCGTAGTCGACGGCCGTGATCTTGAACTGGAGGTGGTAGTCGTGGCCGACCTCGGCCCGGATCGCGCGGACGATCTCGAGCGCGAACCGCGCGCGGTTCTCGAGCGAGCCGCCGTACTCGTCCTTCCGGTCGTTCGCCGCAGGCGACAGGAACTGCGTGATCAGGTAACCGTTGCACCCGTGCACCTCGACGCCGTCCGCGCCCGCCTCTCGCGCGCGCCGCGCGCCCCGGGCGAAGCAGCCGACGAGCTCCTGGATGTCCGCGATCGTCATCCGCTCGCAGCGCAGCCCGTGGATCGGCTCCGACTTGTCGGTCGAGCTCCACCCCTTCTCGAACTGGATCCCGCCGATGTCGCGCTGGCGGCCGGAGAACGCGAGCTGGACGATGTACTTGCAGTCGTGCTCGTGCACGCGCTCCACGAGCTCGCGCCAGAACGGGATCGTCTCGTCGCGGTCGATGTGCGCGTAGTTCGGGACGATGATCCCGCGCGGGTGCACCGGCGCGTTCGACGAGATGATCGCGCCGACGCCGCCGCGCGCGAACTTCAGGTCCCAGTTGATGTGGATGCGCGTGCCGGTGCCGTCGTAGTTGTTGAAGCGGCCGGCCAGGCTCGACCGCATGACGCGGTTCTTGACGGTCAGGTGCCGGAACTTGAGCGGGGTGAAGACGACGCTGTCGCTCATGCGACCACCTCGTGCGCCGGCATCGGGGGCGAGTAGGGCTCGTAGACGGACATGATCTGGCGCACCATTTCCTCCCGGGAGTCGAAGCGGCGCTCGTCGTAGCACCCGAGCGGTGTCTCGATGAACGTGAACAGGCATTTGTTGCAGTAGCTGCACGGCCGCTCGGCGCGGTCCTGGCCGTCGGCGAAGGCGATCGGCAGGTCGGGGTTCGCGACGAGCGTGCGGCCCATCGTCACGCCGTCGCAGTCGCCGCGCTCGATCGCGGCGCGGATGACGGACGCGGTCTGGAAGCCGCCGGTGACGACCACCGGCACCTCGACGGCGCCCTTCAGCGCGCGCGCGTCCGGCAGGTTGATCCCCTCGGGCCCGCCGGCCTTGCGCTGCGGCTTCTCCCAGTGGCGCTTCCAGAGCCAATTGAGGCCGGGCGTCCGGAAGATGAGGAAGTTCCGGAACGTGTACTTCCCCTCCGAGATCAGGCTGTCGTAGGTCTTGATCATGTCCTTCGCGGGGAACTCGCCCGCGGGGTTGCGCGGGTGCGGGAACTCGCCCCCGGCGCTGACGTGGAAGAAGTCGACGCCGGCCTCCTCGAGCCACTTGCAGACCTGGAGCGACTCCTCGAGCGTGTTCCCCCGCTTGAGCCACGGGAGGATCTCGTTCAGATGCTCCTGCAGGCTGATCTTGAAGCCGAGGCAGAAGTCCTTTCCCACCTCGCGCCGCACGGCGCGCACCACCTCGACCGCGAAGCGCGCGCGGTTCTCGAGCTCTCCGCCCCACTCGTCCTTGCGGTCGTTGATCGTCGAGGACAGGAACTGAGTGAACAGCACGCCGTTGGCGCCGGCGAGCTCGACGCCGTCGAGGCCCGCTTCGCGCGCACGTCGCGCTGCGTGGGCGAACTGCTCGATCACCTCGCGGATCTGCGGCTCCGTCATCGCCGTGGAGCGAAAGCCGTTCAGCGGCTCGGGCTTTCCGGTCGCGCTGAGCCCGCTCATGTACTCGATTCCGCCGACGAGGCGCTCGCGGCCGGCGTGCGCGAGCTGGAGGATGTACTTGCAGTCGTGCTCGTGGACGCGCTGTCCGACCTCGCGCCAGAACGGGATCTTGTCGTCGTCGTCCATAAGGGCGTAGCCCGGGACGAGGCGGCCCTGGATCGACACGGGCGCGTTCGACGAGATGATCGCGCCGACGCCGCCGCGCGCGAACTTGACGTCCCAGTTGATGCGCACCGGGGTGCCGGAGCCGTCGTAGTTGTCGAACCGCCCCGCGATGCTCGAGCGGAGGAGCCGGTTCTTCACCTCGAGCGGACCGAGCCGGATCGGCGTGAAGATGACGTCGCTGCGGCTCGTGGTCATACGGATTCCTCCGTTCCCGGTCGTGCCGCAGGCTCGATGTCCCTCATGACGATCATGTCGCGGTCGGCGCGGCGATTCAAGGTCACGGATACCTCGCGCGGTAGCCGAAGAGGCGGCCGATCGGCGCCAGGACCGCAAACAGCACGCGCTGGGCCCAGACGGGCGGGAAGGGGAGCGCGTAGTCGTCGAGGTGGGCGCGGGCGATCACCGCCGAGCGGAGCAGGTTCGGCATCCCCTTCGCGTCCGTCTTCCCGTCTCGCGCCAGGGCGTAGATGGTCTCGAGGAACTCCGCGAAGTGCCCGGCGGGCTCGTACTCGACAACCGTCTTGATCGGGCCGTCGCTCTCGAACTTGTGCGCGGTGCCACGTGGGATCGTCAGCTGTGCCGGGGCTGTCAGCACGCGCTCGGCGGCGCCGACCGTGAAGCGCACGGTTCCCTCCTGGAGGTCCCAGCGCTCCTCGATCTTCGGGTGCTGGTGGGACGGCGCCGACGAGCGCTCCGCCGTCATCTCGAGCCGCAGCAGTGCGGGCGTCGTGTCGAGGAACGTGACCGTCTCGCCCGTCTTCGGGTTGCGGATCACCTCGCCGGGGCTCGGCATCAGGGCGCTCCGTACTCCGGGTACGAGGGCTTCCGGCCGAAGAGCCGCGCGCCGCGCGCGAGCACCCGCCACATCGGCCGCTGGAGCCAGAGCGGGACGCGCGGCGCCGCGATCTCGGGCGCGAACCGGTCGAGGAGGAGGGCGACCTCGAGCAGCGGGCCCGGCAGGCCCTTGACGGGCATGCGGATCCGGTGGTCGCGCGAGAGGCCGAGGAACGTCCGGAAGTAGTCGTCGAGGCGGAGCGCCGGCCGCACCTGGACGAGCAGGTGCGCGTCCTCCGACGCAGCGCGGAACCCATGGCGGGTGCGGGGCGGGATGACGACGTGGTCGCCGGGGCGGATCGTTCTCGTCTGGCCGTCCACGTCGAGCACGAACGTCCCCGAGACGCCGGTGAACGTCTCCTCCTGCGTCGGGTGCACGTGCTCGCGCACGAACCCGCCGGGCGTGACGTAGAAGTCGGCCTCGAGCAGCTCGCCGTTCGTGTCGGCGCCGGTGCGGCGGAAGACCCACCGCTGGCCTCCGACGGGGTCGGCGATGTCGCGCGGGGAAGCTTCCATCTACCTGCGGCGGAAGACCTTGCGGAGAAGCGCCTTCACGATCGTGAACGGCGGCGTGAGGACGGCCGTGACCTTGCCGAGCGGCGTGCGCGGATCCTGGAAGATCCCGAGCTGCTCGAGGACGATCGCCTTGTCGTAGTAGGTGCGCTCCAGCTCGAGCATCCCGTCGGCGTCGAAGCTGTACATCGCGCAGACGCGGGACGCCATCTTGCGGCCGAGCGGCGGCAGGTCGCGCCACTGTCCGGTGTGCGTGCCGCTGACGGTCACCTCGAGGATGACGAAGTCGGAGGTGTAATGGCTCGCGTGCACCTCGATTCCGAGGTCGGGGAACGCCTTCAGCAATTCGTCGTAGTGCGCGCGGATCTCGTCGCGGCCGTACGACTTCTCCTCCCACGCCACGTCGTCGAACCACGGGGACTTGCCCCAGGTGCGCATGATCGCGTCGAGGTCGTGATCGACCTCTGCCTTCACGTGCTCGTCGACGAGCTTGATGCGGCGGTCGAGCTCGGCGGCGTCGGGAAGCTGTGGTACCTCGGTTCTGCGCGTGGTCGTCATGCGGCCCTCCGGTCATTTTCCGGTCACGTGCCGCAGCTCGTTCGCCCCGCTCGCCGGTGATCCTACTCCGCGGCGAGCAGGAGTGGGTAGTGCGGCTGGCCGCCCTGGTGCACCTCGAGCTCGACGTCGGGGTGCCGTGCCTCGAGGCCAGAGAGGACGGCCTCGAGCGGGGGCGGCTCCTCGCCGGTGAGCAGCGTCAGGACGCCCCTGGGCTCGGCCAGCATGCGCTCGATCACGGCGTTCGCGACCTCGTCGAAGGACTCGCCGCCGGCGACCGCCTCGCCGTCGGCGAGGCCGAGCCATGTGCCTTTTCGCACTTCGACGCCGTTCATCTCGACGTCGCGCGATGCGATCGTGACGGCGCCGGTGGCGACGGCGTCGACGGCCGCGCGCATCTCGGCGGCGTTGTCCTCCGCCGGTCGCGATGGGTCGAACGCCACGATCGCGGCGAGCCCAGCCTGGATCGAGACCGTCGGGACGACGCGTACGGTCTTCGACGAGTGGTCGGCCGCCTGCTCGGCGCTCATGATCACGTTCTTGTTGTTCGGGAGCACGAGCACCTCGGACGCGGGCGCCTCCTCGATCGCGGCGAGAATGTCGGCGGTCGCCGGGTTCATCGTGCGCCCGCCGTCGACGACGCGCGCCCCCAGGCTCTCGAAGAGATTCCTGTTGCCTCTACCGGCAACGACGACGACCGCGTCGGAGGCATTTCGCTCCTCCGGCACCGCGACGAGGAGCCGCTCCTCGCGCTGGACGGTTTGCGCGTGCATGTTCGCGATCTCGACGCCGCCGATCGTGCCGCGGGCGACGCCGAGCGACAGGACGCGGCCCGGATCGTCGGTGTGCACGTGGATCTTCAGCGCCGTGCGGTCGCCGACGACGAGCAGCGAATCGCCGAGCTGCTCGAGCTCCGTCTCCAGCTCGTCGCCGTCGAGCTCCTCGCCTTCGACGACGAAGACCGTGCAGTAGCGGTACCGCGAGAGCTCCTGGTGGATCGCGTCGTGGCTGAGCTCCTCGACGTACGCCGGCGCCTCCGGGAGCGGCTCCCCGGCGAGCGCCGCAGCCGCACCGCGGACGATCTCGACGAGTCCGGCAGCGCCCGCGTCGACGACCCCCGCCTCCTTCAGCACCGGGAGCATGTCGATCGTCCGCGCCACGCAGTCGTCCCCGCGCGCGATGATCGCGGGCGGGCCCGCACCCGTCTCCGCTTCTTCGGCCAGCTCGCGGATTGCCGTCAGCATCGTCCCCTCGACGGGCTTGCGCACGGCGCGGTACGCGGCGTCGCTCGCGGAGCGGAACGCGCGTCCGAGATCGTCCGACTCGCCGAGCACCTCGGCCGCGCCCCGGATGATCTGCGAGAGGATCACGCCCGAGTTCCCGCGCGCGCCCATCAGGGCAGCCCGCGTGATCTCGCGCGCGAGGCCGGCCCGGTCCTCCGTCTGCGATTGCTCCATCGCCTCGGCGACCGCGCGCATCGTCAGCGTCAGGTTCGTGCCCGTGTCGCCGTCCGGCACCGGGTACACGTTGAGATCGTCGATGCGGCGGCGATTCGCCTCCATCGACCCGAGCGCGCCGCGCACGAGCTCGAGCACGCGTTCTCTCACGCGCTCTGCCTCACGTCCTGAATCACGACCTCGACCGCGGTGACGGGCAGCCCGGTCAGCCGCTCGACCTCGTACCCGACCTGCGAACGCACGGTCGAGGCCACCTCGGCGAGGTTGAGGCCGTATTCGACGACCACGTGCAGCGCGATCCGCATCCCCGTCGCATCGCCTTCGACCGACACGCCCTCGCGGCGCAGGATCCGCGCGACGCGCGATCCGGACGTCAGGCCCACCACGCCGTAGCAGCGGGCCGCCGTCTCGGCGACAACGTCCGCGACCACGTCACGCGAGATCGTGATCGTTCCGCGGGGGGTGTCCAGGCTGAGGTCGGGCACGGCGCAGAATTAGACTCGAAACGGGCGGACCCGGTTACCGCCGCGGGTCGTACCATCGCAGGATGCTCGCACCCGCTGCCGTCGCGCTCGTCCTCGCCGTGTCCGGATCGCCGGCGCGGCTGCAGGCGCTCGACCCGCTGACGCTGGCGCCGCAGGGGCCGTCGTTGCGGGTCGCGGAGCCCACATTCGGCCTCGTGTGGGCCCGGTCGCCCGACGGGACGCTGGCGCTGGTCGTGAAACGGAGCGAGAGCGGCGAGCGGATCGAGCTCGTGTCGCCGGCCTTGCGGCGGGTGCGGGTCGTCCCGATGCTCGGCCTCGACGTCTGCGGCCTCACCTGGCGCGGCCGGTCGAGGATCGTGGCCCTCGTCGGCTCGCAGCCGTGCTACTGGTCGTCGACGGTCCTCTCGCTCAAGACGATCGACACCCGGACCGGCCGGATCGTCCGCGAGCGCGCGGTCGGCCTCGAGGGAGGCGCGCCGGCGCCCAATGTCGCGTTCGGCGGCGGCCGTGCGTTCGTGACGCGCGCCGGCGGGCTGATCGCGGCGATCGACCTGGCGACGGCGCGCCTGACGGGCCACCGGCCGCGCCGGTCGCTCCAGAAGGGCGAGGAGCTCGTCTATCCGCACTGGCTCGGCAACGGCCGCCTGTCGGTCCGGGGACATATCGTCGACGTCCGCACCTGGCGGGCGCGCGTCATCGAGTCGGGCGCGCGCGGGATCGTGGGCGCCGGCGACCGCTTTGTCTCGTACGGGCCTGCGGGAGTCGGCATCTACACGCGCTCCGGCCGACTGCTCGGACGGCCGCTCGCCGTACCGGTGAACGTCGCGCGTGTGGTCGGCCGCTTCGCCTACGCCGCGACGGCGAGCGGGACGGCGATCGTCGACCTGCGGACGCGCCGCGTCGTCGCCACCGCCGGCGACGCCGACGTCGCCTGGAACATGCTCGCGCGGTAGCTAGACGGCTTTCTGCACCTTGCCGCCCTTGAGGCAGCGGGTGCAGACGTAGGCGCGCGTAGGGACGCCCTTCACCAGCACGCGGACGCGCTGGAGGTTGGGATCGAAGCGGCGCTTGGTGGCGACCATCGAGTGCGACCGGTTGTTGCCGAACGCAGGCTTCTTCCCACAGACTGAACAGACCTTGGACATCGGCCGGGCAGTGTAGCCGAACGACCCTTTGTGACAAGTTGTCACAAAGGAAGAGCGGACCTCGCGACGGTCCGCCGGGCTCAGGTGCGCGAGACGGCTCTCACCTGGGCGAAGACGTCCGCCATCTCGAGCGCCGAGCGGACGGCGTCGCGGGCACGGTCGATCCTCGCCTCGGCCTGTTCGACGTTCTCGACCGTCAGCACGCCGAAGGCGACCGGGACACCGGTCTCGATTCCCGCCAGCTGGAGACCGGACGCGGCCTCGCCGGCGACGTACTCGAAGTGCGGCGTCTCCCCGCGCACGACCGCGCCGAGCGCGACGACGCACGCGTACCGCCGGGTCTTCGCGAGCGCCATTGCGGCCAGCGGGAGCTCGAATGCGCCCGGAACGGGCATCACCGTGATCGCGTCCTGCGCCACGCCGGCCTCGTCGAGCGCATCCAGCGCGGCGCGCAGCATCCGGTTCGTCAGCCCGCCGTTGAAGCGCGACACGACCACCGCGACGGAGCGCCGGCGCCCGGTCGGCGTGCCCTCGATCACGTTGTAGCCGTCGGGGACGTCGATCTCGCCTCGGACGTGCTCGATGCTCACGCCGTCGGCGGGGGCGTCCTCGACGACCGTCGCCCCCTGCGGCTGCGGCCAGCCCTCGAAGGGATCGCCGCCGTCGTCGGGCTCGGGCTCCGGGCCGGGCGACGGCGCGGGCTCGGGAGGTTCCGGCCTTGGCTCCGGCGCCTCGTGGGCTGACGCCCCCGAGGCAAGCGGGTGCCTGGCGGAGCCCGGCACCCTCTTCTGGTCGGGGCCGACAAGCGGCCCCTCGGCGGCCTGGTCGCGCGCTCTCTCGTCGATTTCGCTCACTCGCTCTCCGGATCGATCTTCAGGGCCTTGAGATCCTGGTGGTGCAGGCGGTGGCCGAGCTTATCCCGCTTCGCGGTCAGGTACCCGCGGTTCTCAACGTTCGGCGACACCTCGATCGGCACCTGCTCCGTCACGGTGAGGCCGAATCCGTCGATGCCGACGAGCTTCTTCGGGTTGTTCGTGAGGATCCGGATCGTCGACAGCCCGAGGTCGGCTAGGATCTGGTTGCCGATGCCGTAGTCGCGCGCGTCTGCGGGGAAGCCGAGCTCGAGGTTCGCCTCGACGGTGTCCATGCCGCGCTCCTGCAGCTCGTACGCACGAAGCTTGTTGAGGAGGCCGATGCCGCGCCCCTCCTGCGACATGTAGAGCAGCACGCCGCGGCCCTCCCCCTCGATTTGCGCGAGCGCCTGCTCGAGCTGCTCGCCGCAGTCGCAGCGCAGCGAGTGGAAGACGTCGCCGGTGAGGCACTCCGAATGGACGCGGACGAGCACGTCCTCGGCGCCCTCGACGTCGCCTTTCACGAGCGCGACGTGCGCCTTCCCCGTCAGCTTCTCGCGGAACGCGATCGCCGTGAAATCGCCGTACTCGGTCGGAAGCCGTACGGCCGCGCCGCGCTCGACGAGCTTCTCGTGCCGGCGGCGGTACTCGACGAGGTCGGCGACAGTGACCATCTTGAGCGCGTGCCGCTCGCAGTACGGAATCAGGTCCGGCACGCGGGCCATCGTCCCGTCCTCGTTCATGATCTCGCAGACGACGCCGGACGGATTGAGGCCCGCGAGGCGCGCGAGGTCGACCGCCGCCTCCGTCTGCCCCATGCGCTCGAGCACGCCGCCGGGCTTCGCGCGCAGCGGGAAGACGTGTCCGGGCTGCACGAGGTCGTACGCGGTCGAGTCGGGATGGATCGCGACCTGGATCGTCCGCGAGCGGTCCGCGGCCGAGATCCCGGTCGTCACGCCCTCGCGCGCCTCCACGGACACGGTGAACGCGGTGCCGAGCGGCGCCTCGTTGTGGTCGGTCATCGGGCGCAGGCCCATGTGGTCGGCGCGCTCCTCCGTCAGGCAGAGGCAGATGAGCCCCCGCGCGTGCGTCGCCATGAAGTTGATCGCCTCGGGCGTCGCGAACTGTGCCGCGATGACGAGATCGCCCTCGTTCTCGCGGTCGGGATCGTCGACGACGACGACGAACCGCCCGGCGCGGATGTCGTCGATCGCCTCCTCGATCGTGGCGAAGGTCTGGGTTGTCGCCATACGAACAGGCTAGCGAGCGAGCAGGCGCTCGACGTACTTCGCCAGAACGTCGGCCTCGAGGTTCACCGGATCGCCGGGAGCGAGCGCGCCGAGCGTCGTCTCCGCGAGCGTGTGCGGGATCAGGGCGACCGCGAAGCCCTCGTCGTCGAGATCCGCGATCGTCAAGCTCGTGCCCTCGATTGCGATCGAGCCCTTCTCCACCACGTAGCGCAGCAGCTCCGGCGGTGCGTCGAACCAGATCCGCCTGCCGTCGCCCTCGGCCTCGACGCTCCGGACGGTGCCGACGCCGTCGACATGTCCCTGGACGTAGTGCCCGCCGAGCGGCTCACCGGCGCGCAGTGCAGGCTCGAGGTTGACGCGCGAGCCGGCTTCGAGCCGGCCGAGGGACGAGCGCGCGAGCGTCTCCGGCACGGCGTCGAACGCGAAGCGGCCGTCGGTGACGGAGACGACGGTGAGGCAAACGCCGTTGATCGAGATCGAGTCGCCGATCTGCGCGCCCGCGGCTGTCTCCGGCGCCTCGACGTCGATGCGAACGCCGTCGGCGCCGCCGGCAACCGAGGCAACGCGACCCACCTCCCGGACGAGGCCCGTGAACACGTCTCAAGGCTAGCGCTCGACGGGTCACGGACTCAGCCAGAGGAGCTGATCGCGAAGGGCATCAACACCGGGTCGCGCAACGAGTTCACGTTCGAGCGCGGAAAACATCCCGATCGTGGCTGCCCGCCGAGGCATGCTTTCGTTCGAGGTGAGGATCAAGCCGTAGCATGACTCCCCGCGAGCGATCATCCCGCCGAAGTGCGTCACGAAAGGGGCGGCAATCGCCGTGCCGGCTAGACACGGCCAGGGTCAGACCCGGGCCACCTCCGGAACCGCCACGGCCTTCCGAGACACGTCCAGGGTCAGACCCGGAGCATCGGGCCTAGTCGCCGTAGACGAGCGTCTCGAGCGTCTCGCGGACCGTCACCTCGAGCTGTCCGCGCTCGCCGGGTGAGGCGGCGGCCAGCTCGGCCATCAGCTCCTGGACCGCGTTGCGCTGGCCGGGGGCGAGCTCGTCCGTGCCGATCTCCTTCACCTTGCGGCGCAGCTCGTCGTTGCCGAGCGTGCGCGTCAGCCAGCGCGAGAGCAGGTTGACGATCTCGTCGTCGGCGCGCGGGGGTTTAGGGCTCGCGGACATAGGCCTCCAGAAGGACGTCCTCGCCGACCGGCCGCCCGGTCAGGTGCGAGAGCGAGACCGGGGAGGGTAGCGCAGATAGGAGCCCGGGACCGTCGCCGGCCAGGCTGGGCGCGACGAAGACGAGGAGCTTGTCGACGAGATCCGCCTCCAGGAAGGCGGCGGCCAGGGTGGGGCCACCCTCGAGGAGCAGCGACTGGACCCCCTCGGCGCCCAGCGCGCGGAGCTCCTCCTCCAGCGGCCCCGGCCGCAGCTCGAGGTCGAGGCCGTCCGGCAGCGAGGAGCCGAAGACGAGCCGGCGCGGCTGGCCGCGCGGCGTGTCGACGACCCGTGCGTCCAGGCGGGGCCTGTCGCTTCGGGCCGTCCCTGCGCCCACCGCGACGGCGTCGAAGCGGGCGCGCAGCTCGTGGACGAGACGGCGGCTCTCCTCGCCCGTCACCCAGCGCTCGCCGGGAACGGTCATGCGGCCGTCGAGCGTCACCGCTGCCTTGTAGACGACGAACGGACGCCCGGTCGCAACCCACGTCCGCCACGCCTCGCTCTGGCGGCGGGCCTCGAACGAGTCCTCGAGGTCCACGTCGAGCCCCGCCTCGCGCAGGAGGTCGAGACCGCCGGCGGCCTCCGGGTTCGGGTCGCGCGAGCCCGCGACGACGCGCGCCACGCCGGCCTCGACGATGCGGTCGACGCACGGCGGCGTCGTGCCCCAGTGCGCGCACGGCTCCATCGTCACGTAGAGGGTCGCGCCGCGCGCGCGATCGCCCGCCGCCTCGAGCGCGACGACCTCGCCGTGGCGTCCGGCGGCCTCGGTCGCTCCCTCGCCGACGATGTTGTCGTCCTGGGCAACAACCGCGCCGATGGTCGGCTTCGGGTACGCACGGCCGTCCGCGGCGGCCGCGAGGTCGAGCGCGCGCTGGAGGAAGGTCACGCCAGCGCTTGTACCAGCCGCCGGTATGCACGCGGCAGGTCCTCGCGCCCGAAGATGGCCGACCCGGCGACGAAGAGCGTGGCGCCGGCGTCGTAGATCTCGCGGATGTTGTCCGGCCCGACGCCGCCGTCGACCTGAATCGGGATCTCCTGCGAAAGCGAGGCGCGAAGCCGCACGAGCCTCCCGATCGTCTCGGGCCTGAACCCCTGGCCCGAGTAGCCGGGATGGATCGCCATGCAGAGGACGATGTCCACGCCGTCGGCGATCGCGGCGACGTGCTCCGGCTCGGTCTCCGGATTGAACGCGATGCCCACCTGGAGCTCCTGCTCGCGCGCGGCGCGGATCGTGCCGGTCACGTCGTCGACGGCCTCGGCGTGGAACGTGACGCTGTCGCCGCCGGCCTCTGCGACCGGGCCGAAGTGCTTGGCTGGATTGTCGACCATCAGGTGCACGTCGATCACGCCGCCGCCGCGGTGGATGCTCGGCGAGATCGACTGCAGGACGATCGGGCCCATCGTGATCGGGTCGACGAAATGACCGTCGCCGACGTCGAAGTGGAAGACGCGCGCCCCCGTCCGCACGAGCGCCTCGATCTGCTCGCCGAGGATCGAGAAGTCCGCCGCGTAGAGCGACGGCTCGACCTCGACCGTCCGGATCCAGTCGCGCCACGGCACGAATGCGAGCTTAGACCCGGAGGCGGCTGATGAAGAAGCCGGAGGTGTCGTCCCGGTGCGGCGTCGTGAGCAAGAACTCCGGCCGCTTCGGGTGCGCGTACTGCGGCCACTCCTCGCCGAGCGGCTCGGGCTCGAGACCGGCCGCGTCCACGATTGCCTCGTTCTCGTCCGCGTTGAGCGTGCAGACCGAGTAGACGACCACGCCGCCGGGCTGCACGCGCTCGGCCGCCGCGCGCAGGAGCTCGGCCTGGAGCTCCGGGAGCGGCCTCGCGCGCCAGCGCAGGTCCGGCCGGCGCGCGAGGACGCCGAGGCCGCTGCACGGGGCGTCGACGAGCGCGCGGTCGAACCCGCTCTCGTCGAGCTCGCGCACGTCGCCGACGACGACGCGGACGTCGCGGCCGCGCACGTTCTCCTCCAGCTCGCGCGCGCGGCCCTCGTGCAGCTCGACCGCCGTCACCGACCCGCGGAGAAGGCGCGTCTTGCCGCCGGGCGCGGCCGTCGCGTCGAGGACCCGCTCGCCCTCACGGGAGCCGACAATGAGCGCGGCGAGCTGCGACGCGCGGCTCATCGGCCACATCCGCTCCCGGTCGACGCGCTCGACCCGGTAGGCGCCCGGCACGTCCGTCGGCTCGCCGACCGGCACCTCCGAGAAGACCTCCAGCGCCGGCGGCTCGTTCTGCGCGCGCGCCAGAGCCAGCGCCTCGTCGCGACCCCAGTCGCGCTCCCACAACTCGAAGATCCAGTCCGGGTAGGAGTGCTTGAGCGGCCCTTCCGGGAGCGACGCGACGAACCCGCGGAAGCCGGTCGCGAGCCGGCGCACGACCGCGTTGGTGAACGCGGTCGCGCGCTCGAAGCCCGCCGCGCGCACGAGCTCGACCGCGTCGTCGGCGATCGCGTGCGCGGGCGCATCCGACCACGCGAGCTGGTACGCGGCGATGCGGAGTGCCGCGCGCACCGGCGGGTCGAGCTTGCGCACGGGCCGGCGCCCGAGCTGCTCGATCCCGTGGTCGATCGTGCGCACGCGCTGCACCGTGCCGTACGCGATCCGCTGTGCGAGCGCGCGGTCGCGCTCGTCGAGGTCGCGCGCCGCCGACGCGAGCGCGCGGTCGGCGTACGCGTCGTTCTCGAAGACGCGGCGCACGACGTCGAACGCGACGCTGCGCGCGGGCGCGATCACCGGACGCCGCGGAGGAACTCGTCGTACGACATGCGCCTCTTCCCCTCCGGCTGCACCTCGACCGGGACGAACAGCCCTTCCTCCAGCCGCGCGCGCCACACCGTCACGCGCCGGCCGTGCAGCGTCGTCCACGCGCCGATGTGCGGCGAGAGCGCGCGCACGCGGCGCCACGCGTCGACCGGGTCGTCGAGGGTCAGCTCCCGGTCTTCGGGGCGGATCTTCTCCGCGTACGTCGTCCCCTCCTCGGGCTGCGGCGTGAACGTCGGGTCGGGGAGCACATCGTCCAGCAGCCGCGCGGCGACCTCGGCGGAGCGCGCGAAGATCGTCCCCGCGTCGTCCTCGTCGCGGATCGGAAACGCCTCCTGCACCGCGATCGGCCCTGCGTCCAGCGCCTCGACGGTGCGGTGGATGGTCACGCCCGTCTCGGCGTCGCCGGCGAGGATCGCGCGCTCGACCGGCGCGGCGCCGCGCCACCGTGGGAGCAGCGACGGATGGACGTTCAGCCAGAGCGCGTGCTCGAGCTGCGACGGCGGGATGTAGAGGCCGTACGCCGCGACCACGACCACGTCGGCGTCCTCGATCTCGGGCTTCTCCGGCTGGAGGACGGGGATGCCGAGCCGCTCGGCAACCTGCTTCGCCGGCGGCGGCGCCAGCTTCCGGCCGCGCCCGCGCGGCGCGTTCGGGCGCGTGAGGAGAAACGCGATGTCCTGCTTCGCGGCGAGCCGCTCGAGGACGTCGGCGCCGATCGGGGCCGTCGCCGCGACGGCGAGCTTCATTACCGCAGGATCGGCTGCGGCCGCAGCACGGCGAGCGCCTGCTTGCGGCTCGCGTCGTCGGTGCGGTCGATGATCAGCACGCCGTCGAGATGGTCGAGCTCGTGCTGGACGACGCGCGCGCCGAGCCCCTCGAGCTCCCAGCGCACGTCCTCGCCGTTCGGATCCTTCCCCTCGAGCGTGAGGCGCGTCACTCGCTCGACGGGGACGCGCACGCCCTGGAGGGAGAGGCACCCCTCCTCCTCGCTCGCGGTCTCGTCGGCGCGCTCGACGATGCGCGGGTTGACGACCGCGCGCGCGCCGTCGTCGTCCGGCACGAACACGAAGAGGCGGCGCAGGATCCCGACCTGGGTCGCGGCAAGGCCGACGCCCTGGGCGTCGTGCATCAGGCTCACCATCCGGTCGGCGAGCCGCCGCAGGTCGTCGTCGAACTCGCCGATCTCGTTCGCGGTCAGCCGCAGCGCCGGATCCGGGTACTGGCGGATCTGCGCGAGCGCGAGCCGCCGTCTCGCCTCGGCCTCCGCGTCGCGCTCACGAGTCTCGTCGTCGAGCACTTCGCCGTGCGCGTGCTCGTGGCCATGCTGGTGGTCGTGCTCGTGCTCGTCCGCCATGGCCGCAGTGTACGGACGCTAGTCCGGGAACCGTTCGAGGATCCACGCGGCGTCGAAAGGCTCGCGTCGATAGGGCCGACCGCCGACCTTCACGAAGTCGCGCGTCTTGGGGTCCATCGGGAGGCGCGCCTCGATCGGGTAGTAGCGGTTGTGCTTCTCGATGAGCTCATTCACCTCGCCGAAGTCCCAGCGCTCGGCGGCGCGGCGCCAGTCGCCGTCGCGCTCCGCGTAGGCCTCCGCGAGCCGCTCGAGGTGCGCCGCGGTCTCCGCCTCGATCTGCCGCAGCCGCCGCATGTACGGGAGCGGCCCGCCGAGCGAGGCGAGGTACGAGTCCGGCTCGGCGCTGAAGTTCCGGATCCGCCGGCGCAGCGGCCGGCCGACGAGCGGGTTGAGCTCGCGGTCGGCCTCGAGCAGCTCGCGCTCGAGCTGCGACGGCGGCGTGACGTCACGGATCCCCCACTCGCCGATGATCTCTTCCGGAGGCCTCGCCGGCTTCACGCCGACAGTGTGCCGGACGTCAACCGGTGACGGTCGCGCCGGGCCCGGCGCGCGTTTCCTCGCCCTCGCCGTGGCGCACGGCCTTCGTCGCGGGCGGTGGCGCGCCGGACGATCGCAGCCGCGCGACCTTCGAAAGCAGATCGAACCAGAAGGGCGCGCCAAGCGAGAGCGCGGCGCCGGTGAGGACCAGGCCGAGGAGCTTGGACCCCCATCCCCAACCCTTGGGCCGGTTCCCGCTCCACCCCATCGGCACCTTCAGCTTCTCGAGCTTGCTCACGGAGTCGGCCGCGGTCTTGAGCTGGTCTTCCGTCTGCTTTCCCTGTTTGTCCTCGGGCGGCGTCAGCGCGACTCTCCGTGCCTGCTGGACGACCGCGTCGCGCACCGGCTTGTCGTTCCAGAGCGCGCGGCCGATCCGGATCGTGTCGACGTTCATGACCAGCGCGAGCAAAAGCCCCAGCCCCCAGATCATCACCTGGGCGCGCCGCTTGTACCACCCCGACACCCGCTCCATCGAGTCGTCGTACCACTGCTCCGCGAGCGCCTCGAAGTGCGTGACGTCCTCCGCGCGCTGGTGGAGCGCCTTGAAGGCGCCGCGGAGACGATCGCCGGGGAGGTGGTCGAGGATCGCGTCGAACTCGCGACGCTCGTGCTCGCGCACCGCCTGACGGTGCTTGCGCAGCGCCTGCTTCGCCGCCGCGTCCGTCATGCCGCTGACGTCCGGCTCGTCCGGCGGCGGCGGCGCGGCCGCATGCGCCTCGCGCGCGACCGCCATAATCGCGGCGATGAACGTCCGCGACGGCAGGTACGACGGGTAGCGCTTCCGCGGGTTGCCGTTCTTGTCGTAGCGCACCTGCGGCGAGATCAGCGGGTGGCGCAGGAGCTCGTTCATCGCGAGGTCGCCGAAGCCGGGGTGCTCCCACCAGCCGCGGCGCCACCAGGGCGTCTCCTTCGGCCGCGTCTCCTCGGTCGACTTGGACGCGTCGCGCGTCGCGGGAGCGTTCTCCGCGAGGCCGCGGGCCTTCTCCGCGCCGGCGCGGATCTTGGACGCCGCGTCGACGAGCTGTGCCGGATCCCGCGAGAGGATGTTGATGAGCCCCTTGCGGAGGAACTTCGCGCGCCAGCCGAGCGCCGTCGCGATCGTCTCGTTGATCGCGGAGACGGCGATCGCAAAGATGAAGTAGACGAGCGCCAGCCCGATGGCGACGTCGATTGCGGTCGACGTTGGCACGCGGCGACCCTACCGCGAGGGCCGCGGCGATTACAAGCTCTGCGGGTCGACGTCGACGACCGCGCTCAGTCCGGCCTTGCGCATCGCGGGCGCCGCCGCCGCGAGCAGGCGCGCGGCCTGCGCGGCGACGGCGCGCGGCTGGTCGGTCTTCGCGACGAGCTGTGCGCGGTAGCGGCCGCGGAGCCGCAGCAGCGGCGCCGGGCCGAGCAGGTCGACGCCCGGCAGGCCGGCGCGCAACTCCTCGAGCGCCTTCAACACGTCGGCCTGCACCGGGCCGGTGGCGTTGATCGAGACGAGGTGCCTGAACGGCGGGTAGCCGAGCTCGCGGCGACGCTCGAGCTCCTCCGTCAGGAAGCGGCCGACGTCGTGGCGCGCCGCGTACGAGACCGGACGCGAGTCCGGCTGGAACGT
>DASXTR010000269.1:0-21226 GCA_036505325.1 Gaiellaceae bacterium
CCGCGGGGCGAATCACGAAAGCGGAAGGCGACGCGATCAAGCAGCGCATCGAGTCGGGCGAGTACCCGATCTTCGGGTTCGGCGGACACGGCAGGTTCGAGCACCACGGCGCCCCCTTCGGCGCGAAGCTCGACACGGCCGCCGCCTATCTCGGGCTGACGGAGGCGGAGCTGCGCACGCAGCTCGACGCCGGCAAGAGCCTCGCCGACGTGGCGAAGGCGCAGGGCAAGTCCGTCACCGGCCTCGTCGACGCGTTGCTCGCCGACGCGAAGGCGAAGCTCACGGCCGCCGTGAAGGACGGGCACCTGACGCAGGCCGACGCCGACGACCTCTTGAGCGGGTTGAAGGAACGGATCACCGACGTGGTGAACGGCGTGCACCCGCAGCGGGACGGCTTCCGCTTCCGCAGCGGCGAGCGCTTCGACGGGCCGCCGGCGGTTCCGCCGACGCTCGGCGCGCCGGCGTAGACGGCTACCAGCCTCGCGTCTCGAGCAGCTGCTCGGGCGCGAGGCTCGCGGTCGAGATGCCGACCATCGGCTCGCCGAGACCTGCCGAGACACGGGCGAGGACGTCCGCGTCCATGAAATGCGTCGTCGCCTCGACGATCGCCCGAGCGCGCTTGTCGGGGTCGCCCGACTTGAAGATCCCGGAGCCGACGAAGACGCCGTCGGCGCCGAGTTGTATGCAGAGCGCCGCGTCGGCCGGCGTCGCGATCCCGCCGGCGGTGAACGTGACGACCGGCAGCCGTCCGTGCTCGGCGACCCACTGCACGAGCTCGAGCGGCGCGCGCAGCTCCTTCGCCTCCGCGTACAGCTCCTCGGGGCGGAGTGAGCCGAGGCGGCGGATCCCGCCGAAGACCGCGCGCATGTGCGTGACCGCGTTGACGATGTCGCCGGTGCCCGCCTCGCCCTTCGTGCGAATCATCGCGGCGCCCTCGGAGATGCGCCGGAGCGCCTCGCCGAGGTTCGTCGCGCCGCAGACGAACGGCACCGTGAAGTCCCACTTGTTGACGTGGTGCTCGAGGTCTGCGGGCGTCAGCACCTCGGACTCGTCGATGTAGTCGATCTCGAGCGCCTGGAGGATCTGCGCCTCGGTGAAGTGCCCGATGCGGCACTTCGCCATCACCGGGATCGTGACGGCCTCCTGGATCTCCTTGACCTTCTCGGGATCCGCCATGCGTGCGACGCCGCCGTCCCGGCGGATGTCGGCCGGGACGCGCTCGAGCGCCATGACGGCGACTGCGCCGGCGTCCTCGGCGATCTTCGCCTGCTCCGCGTCGACGACGTCCATGATCACGCCGCCCTTGAGCATCTCGGCGAGGCCCGCCTTCACGCGCATGGTGCCGATCTCGTGCATCCGCCTCACTCTAGCGCGACCACGGGGCGCTCACGGGCGCGGTGTGACTGTTGTCGCGCGCGCGCACCCGCGCCCGCGCGCGCACGCCCCACCCTGGGTGGGGCTTGCCGCCCACCACCCACCGTCAGGATCGCCCGACGACGGCGGCCGGCGCAAGGTGTCCAGTGGGAAAAGAGCGTGCCGATGTATCCACGGGGAGGCCGCCCGCTGCGGACGCCGCGCAAGCCGGTCGCAGCTACGCGCTGAGCTCGCGCCGCACCACGGAGGCGACGGCGGCGAGCGCGAGGCGCGTCTCGTCGAGGCGCGGCTCGCGTGTCGTCGCGCGCTGGAGCGCGAGGCCCGGGAGCAGGAACAGCTGCCACGCGCGGTGCGAGGACTTCTGGACCATCCGCCAGAGCTCCATCGAGAGCGCGAGCGACAGCGTGAGGACGACCACGGGCGTCCACAGCGCCGGCGCGAGCGGCCACAGGCGGTCGGCGAGGAACGTCACGGGCATCGCGATCGCGGCGAAGTTCGTGCCGCAGCGGGGGGAGATCCGCGACGGCTTCGCGCTCCCTTCCCAGGTCGCCGCGAGGCGGCGCTCCTCGGCCGCGGCGATCGCACGGTGCTCGGCGCCGTGGAGGTTGAGCGCGCGGCCGCGCAGGAGGACGAAGAGCAGCCCGACCGTCACCGCGATTCCCGCGACGGTCGACCAGATGCCGGGCAGGAGGACGAAGCCGAAGGGCAGGAGAACGGCCGCGAGCAGCAGCCAGCGCTCGCGCGGCCGGGCGATCCCGGTGCGCCGGAAGAGCGGCGAGAGCGACGCGAAGAGGCGCACGAGGCCTCGGGCGAGCGGCAGCCGGTTCGACCACTCCGGCGGCTTCGGCATGCGGCCTTCCCGCACCGTCCCGTCCGTCGCGGCGAACGCCCAGTAGCGCTCGCTGACCACGACCACCCCGTTCGGCCGCGCCATCCCGCCCAGCTTCGGCAGGGCGAACGCGGCGTCGCCGCGGCGCAACAGATCGAGGGTCTCCGCGGCCATACCCCCGTTGTATCGAACGAATGGGCCGCTCCGCTAGAGGGCGAAGCGGCCCATGGCATCGTTCGGAAGGTCCTACGCGCCTACCAAACGCTGCGGGAGAAAAACCCCAGCAGCGCGAGCACGAGAACCACGATGAGGATGATCCAGAGGATGCTCACTGCGTCGTATTCCCCCTTTCCGTGCCGGTAGAACGGCCGGCGGGGGAACCCGGTTACGCCGGTCAGGCGTCCAGCGTGCTCGTGCTCGAGCTCCGGCCCTCGTGGTGAGGGGCCGCCGTCCGCTCGCCGGGCGTCGCGCGCGCGCCGAGCGCTGCCGCGACCGCGAGGACTGCCAGGAAGACCACTGCTGCCGCCTTGCGCTTCACTTCGGCACCCTGAGATCGAGGTTTGGCTATCGCGTGACTGTACTGGGGAAGCGGTCGCCCAGCAACCGCTCGAGGGCCGGCTCGACACCCCACCGGCGCGCGAGGTCGTCGTACTCGCGCCGCGCCCGCTCCTCGCGATCCGGGGAGGGCGCGCGAACGGCGCGGATCATGAGGTTCTTGGCGGTGTGCTCGGACGAGACGAACTCGATCACGTCGGCCCGGTAGCCGAGCGCCTCGAGCGCGCTCGCGCGCAGCGCGTCGGTGAGCACATCGGCCTGCCGCCCGAGCAGCAGGCCGTGCCGGAGGACCGCGTCCTTGTCGCGCGCCGCGATCTGGCCCGCGAGCTCGCGATGGCAGCACGGCGCGACGACGATCGCGTCCGCGCCGAGCCTCACCCCGGCCGCGATCGCCTCGTCGGTGGCTGTGTCGCATGCGTGCAGCGAGACGAGCAAGTCGATCGGCTGCTCGTCCTCGTAGGCGTCGATCGTCGTCGAGTGGAACTCCGCCTCGTCGTACCCGAGGCGGCCGGCAATCGCGCGCACGGTCTCGATCACGTCCGGATTCGCGTCGAGGCCCACGAGCTCGACGCGCGTCCCGACCTCGCGGCCGTACGCGACGAGCGCGAGGCTCATGTACGCCTTGCCGCAGCCGGCGTCCACGACGCGGATGCGATCGCGCTCCCAGACCGGCAGCGGCCGGAGCAGCTCGACGTAGTGCTGCACCTGCCGGTACTTGTCGGGGCCGAGCTTCGTCGCGTCGAAGAGCGGGTGGTCCGCGGGCAGCGGGTAGCGGTGCGCGCGGTCGTGCGCGCGCGTTGCCTGCTTCGGCGACGAGGGACGGCCGCGCGAGACGAGCCATTTGCCCTTCTTCGTCCGCCGCGCGTGCACGTCGCCGTCCGGCGAGAGGACGTGCACGTGCCGTGCACCCTCGAGGAGCGCGTCGGCGCGCGCGGGCCAGTCGTCGACGTCGATCGTCTCCGTGCGCCCGTCGTGCTCGAGCTTCACAGCCGTCCCGCGCTTCAGCTCGAGCGGCGTCGCGGTCGCGCCGTCGACGACGAGCTTGCGCCACGCTACGCCGCGCGCCCGGTCGCGGAGCTCCTCCATCTCCGCAAGTGTGCCAGCGGCACCACCTCCAGCTCGGGCGGCGGCCGGCGCAGGAACTGGCCGACGACGAGCAGCTCGTCCGCCGCCTCCGGCGCGAGCGTCGGCTCGGCCCGCTCGACCTCCGCGAGCCCGGCCGCGATCTCGGGGCCCCCGAACGCTTGTGACAAGTTGTCACAAGGAGCGATCGGGCGGGCGCAGACCACCTGGCCGCGCGCGACGAAGAAGGCCTTGCGCCGGCCCTCGTCGAGCGCGGGCGCGAACACGCACACCTCGAGCGCGCGCAGGCGCTCGACGTGCGCGAGCTCGCGGAGCGCGTGCTCCAGCGCCGCGATGCGGTCGCGGAGCCGCGCGGCATCCTCGTAGCGGAGGTCGCGCGCGAGGCGGGCGAGCTTCGCCTGCAACTTCGGCAACGCCTCCGCGGGCGTCTCCCACTCGACGCCCTGCAGCGCCCGCGCGGCGAGCTGCGCGCGCCTGCGGCTCTTGAGCGGGCCGAGCGGCCCCGGCTGCGACGAGCAGACGACGGAGTCGCCGCGCCGCCGCAGGTACGCGTACCGGTCCGGCCGCGCCGACCGCGCGTTCGCGGGCGGGCGCAGCTCGCGGATCAGCCGCAGCTCCTGGAGCGCCGCCTCGAGCTCGGAGCCCGTGACGCGCCACTCGATCCGGTCGAGCGCCCCGAGCGCAGCCTCGACGGCCGGCCGCTGGCGGTCGGAGCGGAAGTACGACCTGAGGCGCGCGCGCAGATCGCGCGCGCGGCCGACGTAGAGCACCTGGTCGTGTGCGTCGCGGAAGAGGTAGACGCCGGGCTGCTGGGGCGCGCCGAACGCGAGCGAGCGCTTCATGTGCACGCGGCGCGGCCTCGTCGCAGCGAGCTCGACGAGGTCGGCGACGGTACGCGCGCCGCGCTCCTGCGCCATGCCGATCAGGCGCAGGAGGATCTCGGCAGTCGCCTCCGCGTCCGGCAGCGCGCGGTGGCACGGGCGCGCGTCGGTCGCGAACCGGTACGCCAGGGCCGCGAGGTTCGCCGGCTGGCGTCCGAGGAGCCGCCGCGCGAGACCGACCGTGTCGACGACGGACGCCGCGACCCGCTTCCCCGTCAGCCGCATCGTCTCGTTGTCGAGGAACGCCATGTCGAACCGCGCGTTGTGCGCGACGAGCACGGAGTCGCCCGCGAACGCGAGGAAGCGCCGGACTGCGGCCGCGACCGGAGGCGCGCGCCGCAGCTCGTCGTCGCGGAGGCCCGTGAGCGCGGTGATCGCCGGCTGGAGCCGCGTGCCGGGGTTCGCGAGCGTCTGGAACGACGCGGTCGGCTCGAGGCGCTCCACGCGGACCGCGCCGATCTCGCACGGCCGCGCGAGCCCGGGACGGAGCCCGGTCGTCTCCAGGTCGAAGACGACGAACGTCGCCGCCTCCAGCAACAGCTCCGCCTCGCGCGGCGCGGCGAGCGCCACGAGGTCGCCCGCCCACCGGAGGCGTGCATCGGCCCGCACGGCTTCGTCGAGGAGCGAGCGCGCGAGCCCGACCGGAACGGCCGCACCGAGCTTGAGCACGCGCCGGGCCGCCTCGTCGGCGGCGACCGGCCCGCGGCGCTCCTCCACGAGATCCACGAGCCGGTCGGCCGCGTCGAGGCGAAGCTGCACACCTCGGATGCTAGGCGAACATATGTTCGCCTGCAACTACCGCCGGAAGATCGACCCCACTCGGTCGGTGACCGAGGCGAGGCGCTCGGCCGGCTGCACCTTCTGTGCGGGCGCCGGCGCTGCGGCCGCGCCGACGGCGAGCTTCATCTGCTCGCAGTAGAGCTCGGCCTCGATCCGACGCACCTTGTCCGCCGTCTCGGCCGCCGTCCAGTCGTCGTCGAGCCGGTAGATGCCGAGGCCGAGCAGGGTGATCGTGGCGAGCACCGTCTGCCGGTTCGGCGCGAGGAGCTCGATCTTCCCGTGCTTCTCCCGGTCTTCGCCGTTGTTGCCCGCGATGACGAAGTCGGCGAACCACGTGCGCCAGGTCCCGGCAGAGGCCGCCGCGAGCGAGATCTTGAGGTTCGGGAACTCGATCTTCCCGGGCTCCTTCTCGTAGTCGCGCGCGTCTCCGATGTCGTCGGTCACGGCCGACTGCTTGACCGTCAGCGAGTCGATCTTGGCGACCTTCGTGCAGTCGAGGCCGTCGATCGTCAAGCGGAAGTTCGAGGGCAGGAACAGCTTCTGCTCGTTCTTGCCGATCGCCGCCCCGGCCTTCGCGCCCGAGCCCTTCTTGTCGCGGACGACCTCCGGCGAGAGCTTGACCGTGAGGTACGCCGGCGTCTTGGACGCTGCGTCCAGCTTCGGAACCGTCACCTCGGTGATGAGCGCCTGGAAGAACTCGCGGCGCGACTGCTCCGTCCCGTCGACGCCGGCCATGACGACCGCGCCGTCCTTCCGCATGTACTGCTGCTGCCACGACGCTGCGATCCAGTCGTAGACGGCGTTCGCCATCCCCAGGCCGATCTGCAGCTCGATGTCCTCGTACTTCGGCTGTCCGATGTGCTTCTTGACGAAGTAGTCGGAGCCCACCGACTCGCTGATCACCTCTGCGACGGCGCCGCCGCCGCGAAACGACTTGGCAAAGCCGCACTTGGCGCCGCCGAGCTCCAGTGCGAAGCTCCCGGCGGCAAAGCTGCGGTTCTCGGGCATACGTCCCCCTCTGTCGAGCCTGCCGCAGCTGACCCGATTGAAGGTGCTCCACTCGTGGAAGGAAGTCAAGCCGTGTACGAGCTCGTCGCGGACGGCTTCGACGTGCCCGCCGGGCTCGAGCACGAGCGTTTCCGGCTCCGCATGCTGTCGGTCGACGACGTCGTGAAGGACTTCGACGCGATCTGCTCGCGCGTCGACCGGGACGGCGTCCTCCAGGAGCCGTTCGTCGACACGGTTCGAGAGAACCTCGTCGAGCTCGGCTGGCACCAGCACGAGTTCGAACTCCGCCGCTCCTTCGCGTACACGATGGTCGCGCCGGACGAGTCGCAGGTGCTGGGCTGCGTCTACCTCCTCCCGTCGGAGACGCACGACGTGCGCGTGCGAATGTGGGTGCGCCGCTCGGCCTGGGAGGACGGCCTCGACCCGCTCCTCGAGCAGGCCGTGCGCGACTGGTTGGCGCGCGACTGGCCGTTCGCCGCGGCCGACTGGGCCGAGCGGGCTTAGGCGAGGAAGCCGGCGACGAGCGTGGCGGTCACCTCGCGCTCGGCGGCGGCGACGCCCTGCGGGCCGTCGGGGAGCTGGCCGAGCACCCAGCCGGTGAGGATCTCCTCGAGCGCGCCGTAGAGCATCCACGCGGCGAGCCGTGCGTCGAGGTTCCCGCGCACGGTCCCCTCCGCCTGCCCCTGCGCGACGATGCGCTCCAGCAGCGCGAACGCCTGGGCGATCTCGTCGATCTCGCGCTGGAGCTGCGGGCTGCGCGTCACCTCGCGAACGAGGAGCCGGACGAGGTCCGGGTCGTCGCGCCACGCGCGGAGCACGATCTTGACGACGAGCTGCAGGCGCTCCGGCGCCGTCGCGTCGGCCTCCTCGACCTCACGCAACGCCGCGAGCAGCCGGCCCCACGCCTCGTGGAACACCGCCTCGAGGACCGCCTCCTTCGAGTCGAAGTAGTGGTAGACGAGGCCGTACGCGACACCTGCGTCCTTCGCGATGTCGCCCACGCGCGAGTCGTGGTAGCCGTTGCGGGCGAACACGCGCACGGCTGCGTCGAGAATCAACCGCCGCTTCTCCTCCGTCGCCGCCACGGCGCGAGATTCTAGAGTCGGACCCGTGAGCGCGATCCTCGGCGTCGATGTCGGCGGCACGTTCACGGACGCCGTGCTGCTCGCGGACGGCGAGCTCCGCACCGCGAAGGTGCCGACCGCGGAGCGCCAGGAGGCGTCGGTGCTCGCGGCCGCGCGCGCAGTCGGCGCCGTCGACGTCGAGCGGTTCACTCACGGGACGACGGTCGCGACGAACGCGCTCCTCGAGCGCCGCGGCGCGCGCACCGCGCTCGTCACGACGCGCGGGTTCGAGCACGTCCTGCACCTCGCGCGGCAGACCCGTCCCCACCTCTACCGGCTTTGCGAGCCGCCGCCGGAGCCGCTCGTGCCGCTCGACCGCTGCCACGGCGTCCGCGAGCGGATCGGCCCTGAAGGGATCCTCGAGCCGCTCGACCTCGCCTCGCTTCCGGACGTCTCGGCCGAGGCGATCGCCGTTTGCACCCTCTTCTCCTTTCGTGCACCAGAGCACGAGCTTCGCCTCGCCGCCGAGTTGCGGCGGCGCTATCCCGACGCGCACGTCGTCGCCTCGCACGAGGTCGCACCGGAGTTCCGCGAGTACGAGCGGTGCTCGACGACGGTCGCCGACGCCTACCTCACGCCCGGCCTTGCGCGGTACCTGCGGTCGCTCGGCGAGCTCTGCGGCGACGAGCTGCCGCAGCCGCTCGTGATGCTGTCGTCGGGAGGCGTCGTCCCGCTCGAGCTCGCCGCCTCGCACGCGGCCTGGGCCGTCCTGTCGGGCCCGGCGGGCGGCGTCGTGGGGGCGTCGCTCGTTGCGCTGCGCGCGGGCTTCGACGATGCCCTCGCCTTCGACATGGGCGGCACGTCGACGGACGTCTGCGCGATCGTGGGAGGCAGCGTGCAGCGGTCGGCCGAGCGCACGATCGGCGGGCTTCCGATTCGCCTGCCGAGTGTCGACGTGCACACCGTCGGCGCGGGCGGCGGCTCGATCGTGTGGCGCGATCCGGGCGGCGCGCTGCGCGTGGGGCCGCAGAGCGCCGGCGCCAGCCCGGGGCCCGCGTGCTACGGCCGCGGCGGCGAGCATGCCACGGTCACCGATGCGAACCTCGTCCTCGGGCGGCTTCCGGACCGGCTGCCGGGCGGGCTGGAGCTCGACGTCGCAGCAGCCGAGCGCGCGCTCGACGGCGTGGATCCCGATGCTGTTGTCCAGGTGGTAAACGCAGAGATGCTCAACGCCCTTCGGGTGGTGTCGGTCGAGCGCGGCCTCGATCCGCGCGGGTTCGCGCTCGTCGCATACGGCGGCGCGGGCGCGCTCCACGCGTGCGCCCTCGCGGACGAGCTCGAGCTACGGACGGTCCTCGTTCCCGAGGCCGCGGGCGTCCTGTCTGCGCTCGGCCTGGTGGCGGCCGACGAGCGCCGCGACGAGGTGCGCTCGCGCGTCGTGCCGCTCGCGGACGCGGGCGCGCTCCCGCAGGACGCCGAGCTCGACCTCCGGTACCGCGGCCAGTCCCACGAGCTCACTGTTGCCGCAGAGGACGACGTCGCCGAGGCGTTCCACCGTGCACACGAGGAGCGCTACGGGTTTGCGGACCGCGGGCGCGAGCTCGAGCTCGTGGCCGTCCGGCGCTCGCACGTCCGGCGGGGCCCGCAGATCGAGCTGCGGGGAGAGCGGCGCGCGACGCGCGGTCCCGCGCTCGTCGAGCTGCCGGGCTCGACGTGCTGGGTGCCCGACGGCTGGGCCGGTGAGACCGATGTGCACGGGACGCTGGTGCTGACGCGGTGACACCCGCAGGCCGCCCAAGCTTTTTGCGGCCCAGGCTGCACGAGTGCGCCGGAGGCGCACCGTGAACGTCGAGCTGCAGGTGATCGGCGCCTCGCTGCGGTCGATCGCAGAGGAGATGGGCGCTGCGCTCGTCCGCTCGGCGTTCTCGCCGAACATCAAGGAGCGGCGCGACTGCTCGACCGCGATCTTCGATGCGGCGGGTGTGATGGTCGCGCAGGCCGAGCACATCCCGGTGCACCTCGGCGCGCTGCCGGAAGCGGTGGCCGCCGTGCACGCGCATGCTCCTGCACGCGGCGAGGTCTGGATCCTGAACGACCCGTACGCCGGGGGCACGCACCTCCCGGACGTCACGCTCGTCTCGCGGACGGAGCTCGGCTATGCGGTCTCACGGGCGCACCACTCCGACGTCGGCGCGGCCGAGCCCGGAAGCCTCCCCGCGCGATCGACGCGGCTCGACGAGGAAGGCGTGGTGATCCCGCCCACGCCGCTGGACGACGCGCTCGTCGACGAGCTCGTCGCGCGCATGCGGAACCCGGAGGAGCGGCGCGGCGACCTGCGCGCGCAGCTCGCGGCGCACCACCTCGCAGAGCGGCGGCTGACCGAGCTCGCCACGCGCGTGGGTGCGTCGCGCGTGCGTGAGGCGATGCAGGAGCTCGTCGCCTACGCGGAACGCCGTGTGCGCGCGGCGATCGCCGCCCTCCCTGACGGCCGGTGGGACGCGACCGACGTGCTCGAGACCGCCGACGGCGAGCTCGAGCTGCACGCGACGGTCACGATCGCGGGCGACACCGTCGACATCGACTTCGAGGGAACTGCACCGCAGCACGAGGGGAACCTGAACTGCCCCCTCGCAGTCACGCGCTCGGCGTCGTACTTCGTCGCGCGCTGCCTCACCGATCCGGACGCGCCGGCATCGGCAGGCGCGTTCGCGCCCGTGACGGTCCGCGCGCCGGAGGGCTGCCTCGTCAACGCGCGCCCGCCAGCGGCCGTCGCCGCCGGCAACGTCGAGACCTCGAGCCGCATCGTCGACGTCCTCTTCCGGGCGTTCGGCGCGGCGATCCCCGTGCCCGCCCAGGGGCAGGGCACGATGAACAACGTCGTCCTCGGGAACGACCGCTTCACGTACTACGAGACGATCGGCGGCGGCCAGGGCGCGTGCCCGCACGCCGACGGGCCCTCGGGCGTCCACGTCGCGATGTCCAACACGCTGAATACGCCCGTGGAAGCGCTCGAGCTCGCCTACCCGCTGCGGGTCGAGCGCTATGCGCTGCGTCTCGGCAGCGGCGGCGCGGGCGCCCACCGCGGCGGCGACGGCGTCGTCCGCGAGCTGCGCGTCCTGGAACCTTGCCGCGCGTCGCTCCTCACCCAGCGCCGCCGCCACGCGCCGGCCGGCGCCGCCGGCGGCGAGGACGGCGGCCGCGGCCGCAACCTGCTCAACGATGAGGAGCTGCCGCCGATCGCTGCGCTCGACCTCGAGCCGGGCGACGTCCTGACGATCGAGACTCCCGGCGGCGGCGGATACGGCCCGAAATGACTCTTGGCGCGGCGCGGCGACAGGAGTACGGTCTGTGTATGGACGAACAGCCGGCCGACATCGAGGAGACCGCCGCGGAGCTCGACGACCTCCGCCGCCGCCTCGCCCTCGCGCGCGGCGACGAAGAGGCCGAGATCGAGCAGACGCGCTCGGATCTCGCCCGCATCGGCGCCAACCTCCGCCGCTTCGCCCAGCGGCCGCGGGTGACGCTCGAAGCCCCCGCGGCCGACGACTGACGGCCAAGGGCCCGGGTGGATTCGAACCACCGACCCTCGGATTATGAGTCCGGTGCTCTAACCGCTGAGCTACGGGCCCGCCCGTCCCCAGCGTACTGGGGTCTGCGCCGTCCCGGCACACAACCTGCACCCCGTCTCCACGCGCCCCGTCTAGACTCCGCCCCCGTGAAGGTCTTCCAGGCCGAGCGCCACTTCCAGACGGCCAACCACCTGCACGTCACGGACATCACCGACGAGGTGCGCGAGCTCGTCCGGGAGTCAGGCGTGACCGACGGCATCTGCCTCGTCTACTCGCCCCACACGACCTGCTGCGTGCGGGTGAACGAGTTCGAGCACGGGTTCCTCGAGGACTTCGCGGCGCTGCTGCAACGGCTGATCCCGCACGACACCTACTACGCGCACGACGACTGGGACCGGCGCACCGAGAACATCTGCGAGGAGGACATGGAGGCCGCCAACGGCCACTCGCACTGCATGTCAATGCTCCTCGGCTCGGCGAGCGAGTCGATCCCGGTCGGCGACGGGGACCTCTGCCTCGGGCAGTGGCAGCGCGTGATGTTCATCGAGCTCGACCGCTCGCGCCCGCGGCGGTGGCTCGTGAAGGTCGTCGGCGACTAAGGCGCCGCTTGTCGGCGCCGTCCTCAGGACATGCGGGCTCTGCCCGCGTGTCCGTCTGCGCCGCTCACCCGGAGCGTCGGCGAGTTCGTCGCGGCTCTAGGTCTCCTCCACCGCCACCGGCTGCTCGGCGTGCTCCGGGCTCAGCTCGAAGACCCAGAACTCGCGGCCCATCACGTGCACGGCGACGTTGTAGACCGGCACGCTGTCGACGCGGCCCTCGAACGACCCGTGGTGCGCGTGGCCGTGCACTACGAGGTGCGGCCTGTGCTCGCGGATCGGCCCCGCGAGCCGGTCGGCGCCGAGCACGAGCCACAGCCGCTCCGGCTCGCCGACGAGGGTCGCCTCGACCGGTGCGTAGTGGAGGAGCACGATCTTGATCCCGCAGCCTTCGATCGCGCGCAGACCGTGCTCGAGGCCGTCGACGTCGCGCGTCGTCTCGGCGTACGCCTCGCGGAAGAGCGGCTCTCCGAAGTTCGCCCACTGCGAGCCGAAGCCGCCGACGAACCCCTTCACGCCGACGATGCCGACGCTCGCGCCTGCGATCGGGAGGATCGTGTGCGTCCGCTCGAGCACGACCACGCCGGCCTCGGTGAGCGCGCGCGAGAGGTCCTTCGCGCGGTCCGAGTGCCAGTCGTGGTTGCCGAGGACCGCGACGACCGGAATCGAGAGCTCACGGCACGCGTCGGCCACCACGCGCACCTCGTCGATCTGGCCGTGCTGCGTGAGATCGCCCGCGAGCAGGATCAGGTCCGCCTGCTCCTCGACACGCGCGAACGCCTCGCGCACACGGTCGCCGTCGGCGGTCCCGGCGTGGATGTCACCGGCCGCCGCGACGCGGATCGTCTTCGCCATATCCCTGCAATACCCAAGGATTCGAAGCGAAACGCCCGGGTACCGGGGCGGCGATGGGCTCCGAGGCCACCTTCGACAGCCTGCTCAACGCGATGAAGCACGCTGCCGCCTTGATGCGCGACCATCGCCTCCCGTTCGCGCTCGCCGGCGGCCTGGCGGTCTACGCCCGCGGCGGGCCCGAAACCGACCACGACGTCGACTTCATCATCAAGCCCGGCGACGCCGAGCTCGCGCTGACGGCATTCGGCGAGAACGGCTGGCGCTGCGAGCGCCCGCCCGAGGGCTGGCTCTACAAGGTGTACGACGAGCAGGAGGCGATGATCGACCTGATCTTCGCGCCGAACCACAAGCCCGTCGACGACGAGATGCTCGAGCGCGCCGAGGAGCTCGAGGTCTATGCGATCTGCATGAAGGTCATGAGCGTGACGGACGTGCTCGTGACGAAGCTCCTCGCGCTGAAGGAGCACGAGGTCGACTACGACCCGGTGCTCGAGGTCGCGCGCGCGTGCCGCGAGCAGATCGACTGGAACGTCCTGCGCGCGCGCACCGGCGACTACCCGTACGCGAAGGCGTTCTTCACGCTCGCCGAGGAGCTCGGGCTGATGTCTGAGGCTGCATAGCCGTCACCTGTCCGTTCAGGCCATGTCCCCACTCCGGAGTGGGGCCATGGCCGCAGGGGACTACGCGGCGCTCTTGATCGCCGCGATCTCGCGGCGTTCGGCGAGGCGGCGGAGGGCCTCCGCTTCGATCTGGCGGACGCGCTCGCGGGTGATGCCCAGGATGCGGCCGATCTCCTCGAGCGACTTCGGGTCCTCGTCGCCGTTCAAGCCGTAGCGGAGCTTGACGATCCGCTGCTCGCGCTCCGGGAGCTCCGCGACCGCCCGGCGCAGTGCAACCTCCGTCAGCTCAAGCTCGACCTGCTCGTCGGGCCGGCGGTCCTGCGACGGGAAGAGGTCGCCGAAGGACGCGGAGTCGTCCTCGCCGACCGGCTTGTCGAGTGACGCGACCGCACGCGCGGCCTGGCGCACCTCGCGCACCTGCTTGACGGGCAGCTTCGCCCTCTTGGAGAGCTCCTCGTCGGTCGGCGGCCGCTCTAGCTTCGCCACGAGCTCGCGCTCCGCGCGCGAGATCTTCTGCTCGCGCTCGACGATGTGCACCGGGATGCGGATCGTGCGCGCCTTGTTCGCGACGCCGCGCTGCACGGCCTGGCGGATCCACCACGTCGCGTACGTCGAGAACTTGAACCCCTTGCGGTGATCGAACTTCTCGGCGGCGCGGATGAGGCCGATGATCCCCTCCTGGATCAGGTCGAGGAGCGAGAGGCCGTGGCCCTGGTACTTCTTCGCGATCGAGACCACCAGGCGGAGGTTCGAGTTGACCATGATGTCCTTCGCCTCCTTCTCGCCGCGCTCGATCCGCTTCGCGAGCTCGACCTCCTGCGCCGCCGTCAAAAGCGGATAGCGCCCGGCCTCGTTGAGGAAGAGCTGCAGCGCGTCCGTCGTGGTCGCTGCCAGGGCGACGTTCGTGTACGTGACCTCTTCCTCGATCGCGCGCGAGCAGTCGTCCGTGAGCTCGATGCCGTGGGAGTCGAGCCGCTCGAGCAGCGACTCGATGTCGTCCTCCTCCAGCTCCAGCTTCTGGACGAGGTCGTAGAGCTCGGTCATGTGGATGCAGCCGTGCTCCTCGCCGTGCTCGATGAGAATCGCGATTGGGTCCTGGCTCATGGCTTACTGAGGTTCCCGGGTCCGCAGATGGACTAACCCCTACGCGGAGAACGGGGCGTGGCCGCGGACGGGTACGGCCGGGTTTATCCAAGCTTTACAAAGGCTTCCCGCGTTTCCTCATGCGGGACGCGAACACTGGCGCGCATGCGCATCGCCGCCGTCATCCTCGCCGTGCTCGCGCTCGCCGCGCCGGCGCCCGCGCTCGCTGCCGCGCCGCCGCACGGCGTGCGCGCCGCACCGGCGCCGCACACCGACGAGGACAGCCTGCCGCGCTGGCTCGTGCCTGCGGGAGCCTTCGCAGTGCTTCTCGCGGCCGCGCTGGCCGTACGGCGCCTGTAACGCTCCAACAAACCAACGCCTGTTACCGTCTCACTGGTCGTGCGCGTTCTGCTCGTCCTCGTCCTCGCGGCGCTCGCCGGAGCGACGGCGTCGGCCCCGGCGGCTCCGGCCTCCTGCGCGACGGCGGACGAGGTTGCCGCGTACCAGGCGTCGCTCCCCGGACCCGCCCGGCGGACGAAGGCCCAGCTGCGGAAGCGCGACGCGCTCGCGCGCTCCGCGCTCGCCTGCGCCTCCGGGCGGCAGCCGCTCCCGTTCTTCCCGCAGGGCGGGGTCATCGGCCGCGATCTCTACCTGACGAACACCGTCGACCTCGCCGACGGCCCGGGCCTGCTCGACCCATGGTGCGGAACGCGGACCTACGACGGCCACACGGGCGAGGACGTCGTCATCCGGAGCTTCCGCGAGCAGCGGATCGGCGTTCCCGTGTTCGCGTCGCTCGACGGCCAGGTCCGCCAGGTGCAGGAGGGCATGAAGGACACGAGCTACGGCACGCAGACACTCCCGTGGGACAACCATGTGATCGTCGACGCGGGCCACGGCCAGCTCCAGGTCTACGGTCACCTGCGCCGCGGCTCCGTGACGGTCGAGCCCGGCGACTGGGTCGTCGCCGGGCAGCAGCTCGGCCTCACCGGCTCGAGCGGCAACTCGTCCTGGCCGCACCTGCACTTCACGACGATGCTCGACTTCCAGCCGTCCGACCCGTGGGCCGGTGAATGCCGCCCCGGCGCAAGCGGCTTCGTCGCCGAGCCGGCGCCGGGCACCGAGCTCTACGTCCGCGACTTCACCTTCAGCCCGAACCCCTTCTCCGGCCGAGCCGACCTGCCGTGGGACGAGGCGGTGCGCACGGGAACGTTCGCCGCCGGCCGCCGAACCGTGCACTTCCGCGTCGAGCTCGGGAACGCGGCGTCCGTGTCGGCCGTGCGCGTCCGGTTCGTCCGCCCCGACGGCTCGGTCGCGCGCGACGACTCGCCGGGCATCGCGTTCCGGCTCTGGCGGCAGACGTGGGGCACGTGGCGGTACGACGTCGACCTCGATCGCGCCGGAACGTGGCGCCTGCTCGTCGACTTCGACGGACGGACGCTCGTCGACGCCCCGTTCGAGGTCGGCCAGGCGGTGAATCACCCGGCGAACGCCGTTACGGCTTCGCTCGCGGGGAATGTCTGCTCGGTCACGCAGGACCTCGTCCGCGAGGATCCGGACTACGACATCGTCCGCTACCGCTATGTCTGGCGCGCCGGCGGCAGCGTCGTCCGCGCCGTGACCTCGGCCGGGCTCGCGGACATCCTCCCGCGCACCGTGCGCGGGGATCTCACGTGCAGCGTGACGCCCGGCGACGGCCGCCTCAGCGGGCCGACGGCTCAAGCCGCCGGCTGAGGGCGGTACGATCCGGGTCACCGATGCTCTGGCTCCTGATCCCGATCATCCTCCTCGGGTCGCTGCTCGTCCTGTTCGGGGTACTCGTCTTCCTCGGGCGGTTCCGCGGCGGCCGCTACCTCCGCCCGATCGTGGCGTTCCTGTCGAGAGTGCCGTTGCTGCGCCGGTGGTTCCAGAAGATCTCGACCGCCGCGATCGAGCGCCAGAACCCCGAGCTCGCAAGCGCACTGCGCAAGATGCAGACGGTCGGCACGAATCCCGACCCGGTGCGCGCGCAGAAGGCGATGTCGAAGCTCAGCGCGCAGGAGCGCAAGGCGTACATGGACGCGGTGCAGGAGCAGGGCGCGCTGCCCGAGCCGGCGAACCGCCAGCAGCGCCGGATGCAGAAGCGCCTCCAGCAGGGTCGCGGGCCGACCCCGCAGATGCGCCGCGGCGGGAACAAGAAGCAGCGCTGACCCGCGCGCTCCTCTTCGACTTCGACGGCCTGCTCGTCGACACCGAGACGCCCTCGCTCGCAGCCTGGCAGGAGGTCTACCGTGCGCACGGCCACGAGCTCACGCTCGAGATGTGGGCGCCGACGATCGGGACGATCGACGGGTTCGATCCGTGGGCGCGGCTCGAGGAGCTCGCCGGCCCGCTCGACTTCGAGACGGTCAACGCGCGGCGGCGCGAGCACGAGCTGTCGCTCACCGACGTCGAGGAGCTGCGCCCGGGCGTGCTCGACTACCTCGTCGAGGCGCGGGCGCGAGACCTCAAGACCGCGATCGTCTCCAGCTCCTCGCGACGCTGGATCGACAGCCACCTCACGCGGCTCGAGCGTCTCGGCGACTTCGACGAGATCGTGACCGCCGACGGCGACACCACGCGCGCGAAGCCGGCGCCGACGCTCTACCTCGAGGCGCTCGACCTGCTCGGCGTGGCCGCAGAGGACGCGGTCGCGTTCGAGGACTCGCCGAACGGCGTCCGCGCCGCTAAAGCGGCCGGCCTGTTCGTCGTCGCCGTCCCGAACGCTGTGACGGGAGCACTCGACCTCGGCGAGGCGGACCTGGTCGTGCCGTCGCTCGCCGAGCTGCCGTTCGACGAGCTAACGTCGCTCCGATGGACGTGACGCTCCTCCTCTGCGATCACGCGGAGGCGATCAACGGGAAGCTCTACGTGATGGGCGGCGGATGGAACATCCTGCTCGCCGCCGGGCAACCGGTGAACACGTCCGTCGCGGCGCTGATCGCGGTGCCGTGGGACCGGACGAACCAGCGGCACGAGCTGCGCCTCGAGCTCGTCACGGGCGACGGCGACGCGGTCGAGGTGAACGGGCAGCCGCTGCTGATGGCGAACGAGTTCGAGCTCGGCCGTCCGCCCGGGACGAAGCCGGGCAGCAGCCTCAACGCGCCGTTCGTCTGGAACGTGAACGGCCTCGTGCTCGACGCCGGCAGCTACGAGTGGAAGCTCGCGATCGACGGCGAGCCTGCCGCGGGACGCGCGTTCACCGTCGCCCCGCGGCCGGCGTAGCCGCTACGTCGAGACCACCGGCGAGCCCTCCGGCATCGGCGCCTCCGCCGGCTCGCTCTCACCGAGATCGAGACGGAACGGCGGATAGACGTCGGTCATCAGCGTCACATATGCCGCTACGCGGAGCGCCCAGCGGTTCAGGCCGATCACGAGGTCGAAGATCGTGCGCGGGTAGCGGCCCGTGAAGAGCAGCGCGACTGAGCCGATCAGAACGAGCAGCGTGATGAGCCCGGGGCCCTCCCAGGCGCGGTCGCCGCCGCGCCCGGTCCCCCACCCCATCCAGGTCCCGCCGCTGATGAAGATCCCGACCAGGAGGTAGTGCGGGATCGCGAGCAGCCACCACTTCACGAGCACGAGGCCCTGCGAGAGCTTCTCGGGATACTCGACGTCGAAGGTGGCCGGGTAGTCCGTCTGCGCGAGCGTGAACGGCGGGTAGCGGTCGGTGCCGTTGGCGTCGAACGTGTAGAAGCCGACGCGCCACGCCCAGCGCAGGACCCCGACGTTGTAGTCGAAGAGCGCGCGCGGATAGCGGCCGGTGAAGAGGATCGCGAACAGCGAGATCACCCACGCGATCACGAGCCCGATCAACAGGAAGATCAGCACGACGTAGTGCGGGATGGCGAGAAGCCACTTGACGAGCCACAGCCAGCGGCTCAGCTCCGGGTCGAGACGGCCTTCGACCCGCGCCGGATAGGCGGGCATCGGAACCTCCTTTGGGGGGTGGGCCCATCATCCCGCACTGCAGCGGGCCACGCACACACCGCGTGCGCGGCCCGCCGGCAGTCGAGGACCTACGGCAGCTCGAAGGCGCCGATGTCGCACGAGGCCGGCAGCGGGCGCGGGAAGTTGCGCTCGTCGACCGTCGTGCAGGTCGTCGGATCGCCCGCGCCGAGCGCCGGGCTGGCGGGGTTCAGCGGGCGGACCCAGTTCGGGGTCGGGAAGAACACCGGCGCGCTCAGGTAGGCGAGCGGGTCGAGAATCGGGTTCGTGAACGGCAGGTCGCCCGGGTTGAAGAACCCGCACGTCCCGTCGCTGTCGAGGTTGTTCGCGGCACTCGTGATCGGGTTCGCGCAGTCCTGGCCGCCGTTCAACGCGACGATCGTGTTGTAGGCGAGCGGCGAGACGCCGAGGTGGTAGATGCCGCCGCCGAGCGCGGCGTTGTTGTCCGCGATCGTGACGTTCCGCAGCCGGAGCGGCGCGTTGTTCGCGAAGATGCCGCCGCCGCGCTTGGACGCGTTGCCGTGGATCGTGACGTTCTCGAGATCGGCGCTCCCGCCGCCGCTCGCCGAGTAGAGGTAGATCGCTCCGCCGAGGTCGGTCGAGGTGTCGTCGACGAACGTGACGCCCGACACCTTGAGACGGCTCTCGTAGGCGGCGATCCCGCCGCCGTAGGAGGCGTTGTCGACCCACAGGTCGCTCCAGTGCAGGGTCAGCGTCGAGTTGACCGTGCGGATCCCGGCGCCGTCGAACTCCCGGCCGCCGCGGATCATCAGGCCGCCGATGATCGCGGTCGTGCTGCGGACGTCGAAGACGCGGTCGGCGCCGATGCCGTCGACGATCGTGCGCCGCGGCCCCTGGCCCGTGATCCTCATCTGCGTGTAGATGTCGAGATCGCCCGCGGCGCCGGGGCCGACGAGCGTGAGCTGGTAGACGCCGCCGGGAACCGAGATGTCGTCCGCCGCGGCGGTCGCGTTCGACTCCTGGACCGCGGCGCGAAGCGTGCAGTTCCCGGTGCCGTCGTCGCAGTTCAGATCGCCGGGAAAGGCGTCGAAGGCGTCGTACGTCACGTTGACGTTGAATCCGAGCGCAGCGGCGGTGCCGGCCTGCACGGCGACCGCGAGCGCAAGGATCGAAAGAACGAGTGCAAAGCGGTGCATTGGGCTCCCTCCCCGAATTGACCCTCCGCGTCACAGGACGGAGCTCAGGCGTCGCGTCTTCCCGTTCAGGCGCTCCAGTCGCGAACCTCCGTCACGTCGACGGCGAGCACCGGCCCGTCGGGCGGCTCGTCGCGGTACTGCGGGTACTTCGCGCGCAGCAGCTCGAGGGCGCGGTCGTGCTCCGCGCCCGCGTCGAGCACGCGCGCACGCCCCCGCACGCGGATCCACCAGAGGCGGCTCCAGTCGTCGTCGTAGTGGTCGACGAGGATCGTCACGTCGGGGCGCGCGCGCGCATTCTCGATCCGGCGCAGCGTGCGCGAGCGCTTCGGCTTCCGGTCGACCGCCGAGTAGACGGTGTCGCCGTCGACGGCGAAGACGATCGGGACGAGATGCGGCCGGCCGTCCGGGTCGGTCGTCGCCAGCCGCGCCACGCGGGCTGCGGTTAGTCTCGGGTCGTGCACCTCGGGGTGATCCTGCCGAACTTCGGCGCCGACTCGAAACCCGACGGCATCCGCCGCGTCGCCGAGGCGGCTGAGGAGCTCGGCTTCGACTCGGTCTGGGCGACCGAGCACATCATCGTCGGGCCCGAGGCGGTCGATCCCTACGGCCGGGTCTACGCCCCGCTCGTCACCCTCGCGTGGATCGCAGGGTTCACCTCGCGTGTCGGGCTCGGGACGTCGATCGTCCTCGTGCCGCTGCACCATCCGGTCCACCTCGCGAAGGAGGTGGCCACGCTGCAGGAGCTCTCGGGCGGCCGGGTCACGCTCGGCGTCGGGATGGGCTGGCACCGCGACGAGTTCGAGTACCTCGGCGTCGAGTTCGAGGGCCGCGGCCGGCGCGGCGACGAGGCGATCCGGCTGATGCGCGCGCTGTGGCGCGGCGAGCCGCCGTTTCCGGACGCGACGTTCGAGCCGATTCCGTCGCCGCCACCGGAGATCTGGGTCGGCGGCAGCTCCCCGCGTGCGATCCGGCGCGCACGCGAGCTCGGTGACGCGTGGCATCCGTCGCGCGGCTCCGATCCGGATCACGTGCGCGGCGTCAAGGAGCGCTTCCCGGACATGCGCGTGATCCCGCGCACGTCCCCGGAGCGGGTCGACGCGATGCTCGAGGCGGGCGCCGAGGGCGTGGTCGTCACGCTCCGCGACGAGGCCGCGATGCGCGACTTCGTTCGCCGTTACCGGTGACCGAGCCGAGCAAGAGCTTCGACCGCGCCGCCGACGAGTACGAGCACGGGCGTCCCGGCTATCCGGACACGATCGCGGACGTCGTGCCGGTCGCGCCGTCGGCGACGGTGCTGGACCTCGCCGCGGGAACGGGCAAGCTCACGCGCGTCCTCGCGCGCCGCTATGCGCGCGTGATCGCCGTCGAGCCGCTCGCCGCGCTGCGCGCGATCGTCGAGCGGGAGGCTCCCGTCGCAGTGGCGCTCGACGGCCGCGCCGAGGCGATTCCCCTCGGGGACGCGGCGGTCGACGCGGTGTTCGTGGCGCAGGCGTTCCACTGGTTCGCGAACGACGACGCGGTCGCCGAGATCGCGCGCGTGCTCCGCCCCGGCGGCGTCCTCGCGATCCTGTCGAACGAGACCGTCCCGCCGGTCCCGCTCCCGGACGCCTACCGCAAGCGGCTCGAGGAGCTGGGCGGCAAGCGGCCGCCCGCCGCATCCGACTGGCGCGAGACGATCGCGCGCGGGCCCTTCGAGCCGCTTCGGAGAGCGAGCGTCGAGCACGAGCAGGTCTCCGACAAGGCCGCCGTGCTCGCCTTCGCCGCGTCGCTGAGCTTCATCGCAAGCCGCGACGACCGCGAAGCCGCGCT
>DASXTR010000270.1:0-23159 GCA_036505325.1 Gaiellaceae bacterium
GCTTGAAGGTCTCCAGAAGCGGCATCGACCCCTCGGAGAGGGTGAGCAGGCGCTGGTTGGGGATGGTGATGACGGTGTCCACCGCCGCCTTGAGCTCCACCAGCCCCTGCTCCGCCTGCTTGCGGCGCTTGTTGCCCTCGAAGAGGAAGGGCTTGGTGACCACGGCCACGGTGAGCGCGCCCTGGCTCTTGGCGATGTCGGCGATGATCGGCGCGGCGCCGGTGCCGGTGCCGCCGCCCATCCCGGCGGTGACGAACACCATGTCCGCGCCGTCCAGCGCGGCGGCGATCTGGTCGCGCGACTCCAGCGCCGCCTCGCGGCCGATCTCGGGGTTGGCCCCCGCGCCCAGGCCCTTGGTGAGGTTGTGGCCGATGTTGAGCTTGATGTCGGCCTCGGTCATCTGGAGCGCCTGGGCGTCCGTGTTGGCCGAGACGAACTCCACGCCGCGCAGGCCCGCGTCGATCATCCGGCTCACCGCGTTCGTGCCGCCGCCGCCGACGCCGACGACCTTGATCACGGCGAGATAGTTGCCGGAGCGATCTCTCATCTCGATGTGGCTCGACCTCAAGCTGTAGTGCAGGGTGGGGCTGCCGAGCGCCTCCTTCTTTCGCCAGAGTAGGCTCGCGTCCTCCCCTTGTCAATTCGGAAAACGCCGGTCTCAAGCGGCATAACCCTCGACCTCAACCTTCGACTTGAGGTTGCACCGACGAGAGAACAGGGCGCTCCGGAACGCTCACGTCGACGTAGCCGACCGTGACGTCCGTCCCCACCGCAGCGAGGATCCGGCGCGCGACGGCGAGCTTCAGGCGCAGGTCGCCCCCGTCGCCGAGTCGCACCTGCAGGCCGGAGCGGAGCACGAAGGTCAGCTCCTTCGGGCCGACGCGGACGAACCGGATGTGCCCCGGGAAGTGCGTGCCGGCGACCGGCGCCAGGGCTGCGGCGGCGCTGGCCCCGTCCTCCGGGGCCAGGGTCGCGCCGATTGCCACCCGCGTCGTGCGCGGCACCCACAGTCGCGGCAGCGGGCTCGCGCGGGTGCTCCGTACCTTGCGGAGCACGCGCCCGCGCGCCGACACGACCCACCCGTCATCGCCGCTGCGGAGCAGGAGCACCGGCCGCTCGGGCGTGATGACGATCCGGAGCGTGTGCGGGAACGCGCGGTCGAACCGCGCCGAGAGGACGGCGGGCAACGGGGCGAGACGCCGATCGAGCTCGTCTCCGTCGACACGGAGGAGGCTCCGCCCGAGCTCGGGCGCGAGCGCCGCCCGGACCGCAGCCTTCACCTGCGGCGTCCCGCCGGCGACCTCGATCCGACGGACGGCGAAGACGGACGTCTCCCGGGCGCCCACGTAGCCCGCGACTGCGAGCGCGAGAAGCGCCAGAGCGAGGCCGACCGACCGCGACGAAGGCGCGAGCCGCCCGAGCTCGAGCGGGGGACGGGCGGGCAGGGCTGCCGCGCGCGCGGTCGGTCGTCTGCGGGCCGCCACGCGGGGAGATTCGCCGCCTGCGACTCCTTCCCTACGGCCGCTCGTCGAAGAGGCTCGAGATGCTCTCGCGGTTGTGAATGCGCCGGATCGCCTCGGCGAAGAGCGGCGCCACGGAAACGACCTGGATCCGCTCGTGTGCCGGCTCCGGCGACGTCTCGACGGTGTCGGTCACGAACAGGCGCTCGATCGGGCTCGCGGCGACGGCCGCCGCCGCGCCCGCCGCAAGCACGCCGTGCGTGACAGCAGCGACGACACGTCGCGCGCCGCGGGCCGTCAGCTCGTTCGCGGCCTCGACCAGCGTCCCGGCGCTCACGGTGAAGTCGTCGACGAGGATCGCGTCCCGCCCGCGGACCTCGCCGATCACCTCGGTCACCTCGGCGTGCTCGTCGTGGCCGGTCCGCATCTTGTCGGCGATCGCGAGCGGCGCCCGCAGCCGCGAGGCGAACCGGCGCGCCTTCTTGGCGAAGCCGGCGTCGGGCGAGACGACGACCGGGTCGGCCAGGCCGTACGCGGCGATCGCGTCGCACAGGTACGGCATCGCGTAGAGATCGTCGACCGGCAGGTGGAAGAAGCCCGAGATCTGGGGCGCGTGGAGGTCCATCGCAACGACGCGGTCGGCACCGGCGACCTCGATCGCGTCGGCACAGACGCGCGCGCGGATCGACACGCGCGGCTCGTCCTTCTTGTCGCCCTTCGCGTACGCGAAGTACGGGATCACGGCCGTGACCGAGGCCGCGCTCGCGCGCTTGAGCGCGTCGAGCCAGAAGAGGAGCTCCATGAAGTTGTCGTTCGCCGGGAACGCAGTCGACTGGACGACGTAGACGTTGCGGCCGCGCACGTTCTCGAGCACGCGCGGGAAGAGCGTCCCTTCGGAGAACCGGAGCACCTCGCCGCGGCCGAGCGGCACGCCGAGGCGGTCGACGATCCGGCGCGTGAGACGAGGACTGCCGGATCCGGCGAACACGAGCGGGTCGTCGGAGATGCGCGCCGCGGCGCGCCTGCGCCAGGGTTTCTTCCTCATGGCTCGAGCGCCGGCAGCTCGAGCGGCCCGAGGAACTGCACCTCGTGTTCGAGCACGACGCCGAAGTTCTCGCTCGCGCGGCGACGCGCCTCGGCCATCAGCGCGATCGCGTCCGTCGACGTCGCCTCACCGGCGTTCTCGATGAAGTTGGCGTGGCGCGGCGAGATGACCGCGCCGCCGATGCGATGGCCCTTCAGCCCGCACTCCTCGAGCATGTGTCCTGCGCCCAGCTCCGGCGACGGGTTCTTGAACACGCTGCCGAAGGTCCGCTTGGTCGTCGGCTGCGTCGCCTTCCGCTGCGCGAGGAGCTCCGCGACTCGCGCTTTCACCTCTTCCTCCGGCTTCGGATGGAGGCGGAAGCGGACCGTCGCCACGACCTCGCCCGGTGCGAGGTTCGAATGTCGGTACGAGAGCCGGAGGTCGTCGGGGGTGACCGTGCGCGGGCCGTCGGCATCGACGACGACGGCGTCGATCATCACGGCGCGCCAATCGCTGCCGTACGCGCCGGCGTTCATCCGCACGCCGCCCCCCGCGGTTCCCGGGATGGCCGACGCGAACTCGAACCCGCCCAGGCCCGCCGCGCGCGCGCGATGGAGGGACACGGCATTCGGTGCGCCGCCGCCCGCGACGAGCGTCTCGCCGTCGACGTAGGCCTGGGCGAGCTCACCGGCGAGCTTCAGGACGAGCCCGTCCACGCCGCCGTCGTGGACGAGGACGTTCGAGCCGAGGCCGACGGTGTGCACGACGGCGTTGCAGTCCCGCGCCCACGCGAGGAGGCGTTGCAGCTCGTCGAGCGACTCGGGCCGGGCGAACCAGCGCGCAGGCCCGCCGGTCCCGAGCGTCGTGAAGCGCGAGAGTGCGACGTTCTCCTCGAGCGCGAGCGTCGTCTCCATCGCCGAAGTCCTACCAGCGCCCGCCGCCGGACCGCGCCGCCGACCGCGGCTCACCGCGCCCTTGGGGGCTTCGCCCGCAAGGGTAAGCGGTACCGCGTGACGTGTCTGTGCCGGCTTCGTGCCGAATGTGTGACGCCCCGCACGCGACGACACCTCCCCCAACGGGGGCACGAAGCCCCCCTGCGAACAGCGTCGCACAGGCGGGCGCACGTGTCTGTTCCGGCTTCGTGCCGATTTCGTAACGGCGGAAGGCGCTCGGCTACCGCCGCGCGAGCCGCTCGCGGAGGAGTGCGGGCGCACGGTCGACGTCGCCCGCGCCGATCGTCAACAGGACGTCCCCCGCCTCGGCCCGGCGCGCCAGGTGCTCCACGCCGTCTTCGACCGTCGGCGTCCACGCGACCAGGCGGCCGAGATCGGAGGCGGCCTCCACGACGAGCTTGCCCGTCACCCCGGGCAGCGGCTCCTCGCGCGCCGGGTACACGTCCGTGACCGCGACGTCGTCGGCGAACGCCAGCGCCGACGCCAGCTCTCGCGCGAGGTGCCGCGTGCGCGAGTACAGGTGCGGCTGGAACAGGACGCGCACGCGCCGCCCGGGGAAGCGCTCGCGCGCGGCCGCGATCGTGACCGCGATCTCCGTCGGGTGATGGCCGTAGTCGTCGACGAGCGTCACGCCGTCGAGCTCGTGCACCTCGAAGCGGCGCCCAGTCCCCCGGAACCGCGGGAGCACGGCCGCGGCCTCGTCGCGCGGGACACCGGCGAGCTCGAGCGCGGCGATCGCCGAGCCGGCGTTCCGCCGGTTGTGAATGCCCGGCAGCAGGAGCTCTCCCTCCCACGCCGCGGCGTCGCGCACGACGTGCGCCGCCCGGGCGGCCCAGGCGTCGAACTCGCCTTCGAGCTCCGCCGCCGAGCGGAACTCCACGTGATGGTCGAGCTCGACGTTGGTCACGACCGCGATCTCCGCGCGCAGGCCGAACACGGTGCGGTCCGACTCGTCGCCCTCGACGACCAGCCGGCCGTCGCCGAACCCGGCGTTGCCGCCCAGCTGCGGGACGGGCGCGCCGATGAGCCAGGCGGGATCGCGACCCGTCTCCTGCAGCACGAAGGCGATCATCGCCGCGGTCGTGCCCTTGCCGTGCGTGCCGCCGACGACGATCGACCGCCGCAGCGCGACCAGCTCGGCGAGGAAGTCGGCGCGCGACCGGCCGTCGACGCCGCGGAATGCCGAGGAGACGACGATCTCCCAACCGGGACGGGTCGACGGGGCCGGTCCGATCTCGATCGTTACGCCGGCGAGCCCCTCGAGGTACGGCGTACGCACCCGGTCCCAACCGCCGATCTCGGCGCCCCACGCCTGCGCGAGCTGCGCGTACGCGGAGAGGCCCGCGCCGCCGATTCCGACGAACCAGATGCGGCGGCCGTCAAGCGGACGCGAGGGCAACGAGCTCCTCCGCGATCTCGTCGGCCGCATCCGGCCGGGCCGCACGCAGCATCGCCTCGCCCATGCGCCGCAGGCGCGCCGGATCGTCGAGCAGCGACCGCACGAGCTCCGGCACGTCGTCGAGATCGAGCTCGCGCACCATGACCGCGCCGCCGGCGCGCACGAAGTGCTCGGCGTTCTTCGCCTGGTGGTCGCCGGTCGCGAACGGATACGGGACGAAGATCGCGGGGCATCCGGCCGCGGCGATCTCCCACACGGTCGACCCCGAGCGCCCGAGAACGAGGTCGACCGCCGACAGGGCCGCACCGAAGTCCTCCGCCTCCGGCAGCACGAGGTAGTCGTCGCGCCGGACACGCCGGCGCACGAGCTCGAAGTCGCGCTGCCCCGTGACATGCAGGATCGCCGGGCCGCGCGCGCCCCAGGTGTCTGCGACGAACTCGTTGAGGGTCTTCGCCCCGGCCAGCGCGCCGAAGACGCCGAGCACGCGCCGGTCGGCCGGCAGCGCGAAGCGCTCGCGAGCCTCCGCCTGCGGCACCGGACGCGAGCGCGCAGGGATCGGCCGCCCCACGACGCGGTACTTCTCGCCGGTCCGGGACGGCAGCGGGTACGCGAGGAAGACGCGGCGTGCATACGGAACGGCGAGACGGTTCGCGAGCCCGAGGTGCGCGTCGGCCTCTGTCAGGGCGGCGGGGATCCGCATCGACGCCGCTGCGAGCACCATCGGCCCGGCGACGAAGCCGCCGCCGCCGAGGACGACGTCGGGACGCCGCCGGCGCAGAATCGCGCGGCAAGCCAGCGGCGCGCGCGCGGCGCGCAGGAGCGCGCGCGCGAGCGCGGGCCCCGGGGACCGCGGCAGGCCCGAGATCGCGAACGTGTCGAGCTCGTACCCCGCCTCAGGAACGAGCCGAGCCTCGACGCGATCCGGCGACCCGGCGAACGTCACGTCCACGCCGCGCGCCGTCAGCGCTTCCGCGACGGCGAGTGCCGGCAGCACGTGCCCGGCCGTCCCGCCGGCCGCGATCAGACACCGAAGCTGCGGCTCTGTTCCCACGCTGGGCGATGTTAAGGACGATCCCGACACTCACGAGCAGCACTACGAGGCTCGTCCCGCCGTACGACAGGAACGGGAGCGGGATCCCGGTCAGCGGCGCGATGCCCATCACGGCCGCGATGTTGATCGCCGCCTGCCCGGAGACGAGCATCGTGAGGCCCGCCGCCAGCCGCTTGCCGAACGGGTCGCGGCAGCGCAGCGCGATCGTCAGCCCGGCCCACCCGAACAGCGCGTACGCCACGATCACGGCCGTCACGCCGACGAGCCCGACCTCCTCGCCGATGTTCGCCAGCATCATGTCCGTGTGCGCCTCGGGCAGGTAGAAGATCTTCTGCACGCCCTGTCCGAGGCCGACGCCGAAGATGTGGCCTGAGCCCATCCCGATCATCGCCTGCACGATCTGGAAGCCGGTGCCCTGCGCGTCGTCCCACGGGTGAAGGAACGCGAAGAACCGCGCGCGCCGGTACGGCTCGAGCCAGATCGCCAGCATCCCGAGCGCCGACGCGATCGCAATCGCGCTGCCCAGGACGCGCATCGGCGTCCCCGCGACGAGGAGCACGCCCGCGAGCATGATCATCAGCGCGATCGACGTCCCGAGATCCGGCTCGAGGATGAGCAGCAGCCCGAACACCCCGGCGAGCGCGCCGAACGGGCGCGCCAGCTCGCGCAGGTCGTTCGGCGGCTGCCTGCGCGAGAGGTACGCGGCGGCCCAGACCGCGAGGGCGAGCTTCGCGAGCTCGGACGGCTGGAACGCGGCCGGGCCGAACGAGATCCAGCGGCGCGCGCCGTTCACGGCCGGGCCGATCGCCAGTACGGCGACGAGGAGCGCGAGCGAGATGAGGACGAGCCCCGGCGCGAGCGGCCGCAGACGGCGGTAGTCCGACCTCTGGGCGAGCACCATCAGCCCGATCCCGAGCGCGGCGTAGATCCCCTGGCGCTTCAGGTAGTACCCGGGGTCGTTGCCGCCGACGGTGGCCGCGGCGGACGTGGCCGAGTAGACCATGACGAGGCCGAACGCGACCAGCGCCAACGTGACCAGGACGAGCAGCCTGGACTCGAGCTCTCCCCGCTTCATTTGGAGGTGGGTTCGCCCGCACCGGACGAACTCCTCGCCTACGTGAGCCGCTCGACGAGCTCGCGGAAGTGCTCGCCGCGCTGCTCGAAGTTGTCGTACTGGTCGTAGCTCGCGCAGGCGGGGCTGAGGAGGACGACGTCTCCTGCTGCGGCCTGCGCGAACGCGTGCTCGACGGCCCGGTCGAGCGTGCCGTCGTCGTCGTGCGCGTGCCCGTCCAGCGCCGTGGCGAGCTCGCGCGCCGCCTCGCCGACCAGGTGGATCGAGCGCACGTTCGAGCCGAGGTCGGCGGCGAGGGGCGTGAAGCTCTCGCCCTTCAGCGACCCGCCGAGGATCAGGTGCACGGGCTCGTCGGCGTAGGCGGCGAGGGCGCGCCGCGCGGCGGCGACGTTCGTGGCCTTGGAGTCGTTGACGAAGCGCACGCCGCGCACCTCTCCCACCGGCTCCAGACGGTGCGGAACGCCCGAGAAGGACCGGAGCGCGTCCGCGATCGCGCCGTCCTCGATCCCGGCCGCGCGCGCGGCTGCCGTGGCAGCGGCGGCGTTCTCGCGGTTGTGCGCCCCGCGGAGCAGCGGCTCGGCCGGCAGCGCGTCCGTTGCTTCAAACTCGATAACAGTTATCGCTTGATAACTGTTGCTCGTTGATAACAGTTGCCGAAGAGCAAGCGATCGGGGGACGACGGCGACGCGGGCGCGCTCGAAGATGCGCAGCTTCGCGTCACGATAGGCGTCGAACGAGCCGTGGCGGTCGAGGTGGTCCGGCTCGACGTTCAGGAGCACCGCGACGTCGCAGGCGAGCGTCTCGACGTCCTCCAGCTGGAACGACGACAGCTCGCAGACGACCCAGTCCGCGTCGCGCACCGTCGTCAGCGGCGTGCCGACGTTGCCTGCGACGGCAACATCCCGCCCGGCCGCGCGGAACACCGCGCCGAGGAGCTCCGTCGTCGTCGTCTTCCCGTTCGTGCCGGTGACCCCGACGACGCGCGCTCGCTCCGGCAGCAGCCGCCACCCGAGCTCGACCTCCGACCACACCGGGACTCCGCGCGAGCGCGCGGCCGCGACGAGCGGGGCGTCGCCCCGCACGCCGGGGCTCTTCACGACGACGTCGACGCCGTGGAGGAGCCGCAGATCGTCCTCGTTGCCGAGCGAGCGGTCGACCGGCACGACCTCATCGCCGCGCTCGCGGAGCCGCTCAGCGACGGCTGTGCCGGAGCGCGCCATGCCGTAGACGAGCGCCTTCATCATTGCGGACGGATCTGCGGGTAGTACTTGTAGAAGAGCGCGAAGCCGAACGCGCACAGGATCCCCGTCACGATCCAGAAGCGGACCATGATCTTCGTCTCCGACCACGCCTTCATCTCGAAGTGGTGGTGCAGCGGCGCCATCAGGAACACGCGTCTCCCCCAGTACTTGAACGACACCACCTGCAGAATCACGGACACGGCCTCGATGAGGAAGATCCCGCCGACGAGGATCAGCAGCAGCTCGACCTTGAGGAAGATGGCCATCGCGGCGAGCGCGCCGCCCATCGCGAACGCGCCCGTGTCGCCCATGATGACCTCGGCCGGGAACGCGTTGAACCACAGGAAGCCGATCGCCGCTCCGATGAGCGCCGCGCCGATGAACGCGGCGTCGAGCCGGGTCTCGATCCGGTGCCCCGGGGTGCCTGAGCGGATGTAGATCGTCACCGCCATCGCGGTGAACGTGAAGAGCGCGATGATCGACGTGCCGGCGGCGAGGCCGTCGAGGCCGTCGGTGAGGTTGACGCCGTTGGTCGCGCCCGCGATCACGAGGAAGAGCAGCACGTACCAGCCCCAGCCGAGCGGCAGCCGCTCGTTGACGACCGGCACGAAGACGTTGTGCGAGAGGTGCTGGTGGTTCGCCGCAAAGCCGACGGCGACCGTGATCGCGAGCAGGCCCAGCATCTTCCACCTGCCCGCGAGGCCGAGCGACCGCTGGTGGCGGAGCTTGATGTAGTCGTCGACGAAGCCGATCGCGCCGCACGCCACAGCCGTCCCGAAGATCGTCAGCGCGGGCAGCGTGTATGCGCTCGTCGGGAGGAACGCGAACGTGGCGGCGAACACGATCAGGAGGCCGCCCAACGTCGGCGTGCCCTGCTTCGTGGAGTGGTGCTCCGGCCCCTCCTCGCGGATGTGCTGACCGAACTCGTTGCGGCGCAGGAACTCGATGAACTTCGGGCCGGCGAGAATGGAGATGATCATCGCGACGAGCGCGGCGACGAGGACTCTTGCCATTACGTCGTCAGGTTCTCCGCGACGATCTCGAGTCCCGCCGCGCGGGAGCCCTTCACCAGCACGACGTCGCCGGGCCGCAGCGCGGCGCGCAGCGCGTCGGCGGCCTCCGCGGCGGTCTCGACCCAGGAGCCGCTCCCGTTGCGGAGGTACTCGCGCGCGAGCGGCCCGACGGCGATCACCTCGACGCCGAGCTCCTGCACCGCGTCGCCGACCTCCCGGTGGTACTCGGGCGCGTTCGCGCCGAGCTCGGCCATCTCGCCGAGCACCGCGACGCGTCGCCGCGAGCCCGCGCGCTCGGCGAGATTCGCGAGCGCGGCGCGCATCGAGATCGGGTTCGCGTTGTAGCAATCGTTGATCAGCACGACTTCGTTCGGAAGCGTGAGCTCCTGCTCGCGCAGCGGCGAGAACTCGACCTCGACCCGCTCCGGCGGCGCGACGCCCAACACGTCGGCGACGGTGAGGGCGGTGAGCGTGTTCTGGAGCTGGTGGCGCGCGGTGAAGGTCGTCGCGACCGGGAACGGGCTCACGTCGTCGACGCTCGGAACGCGCCGCACCTCGACGTCGGTCCGGGTGAGATGAGCCTCGAGCAGCGGCTCGTCGGGAACGACCGCGACGCCGCCCGGCCGGAGCGCCGCGATCAGCTCCGCCTTCGCGCGCGCGACGTTCTCGACCGTCTCCACTAGCTCGAGATGCACCGGTCCGACGTTCGTGATCACCGCGATGTCCGGCCGCGTGAAGGACGCGAGATAGGCGATCTGCCCGAGACCGCGCATGCCCATCTCCGTGATGCACAGTTCGGTGTCCTCGTCGATGCGGCACAGCGTGAGCGGGACGCCGAGCTCGTTGTTGTAGTTGCCTTCCGAGGCAACCGTGCGGAGCTGCGGCGCGCAGATCGCCGCGAGGATGTCCTTCGTCGTCGTCTTGCCCGTCGAGCCGGTGATCGCGACGACGCGCGCGCGCGAGCGGTCGCGCACGGCGCCCGCAAGCGTGGCGAGGGCCGCGTGCGCGTCGTCGGGCTCGAGCGCGGCCGACGCGCCGAGCGCGAGTGCGTGGCGGATGAAGTCCACTCCGCCGCCGACGGCCACGAAGAGATCGCCCTCCCGGATCCGGCGCGAGTCGATCTGGACGCCGGTGACATCCTCGGCCCACGGACGGGCGTGGAGACGGCCGAGGCGCTCGACCAGTGACAGTTCGAGCGGGATCACGTCCGCGCCGCCGCGCGTTGGAGCGTGTCCCTCGCGACGACCCGGTCGTCGAACGGGACGCGGCGTCCCGCGACCTCCATCTCGGTGTCGGCTCCCTTGCCGGCGATGACGACCACATCGCCGGCGCGCGCATCGCCGATCGCTCGCTCGATCGCACGCCGCCGGTCGAGCTCCACCTCGACGGGGCCGAGCGCGCCCCCGGCGACGGCCTCCGCGATCTCGGCCGGATCCTCCGTCCGCGGATTGTCGGTGGTCACGATCGTGCGGTCGGAGAGCTCGTTCGCGACCCGCCCCATCAGCGGCCGCTTCTCGCGGTCGCGGTCGCCGCCCGCTCCCACCACGACGACGACGCGGCCGTCGGCGAGCTCCCGCGCGGCGCGCAGGACGTTCTCGAGCGCACCGGGTGTGTGTGCGTAGTCCACGAGCACCGTGAACGGCTGCCCCTCGTCGATCGTCTCGAAGCGGCCCGGCACGCCCTCGACCGATTCGATTCCACGGCGGATCGCGTCTTCCGACACGCCGAGCGCGCGTGCCGACAGCGCAGCGGCCAGCGCGTTCTCCCGGTTGAAGCGGCCGCGTAGCTTGAGGTCGATCCCTTCGAGCGCGTCGTGCGCCGCGTCGAATGTGATCGCATCCGGGAGCTCCGCGGCGAGGCGGCGACCGTATTCGTTGCCCACGTTGACAACTACGGCCGCGGCCTGGTCGAACAGCCGCCGCTTGGCCGTGAAGTACGACTCCATGTCCCCGTGGAAGTCGAGGTGGTCCTGCGTGAGGTTCGTGAATGCGAGCACGGCGAACCGCGTGCCGTCGAGCCGCCTCTTCGCCTGGGCGATCGACGTCGCCTCCATCACGCACGAGCGGTCGCCCGCGTCGAGCATCTCGCGCATCAGCCGCTGGAGGTCGATCGCTTCGGGCGTGTTCAGCCCGATCGGCCGTACCTCGCCGCCGACCCGCCGCTCGATGTTCGTGAGCAGTCCGGGTCGCCGCCCCGCCGCGTCGAGGATTGCGTGCAGAAGGAAGGCCGTCGTCGTCTTGCCGTTCGTGCCCGTGATCCCCGCCACCTCGAGCTCGCGCGAGGGGTCGCCGAAGAACAGCGTCGCCGCGCGGGCCATCGCCGCGCGCACGTCCGGCACGACGAGCTGCGGTACGGCGGCGTCCACCGGCCGCTCGACGACCAGCGCCGCTGCGCCCGCAGCCACGGCCGTCGGCGCGAACGCGTGTCCGTCGGCGGACGAGCCGCGCACGCAGAAGAAGAGCGTCCCGGGCACGACCGCGCGCGCGTCGTACGCGAGGTCGCCGACGTCGACCGGAGCTCCGTTCACGACCTCGGTCGCCCCGAGCGCCGCGATGAAGCGCTCCAGATTCATCGCGAGCCGAGTCTAGCGGCGGCGTAACCGGCCCGGTCGCCGCACCGTTCTGCTCGTGATGGACGTCACACGCGCGACCCGCGAGCGCTCGACCGGCCGGCCGCTGGCCTGGGCGGGCGCGCTCTTCGCCTACGTCGTCTTCTGCTTCCGCCTCCCGGGCGGCGACAAGGGCGGCGCAGAGGGAGCCGGCTACGTCTTCGGCGGGTACCTCTTCACGCTGCTGCTCGGGCTCGCCGTCTGGGCGATCATCCACTTCACGGCCCGCCGCAAGCAGGGGCTGCCGTTCGCGTCGCCCTGGATCTTCGCGATCGCAGCCGGATTCGGACTGCTGTCGCTCCTGGGCAACATGTCCTCCGGGGGGTAGCCGGCGCATCACAGTTCCGTGACGGTGGCAGCCACCGCGTCGGAACTGCGCCGCGGGCGTGACGGAAGTGTCACGCGTAGTCCTCAGCGGGGAGCCGCGGCGGCGTCGGGAGGCACTTCGAGGTACTGCAGGTCGAACTTCGCGATGTCGGCGAACGCCGGTGCCGCCACGACGCCGCCGAAGATCGCCCCCTGCGGCTCGTCGACCATGACGAGCACGACGAGGCGCGGCTTCGTCGCGGGCACCATGCCGACGAACGACGCGACGTACTTGTACGAGGAGTAGCTGCCGAGGCCGTCCGGCTTCTGGGCCGTCCCCGTCTTGCCGGCGACTGTGTAGCCCGGGATGGCCGCGAGCGTGCCGGTGCCGCCCTCGTGGACGACGTCTGCGAGCATCGCCTTCACCTCGGCGTTCACGGTGGGTGTCATGACCCGCCGGCGCTCCACGTGCGGACGCGCGCGGCCGGCGATGCGCTCGACGAGGTGGGGCTGCACCCACTCGCCGCCGTTCGCGACCGCCGCGTACACCGCTGCCATCTGGATCGGCGTCACGGCGATGCCCTGTCCGATCGGCACGTTGCCGATCGTGGAGCCCGACCAGCGCTCGAGCGGAAGGACGAGCCCCGCGCTCTCGCCCGGGAAGTCGATGCCCGTCTGCCGGCCGAAGCCGAAGCGCTCGATCCAATGCGCGAGTCCCGCCGACCCGAGCTTCTGCGCGAGCGTGATCGCGCCGACGTTCGACGAGCGCGAGAGGATCTGCGCGACGGTCAGCGTCTCCGTCCCACGCGGCTCGGCGTCGTGGATGACGCGGTCGGCGACGGCGATCGTGTACGGCAGAGTGAACGGCGTCGAGGGCGAGACGAGACCTTCCGACAGCGCACCCGTCACGGTCACGAGCTTGAACGTCGAGCCGGGCTCGTATGTGTCTGTGGCCGCGCGGTTCCGTTGCAGGGCGAGCGAGACCCGGCTCGCGTCGTTCGCGTCGTAGCCGGGCGCCTGCGCCATCGCGTAGACGTCGCCCGTCGCGGGGTCGAGTACGATCGCGCACGCGCCGCGTGCGTGCCACCTGGCGACCGTCGAGCGCATGACCTGCTCGGCCTGCGCCTGGATCGTGTGGTCGAGCGTGAGGTAGACGTCGCGCCCCTCGCGCTCGGCGGTCGAGCTGATGACGTCGATCGCGCGCCCGAACGGGTCGCTGATGATCGTTTGCTTCCCCGGGGTCCCGGTCAGCGCGCGGTCCTGCTCGACCTCCACGCCGGTGAGGCCCTTGTTGTCGACGCCCGCGAACCCCACCACCTGCGCGCCGACGGTCCGCTGCGGGTATGCACGCTTCTCCTCCGGATAGAACCCGAGGCCGGCATAGCCGCGTTTCGCGAGCTTCGCCGCCTTCGCCGGATCCGCGAACCGCTGCACGTAGACGAAGCCCTTCTTGCGGTCGAGGAGCTGCGGGTAGAGGACGTTCGCGTCGACGCCGAGCAGTGCGTGCGCTGCCACCGCGACCGCGCGGGGGGCGCGCACCTGCTGGGGGTCGGCGTACACCGTCGTCGTCTGCTCGCCGATCGCGAGCTGGACGCCGGTGCGGTCGTAGATCGTGCCGCGGCCGGCGGGGACCACCACGGTCTGGCGGTGTTGCGAGCGCGCCATGCGGCCGTAGTCGCCGGCCTTGACGCCCTGGAGCCACACGGCCCGCGCCAGCGTCGCCGCGAACGCGAGCACGAAGATCGCGCTGAGGAGGCGGATCCGGCGGTCGGCTTTCTTGTCAGCGCGAGAGGTCGACATACCCGATGTCCGCGGGGTCGGCCGGGCGCAGGTGCTGCTCCTTCAGTGCGCGCGCCTGGATGCGCGGCGACGCGAGGAGCCGCGAGAGCTCGGACTGCCGTGCGGCGTTCTCCGCGCGCAGCTTCGCGCGCTGCCGCGTCGCGTCGTCGAGGCGCAGGTTGAGCTGCAGCACCGCGACGTTGACGAAGACGACGCCCGCGAGCAGCACTGCGCTCACGGCGATCCAGAGCACGCCGGCACGCGCGCGGCGCCGCGCGCGCGCACGCACGGCCGGACGCTTCCGCGGGCGCGCGCGCGACGGGGCCGGGGCCGCAACCGTCGCCTGGTTCGTCGTCCAGCTAGCCACGTTTGACCGCCACGCGCAGGCGGGCCGACTGCGCGCGCGGGTTGCGCGCGACCTCCGCCGCGGACGGCCGGATCGCCCGCCGCGGGGTCGCGCGCAGAGTCGGCTCGGCACCGCACACGCACACGGGGAAGTCCGGCGGGCAGGTGCACCCGTGCTCCTCGTTGCGCAGGAAGCGCTTCACGAGCCGGTCCTCGAGCGAGTGGAAGGAGATCACCGCGAGGTGCCCGCCCGGCCGGAGCATCTCGAGCGCCGCCGGCAGCGCGCGCTCGACGGCGCCGAGCTCGTCGTTCACCTCGATCCGCAGCGCCTGGAAGACGCGCCTCGCTGGATGCCCCTCGCCGAAGCGCGCCGGCGCGGGGATCGCGGCCTTGATCGTCTCCACGAGATCGACAGTCCGCTCGAACGGCTCCTTTGCCCGGCGGCGGACGATCGCGCGCGCGATCTGGCGCGCGTAGCGCTCCTCGCCGTAGCGCTTGAAGATGTCCGCGAGCTCGCGCTCGTCGTACTCGTTGACGACCTCGCGGGCGGTGCGCTCGGCCGAGGGGTCCATGCGCATGTCGAGCGGCGCGTCGGCCGCGTACGAGAACCCGCGCTCGGGTCGGTCGAGCTGCATCGACGACACGCCGAGATCCATGAGGATCGCGTCGGCCTGCACGCCGTTGTCGGCGAGGCCGCGCAGCACGGTCGAGAACTCGCCCTGCAGCAGCCGCGCCTTCACACCCGCGCTGCGGCGCACGCGCTCGAAGTACGGCGCGACCGTCGGGTCGCGGTCGATCGCGATCAGCTTCCCGTCGCCGCGCAGGCGCTGGGCGAGCAGCTCGGCGTGGCCGCCCGCGCCGAACGTCGCGTCGACCACCGTCTGACCCGGGCGCGGGTCGAGGGCGGCGAGGACTTCGTCGGCGAGGACGGGGACGTGGTCAGTCTCTGTTGGCAAGACGCTCGGCAACATGTTCCGCGCTCCCTTCGACCTCTTGCAGGTGCTCGCGCCACTTCGCGCGGTCCCAGATCTCGAGGTGGTCGTAGACGCCCGCGACGGTGACGTCCCGGCCGATGCCCGCCCCGGTCAGGAGCGTCGCCGGGAGCACCATCCTCCCCTGCTTGTCGAGCTCCGCCTGGGTCGCCCCGGCGAAGAAGTGGCGCTGCATCACACGCGCCTCCCGGGAAAGCGGGTCGAGACCCCGAATCCGGTCTGCGAGGCGCTCCCATTCGCCTCGCGCGTACGCGAACAGGCACCCGTCCATCCCGCGGGTGACCACCACCTCCCCCCCGAGCTCCTCCCGGAGCTTCGCGGGGAGCGTGAGGCGGTTCTTGTCGTCCAGAGAGTGCTCATGTTCGCCCAGCAGCATGGTCCACTGCTCCCCACTCTACCCCACTCTCCACCACCTGTAAACCCTTCTGGGCCTAGCGGGACCGGAGCAGCGGGAGCGGCCTCTCCTCTCGATAACCGGCTGCGGCGTACACCGGCCGGCCCATCGGCGTGGCCTGCAGAAGCGCCCGCTCGATGCCTCTCGCCCGCGCAGCCTCGTGCGAGGCATGCACGAGCGCGGACGCCAGGCCGCGGCCGCGCATCCGCTCGCGGGTGGCGAAGCAGTAGAGGCCGGCCCAGCCCTGGTCGAAGTACACGCCTCCGGTGGCCGCGGGCGATCCGTCGACGTGCGCTACGTACAACACCAGCGAGCCCTCTCCGCCCGGGCCGAGCGCCTCGTGGACGGCGTGCCAGTCGCCGCGTCCTCTGGCGTCGGCGCCCAGCACCTCGCAGTAGATCTCGTGCCACGCGTCGATGTCGGCGTGCGAGCGCACCTGACGGATCTCCGCGTCGACGGGCGCGACGAGCGGCGCCCCCGTGGCCGCGGTCATTCCGTACATCACGAGCGGCGCGGGCTCCTCGATCAGCCACACGAAGCCCGGACGACCCTCGAGCGCGGCTGCGGCCTCACGAGGCGCGACGCTCCCGCTTGCGAAGAGCTGATTCAGGAACGCATCGAAGCGCGAATTCACGAAACCGGTCAGGTGTTCGTGCTCGACCGCCCTTCCATCGAGCACGCGCGCAACGCTCTCGGTGAGTTGGCGCGGATGATCGAGCAGCGGCGCGGCCACGAGCCAGCGACTCGATCGTCAGCGCGGCGCCGTCTGCGGAGGCGCGGCGCCCGGGCCGGGCACGGTCTCGACCTCGCCGGGCGCGAGCAGCGCGCCGTCGGCTGCGACGAGCGCGGCCGTCACCGGTGAGCCGTCGCCGCCCCGCCGCGCGAGGCGCGGCGGAGAGTCGACCAGATAGCGGTCGCCCCACTGCATCAGCGCGACGAGCGCGACGCGGAGGTCGGCGCCCTTCTCGGTCAGGCGGTACTCGAAGCGCTCGGGCCGCTCGCTGTAGCGGACGCGCTCGAGAATGCCCTCGTCGACGAGCCGGTTCAGACGATCCGTCAGGACGTTGCTGGCAATGCCGAGGCTGTCGCGGAACTGGTCGAAGCGCCGGCGGCCGAGGAAGGCGTCGCGGACGATGAGCAGCGTCCAGCGCTCGCCGACGAGCTCCAGCGTGCGCGCGATCGAGCAGACCTGGCCGTCGTAGTCGCGCTTCAGCATCCCTCCAGCCTAGCTCCATTCACTTGCGTCACGCAACCGACCTCTGATAGAAGTCGCTTGCGTCAAGCAAGCTAGTCGCGGAGGAGGCACGGATGGCGCGTCGCTGGCAGGTCCTGCTCGTCACCTCGATCGCCGCGTTCATGGGCTTCCTCGACGTGACGATCGTGAACATCGCGTTCCCCGATCTGCGCGCCTCGTTCGGCGAGGCCTCACTCCCGCATCTCTCTTGGGTCCTCAACGCGTACAACATCGTGTTCGCCGCTGCGCTCGTCCCGGCGGGCCGCCTGGCCGACCGCTTCGGCCGCCGCCGCTTCTTCCTCGCGGGTGTGCTCCTCTTCCTCGGCGCGTCCGCGGTCTGCGGACTGGCCTGGAACGTCGACGTCCTGATCGCCGCGCGCACGCTGCAAGCAGTCGGGGGCGCGATCCTCGTGCCGACGTCGCTCAGCCTCGTGCTGCCCGAGTTCCCGCTCGAGCAGCGCGCCACGGCGACGGCGCTGTGGGGCGCGACCGGAGCGGTCGCCGCGGCGACCGGCCCGAGCCTCGGCGGCGTGCTCGTCGACTGGCAGAGCTGGCGCTGGGTCTTCTTCGTCAACCTCCTGATCGGACTGCCCGCCCTGATCCCCGCGCGCCGGCTGCTCACGGAGGCCCGCGACGAGCAGGCCTCGCTGCCGGACCCGCTCGGCGCCGTCGTGCTCGCCGTCGCGGTCGCCGCGCTGTCGCTCGCGATCGTCGAGGGTCCCGAATGGGGCTGGAGCTCGGCCCGCGTCGTCACGGCGTTCGCGGTCTCCGCCCTGCTCGTCCCCGTGTTCCTCGCGCGCTCCGCACGTCACCGCGCGCCGGTCTTCGAGCTCGCGCTCTTCAAGGTGCGCTCGTTCGCAGTCGCGAACACGGGCGTCTTCGTCTTCGCCGCGGGCTTCTACGCGCTCCTCCTCTGTAACGTGCTCTTCCTCACCGGGGTCTGGGATTACAGCGTCCTCCGCGCCGGCGTCGCCCTCACGCCGGGACCGCTCATGGCCACCCTCGCCGCGCCGGTCGGCGGCCGGCTCGCCGACCGCTTCGGTCAACGCCTCGTCGCCGCTCCCGGCGGCGTCGTGTTCGCCGGCGGCGCACTCTTCCTCGCGCTCGCGGCCGGCGGACATCCGGCCTACGTCTCGCACTTCCTGCCGGGGATGCTGCTGACCGGCACGGGCGTGGGCCTCTCGTTCTCCGGCTTCTCGAGCGCCGCGGTCGCCGAGCTGCCGCGTGTGCGCTTCGCGACGGGCAGCGCGATCTCGGCCACCTCGCGGCAGATCGGCGCAGTGGTCGGCATCGCCGGCCTGATCGCCGTGCTCGGGGCGCCCCGGGCGGGCAGCGCGGTCCAGGCCTTCCACCACGCCTGGCTCGCGATGGTCGCGACCGGCGTGCTCGCCGGACTCGTCGCGCTCGCCCTCGGACGCGTGCGCGCCCGGCACGTCGAGGTCGCGAGGGAGATCGGCGAGAGCGAGGCAGAGCTAGTCGGCGCGCCGCTTCCCGGCGTTCAGTTTGGCCCTAGGCCCGCCGGGTAGGCGAAGCGGTACAGGGACAGGGGCGATACACCGAACCGAGGCACGGCCTCGGAGGAGGTAGAGCCAGATGGCCACCCTTGAGATCTGGTCGTACACCATGCAGGCGCCGACCGTCGACCTCACCGGCTTCAAGGTCGAGGCGCGTGACGGCAGCATCGGCAAGGTCGAGGAGGCGACCTACGAGACGGGCGGAAGCTTCCTCGTCGTCGACACGGGCAAGTGGATCTTCGGCAAGACGGTCATGCTCCCGGCGGGCGTGGTCCGGGACATCGACCTCGACACCGAGACGGTCTACCTCGATCTCACGAAGGACGAGATCAAGAACGCACCGGAGTTCGACGAGACGCGGTACCTCGAGCAGGACTACCGCAACGAGCTCGGCGACTACTACAGCCGCAACCGCTGATCCCGGAGGATGCGCGGCCCCGCGTCCCGCGCGGGGCCGCCGTTTGGGAACCCGCGACGGCCGTACTACGATCGTGGCATTCGCCGCAAGCTGGCCGCCCGCGCAGTGACCGCGACAGCAGCCGCTGCGCTGCTGGCGCTCGCGGGCGACGCCGCAGGCGGCGGTGATGCGCGGAGCGGCGGGACCTTCGTGGTCAGCCTGCAGGGGCTCGACTTCATCGACCCGGCGCTCTCGTACACGCCGCAGGGTTGGGCTCTGCTGGACACAACCTGCGCACGGCTCATGACGCATCCGGACAAGCCGCCGCCCGAGGGGTTCCGGCTCGTGCCCGAGGTGGCGGCCGGTTATCCGAAGATCTCGCGTGACAGCAAGACGTACACGTTCACGCTGCGCGACGGCTTTCGCTTCAGCGACGGCACCCGCGTGCGCGCAAGCGCGTTCGCGCGTGCGATCAACCGCACGCTCATGCCCGACATCAGGTCGACCGCAGCGCAGTACACGCGGGATATCGCCGGCGCTGCGGATGTCCAGTCCGGGAAGGCGCAGGCTGCCCCGGGCGTGATCGCCCGCGGCAACACGCTCGTCGTTCGGTTCACCCGACCCGTCCTCGACTTCGCTGCGAAAACGACCTCGACGGCATTCTGCGCCGTGCCGCCGACGCTCCCCAGTGACCCGGAGGGAATCGGACGACCCTTCCCCGCGGCCGGGCCGTACTACGTCGCCGAGTACCGGCCGGGCGAGCGGGTCCTGCTCCGGCGCAACCGCTTCTACGGCGGTACACGGCCGCACCACGTCGACGGATTCGACGTCGACCTTCGCGCGACGTCGCCGCAGGAGGTGCTCGACCGCGTCGAGCGGAACGAGGCCGACTGGGGCTACGTCTCGGGAACGCTCTACTTCGAGCCGGGCCGGAATCTGGCCGCGAAGTACGGGCTCTCGCGATTCTTCGTCAGGCCCGGCCACAGCATGAGCTACATCGCGATCAACTCCTCGCGCCCGCTGTTCCGCAACAACCCGAAGCTGCGCCGCGCGGTGAACTACGCAATCAGCCGGCGCGCGGTCGGCAATGCAGCCGGCGGGCCGCTGGGGCGCGAGCTCAGCGACCAGTATCTGCCGCCCGGCCTGCCCGGGTTCAAGGACGCCGAGATCTACCGCTTCGAGGGCGGCGATCTCGCGCGGGCACGAGAGCTCGCACGCGGAAACACGCGCGACGGGAAGGTCGCGCTCTACGTCACCGACTTCCCCCAGCCGCGGGCCGTCGGGCAAGTCGTCAAGCAGGCGCTCGAGGCGATCGGGCTCGACGTCCAGGTCACGCTGCTCCCCTTCCACGCCGCGAGCTCGGCCTACCTCGGTCGGCTCGGCGATCCCAACGAGCCGTGGGACCTGGCGCCCGTGATCTGGACACCGGACTTCATCGATCCCTACGGGTACATCAACCTCCTGCTCGATTCGCAGTTCGTCGGCGGCACCAATCTGTCCCGCTTCGAGTCGAGCAAGTTCGACCGGCTGATGCGGCGGGCCGCCCGCTTGCAGGGCGCGGAGCGTTATCGCGCGTACGGACTCCTCGACGTCCAGCTCGCGCGCGACGCCGCGCCGCTGATCTCGACGGGCGTCTTCAACGAGGCGACGCTCGTGTCGTCGCGCGTCGGCTGCATCGTGCTGCGGCCGACGCTCGATCTCACGGCCACGTGTCTCGAGAGCGCCCGCTAGGGCGCCTGCGCCGTCACCCAGACGAGGCCCTCGGCGACCGCGAGTCCCGCCGGAGCACTGCGCACTTCGATCGTCTCGACGACCTCGTTCGTTGCGGGGTCGATGCGGGAGACGGTTCGCGCGCCGGTGTTCGCGACCCAGACCGCGCGTGCACCGACTGCGACGGCGGTCGGCCCGTCGCCGACCTCGATCGTGCGCGTGGAGTTCGTGCTGAGGTCGATGCGCGTGACGGTGTCTTCACCGGCGTTCGCCACCCAGACCGCTCCTTCCCCCGACGCGAGCGCGACCGGCCGGCGACCGACGGTGATCTTCTTGACCACCCCCAGCGTCGCCGGGTTGAAGCGCTGGACGGTGGAGTCCTCGGAGTTCGCGACCCAGACGGACCCGGCTGCAAGCGCGACCGCCGTCGGAGCCGTTCCCGCGAACGACCGGGACGCGCGCAACGACACCGGATCGACGCGCGCGAGCGTCGCGTCTCCGTAGACGGCCCACACCCGGCCGTACCCGACGGCGACGGCGCCGTGCTGCCGGTCGCCGAGGCTCCGCGCAACGCGGCGCGTGGCGGTCACCTGGTCGAACTGCGGATCAACGCGCGAAAGCTGGCCGCGAAGGCCGTGTGCGACCCAGACCGTACGAGCGCCGGCGGCGACGCCGGTCGGCGTCCGGCTTCCGAGCGTGATGAACGCCACGACCTTCCGCTTCCGCGGGTCGATGCGCGCGAGCGTCCGGTCCTGGAGGTTGCCGACCCAGACCGCGCCTGCCCCCGCCGCCACCGGGCCCGGCCGGATGCCGACGGGGATCTCCGCGACGATGCGATTGCCCGCCGGGTCGATGATCCCGACGCTGTTCGCGGAGACGCCGTTGAGCCCGCCGGGCTCGCCGCGCGTGACGAGGGCCGCAGTCGCGAGCGCAACGAGTGCGACCGCGGCGATCGCGATGATCGTCGGACGCCGCCACGCCTTCCGAAGGCGCGCGTCTGCGATCTCGCGGCTCTCCGGTTCCTCGGGCACGGGACGGTCGAGCGCGGGGTCCTGCGCGAGGATCCCGCGCTCCAGTTGCTGCAGGGCGCGCGACGGCTCGAGCCCAAGGTCGTCGACGAGCACGCGGCGGGCATCGCGGTACGCCTCCAGCGCTTCGGCCTGGCGTCCCGAGCGGTACAGCGCAAGCATGAGCTGCGCGCGGAACTGCTCACGCAGCGGATGCGTCGCGACGAGCTCCTCCAGCTCACCGACCAGCTGCGTCTGCCTGCCGAGCGCGAGGTCGGCGTCGATGCGCGTCTCGAGGGCGGCCAGCCGGAGGTCCTCCAGGCGGTCGGCCGCGATGCGAGCGAACGGCTCGTGCACATCGGCGAGCGCCGGTCCGCGCCAGAGCGCGAGTGCGTCGACGAGCGCGCCGGCCGCTTCGGCAGGCCGCCCCTCGGCCAATGCCTTCCGGCCCGCGTCGAGGTGGCGTTCGAACAGGTGCCGGTCGACCTGTGCCGGATCGATGTCGAGGACGTATGCCGTTCCCCGGGTGACGAGCGGGAGGCCGGGGAGCGTCTTTCGCAGCCGGCCCGCGAACACCTGGACCGCCTTCGCCGCCGTCTCGGGCGGCTCGTCGCCCCACAGCTCGTCGATCAGGCGCTCACGCGAGAGTGCCGTCCGCGGCTCGAGCAGCAGACAGGCGAGGAGCGCGCGCTGCTTCCCCCGGACGGCCAGCGTACGGCCGTTCTCGTGTACCTCAAGCGGCCCGAGGATCGCGAATTCCACGCCCTGCGCGAACGTACCACGACGCCCCGAAACAGTCTCGTTTCCGTCCCGTTTACCCGCTGGTTCCGGTGCTGCTCGAGGCTCCTGAGCATTCCCCGAAAGGAGCCCGAAGATGGCAAGGAGAACGTTGGTCGGTGCGATCGCGTCGATCGCAGTGACGGCCGCACTCGCGTTCGGCGTGGTCTCGACCGCGGCCGGCGACGACGGGACGCAACGGGCGAGTGTCGCCGGATCGTGGATGGTGAACGTGGATCGCGGTCCGGCGCGCCCGGCGCTGAAGTCGCTGCAGAGCTACACCGGCGGCCACGCGGTGATCGAGATCTCGAACGGCGGCGCGACGGTTCGCAGCCCCTCGCACGGCGCGTGGCAGCGCACCGGTGACCGGACGTTCGGGTCGACGATCGTGTTCTTCCGGTACGACCCGGTGACCGGAGCGTACGTGGGCACAGCCAAGATCAGGCACACGCTGGAGCTCTCGCGCGACGGCCAGTCGTTCACGGGCGTTGCAGTCGCCGAGTTCCGCGACGCGGCCGGCAACCTGCTCCCCATTCCACCGCACCGCGACTCGGTGAGCGGAGAGCGGATCAACGTCGAGCCGATCCCGTAGACGACCGGGTGGGGTGCCGGTTCGCCGGCACCCCACCCCACGCGTCTACGCTTTCGCCGTGGCACGCGCGATCGGGATCAACCACGTCGCGCTCGAGGTCGGCGACGTCGACGACGCGCTCGCCTGGTACGGGCGCTTTCTCGACTTCGAGCTGCGCGGCAGGAGCCCACGGATGGCGTTCATCGACCTCGGCGACCAGTTCATCGCGCTCTCCGCCGGACGCGGGCAGCCGCCCGACGAGGGCCGCCACTTCGGGCTCGTCGTCGACGACAAGGAAGCGGTGCGCGCGGC
>DASXTR010000271.1:0-30945 GCA_036505325.1 Gaiellaceae bacterium
CTCAGGTCGGCCCGGCCGTCGAAGGCGATCGCGGTCACGCCGGCGGGTGGAGCTGCGCTCGCGAGCGCCGGGGCCGCAGCCGCAACGACGCCGACCGCGACCGCCAGCAGCACGACGCGCCTCAGCGTCATGCGTGCCTCCCCGATCCGCTCCGCGAGCGTGCCGCTTCGCCCCGCTGCATTCGTTCCCCTCGTCGTGTCGGATGCTCCGCGAACCTGCCGCGACCGCACCACAGCTGTCCTGCCGCGTTGGCCAAACTAGGAGCCGGATCCCGCCGCTTCCAGGCCAGGAGTGGCAAACCGCCCGCGCGGCCAAGCCCACTAACCCCCCGCGGAATCCACGTGGGAGAATGAGCGGTGATGCGCCTCCGAGACGAACTCCCTGCGTGCCCGCGGCACCCCGGATCGACGGTGTGGCGCGACGGCACCTACACGACGGCCGCCGGACCGCGACCGCGCTACCGCTGCGTGCCCGCGAACGGCGACCGGCCGCATCGGTTCACAGAGGCACGAGGGCACGCACCCCGCGGCTCGTCGCACACGACGCGCGACATCGCCGCGGTGCTCGCCGACGTCGGCCGCGGACTCAGCTACCGCGAAGCCGCGAAGAAAGCCGCCGTGGACGGCAACACCGTCGCGGACTGGGTCGAGATGTACGCGCCCGCGATCCACGCGCGCTACGCCCGCGTGCGGTGGCCGGCCGTGCTCGAGCTCGACAGCGTCGCGTTCCGCGCGCGCGCAGTCGGCGAAGGGGACGAGAGCACGGCGTTTCAGATCTTCGCGGCGCTCACTCCGCCGCGCCGCGGGCGCGCGCAGCTCGTCGCCCTGGACGTGTTCCCGCGCGACCCGCCCGGCGGGCGGCAGGCGCTCTGGGAGGAGTTCCTGAGCTCGCTCGAGGGCATGCCGGCGCAGATCGTCTGTGCGCCCGATGTCGACCTCGTGCGGGCGGTCGCGGCCGTCTGGCCGCCCGACGGCCCGTCGCCGACGGTCTTCCTGTGCCACCGGCACCTCTCCCGCGAGCTGCTCGAGATCATGCAGGCGGCCGGGATCGATCCCGCCGCGCGGCTCTACCGCGCGGCGGCGCGCGCCCTCAGGAACCCGGCGGCGTGGAGGCGCTTCCTCGCCGAGCCGCCCCCGCGGCGCCTGCGCGCGCTGGATGCCTGGATCGAGCTGTACGGCGCGCAGATCGCATCACAGCTCGCACACGACGCCGCGTCGACGACGACGGAGTTGCTCGACGAGAGGCTCAAGCTCCTCCATGCGCGCCTCGCCAACCGTCGCGGCAACCTCCGCAACCGCGAGCGGACGCGCCGCCTGCTGATGCTGCTCGAGCTCGAGCTCAACGGGCAAGGCGATCCCGCGCGCTACGAGGAGATCATCCGCGAGGACCTCCGCAGGCGCGGCGGCCGCCCGCCGCAACGGCGAAAGCTCGGCGGCGCCGCGCTCGACTCCTAGAAAGACATCGGCGGGCCCGAGGGCCCGCCGATGCCACCCCACGAGGGGTCCGGTTCGGGCCTGTGCGCCGCAACGCCGGCCCGAACCGGTCCCCTCGGAGTCCTTCGCTAGCTGATCGTCAGCGTCGACGAAGCGCTGATCCCGTCGATCGCGACCGTCAGCGTGTAGTCACCCCTCGCAAGGGAGTCCGTCACGAGCAGGCTCTCGGACTTCTCGATCGTCTTGTTGGGCCCGACGGCGTACGACGACGACGACGAGTAGATGACGTTGCCGGAGGCGTCGAGGATCGTGATCGTCGCCGTCGCCTTCCGCGCACCTCTCCCGAGGTTGGTCGCCGAGCCGGCCGCGGTGACGGTCGAGCCCGTGATGCAAGGATCGCTCGAGCAGGTCAGGGACGCGCTCGCCGAGAACGTCCCGTCCGCGCTCGTCACGGTGTCCGCGAGGGCCGCCTGGGCCCCGACGAGCGCGAGCGCGCCCACGGCGGTTGCGAGGAACGTCTTGAGAGTGAACTTGCGAATCATGGATATGCCCCTTTTCGTGGAGTGGCGGGCGCCGACGGGTGAACGATTCACCCGCCGCCGCCTCGCGTGGGTAGGTCCGTTACCCGTTGTCGATGGTGATGCTGGCCGTCGCGACCGACGGGTCGATCGAGCCCGAGCCGATGGCCATGACGGACATCGGATACGTCCCCGACGCGACCGACGAGCCGATCTTGATCGGCACCGACCACGTGAACGTCTTCCCCTTGCCGAGCACCATCAGGTGATCGATGCCGAGCGGGGGTCCGACGGTCAGGCCCGAGTTCAGGTAGAGCCGCACGAACTCGCGCGAGTCGGCGACGTTCGTGACGGAGAGCGTTGCCGTCACCGTGTCGCCGGCCTTCGCGACGTCGGCGTCGGCCCCGCTGGAGACCAGCGACGCGAACGCGAGCAGATCCGCGTTCTGATTGCCGCTGGCCGTGGTTGCGCCCGCACCCGAGCCGCCGACGAGCGCGAGAATCGCGATCGCCGCCGCAAGCCCGGACAGCCGCAGCATTGTAGAGATTGACACCCTGAGTCCTCCCCTCGTGGAACCGCAGAAACCGAAGGGATCGTAGGACGGTTTCGGGAGAAAACAATGGAAAGTCCCTCGCTAGGGTGATGCAACCTCCCCCTTCCGGGGGCTTGACGATTTCGCAGCATTCCGAGCGACCGCTGCGGCCGGCAACGCCTCCAGCCGCTTCGCTGCGCGGAACGCGGGCGCCGCGGACGATCGGTCGTCGGCGCTGCTCGTGGATCGTCGCGACCTGCTCGTTCGTCTAGGTGAGGAATGAGGAGCTTTGCGGCGTCCGCGGCGTCGAAGCGCGCGCGACCCGCCGCGTGGCTCTCGATTTCGGCCTCGACTTTGCGGCGTCGCCGAGTGCCGAGGGCCTACCGAAAGAGGTCCCGCTCCGGCTCCATCACGAGCTCCCTCGCGTTCCCATCGCCCCACGGCTGGAAGCCGCGGACGACGACCGCGGGGACCCCGTCGGCCTTGCCGCGGACGAGGTCGGCGGCGGCCGCGAGCTCGTCGGCCACCGCAATCTGCGTGGTGCGGAGCTCTGTTCCGATGCGGTCACGGGTCCCGCGGAGGTCGTGGAGCGGCCGGAGCCCGGCGACGCCGATCGCGACGTCGGTCGTCCCGTGCCGAAACGGACGGCCGAAGGAGTCGCCGATGACGACCGCGACCTCGTGGCCCGTGCGGCCCCGGAGCGAGGACCGTATCGCGCGGGCGCTGGCGTCCGGATCCAGCGGCAGGAGCACGAGCATTCCCGGTTCCGGCGCGTTCGAGTGGTCGACTCCCGCCGAGGCGCAGACGAAGCCGTGGCGGGTCTCGGCGATCACGAGCGGCGCGCGCTCGCGGACCACCCGAACCGTCTCGCGGAGGATCGCCTCGAGCTCGCGCGGGTCGCGCTCGTCGCCGGCGAGCTCGCGTGCGCGAGGCGAGGGATCGAGCTCCGAGAGCCGGACGACACGGCCTTCCGCCTTCGAGACGACTTTGTGCGCCACGACGACGACGTCGCCGTCCTCCAGCGCTGCGGCGCCCGCGATCAGCGCGCCGAGGTCGTCGCCCTGCCGGACCTCCGGCAGCCCCACGACCGGCAGGATCGAGATCACCCGATGCCCGTGACGCGGATGCCCGCGTGCGCCTTGTAGCGCCGGTTCAGGTTGACGATCACCGCCGTCAGCCCCTCCAGCGCGCGCGCGCTCGCGAGCGGCCCCGCGTCGAGCGCGCGCCCGGCGACGACCTTCCCGGCGAGCTCGAGCGCGAGCCCTTTCGCGCGCGCGTCGTCGCCGCAGACGAGCGCGTCCTCGTCCGGCGGCTCTTCGTCGAGGCTCGCCGCAGCGATCGAGTGCAACCCTGCGGCGACCGGCGCGCGCACGACGTCCTGGACGCGCTCAGCGAGCGACCGCGGCTCCGGATCCGGGAAGCAGCCGACTCCCTTGCGGAACTCGATCACGCTGGCAACGGAGAGGAGCGGGGTCTCCCCGAGCGCGTCCGCGACGGCGCGGGCCGTGTCCAGCGCGCCGTCGGCCTTCACGGCGAGCACGGCGAGGTCGACGTCGCGCACGGCATCCTCGTTCGCGGCCCCGGCCGCACCTCCGCCAAGCCCGGCCGCGGCAGCCCGCGCCCGCTCGGCGTCGCGCGAGCCGATCACGACCTCCTCGCCCACCTCGACGAGCCGCTTCGCGAGCGCGACGCCGAAACTGCCGGTCCCCCCAAGGACGGCGACTTTCACGCAGGAGTCCCGGCGGCGTCGAGCACCGCGAGCGCGAGCCGCCGGCGCGCGTCGTCGTCGACCATCAGCGTCTTGGCCACGACGGGTCGCACCCCGGACGGCAGCTCGGCCGGCGCATCGGCTTCGTCGAAGACGAGCGCGTCGATGAGGCCTGAGTAGCACGATGCGACGTGCGCGGGAGTCGTTCCGCCGGCGATGCGCCGGAGCATCCGGTCGGCCGGGCCCTTCACGGCCGCCCCGCCGACGAGCGGGCTGACCGCGACGCAGGGCACGGTGCGGCGGGCGAGCGCAGCCTGGATTCCCGCGACCGCCAGAATCGGCCCGATCGAGACGTACGGATTGCTCGGCGCGATCACGATCACATCTGCGTCGTCGAGCGCCTCGAGAACACCAGGCGCGGGGTGCGCCTCGGGGCCGCCGGCGTAGTGCACGGCGTCGACCTCGTCCCGGTGGCCGCGCGCGACGAACCACGTCTGGAACGGGAACGTTCCGTCGGGCGTCTCGAGGAACGTGCGCAAGGGATCGTCGGTGGCCGGAAGCAGCGCGCACTCGAGGCCGTACGCGTGCGCGAGCCGCTCCGTGACCTCCGACAACGTGCTGCCCTCGCGCAGGAGCTGGGTGCGGACGAGGTGCAGGCCGAGATCGCGGTCGCCGAGCCTGAACCACGCCTCGCCCCCGAGCTCGGCCGCCGTCGCGAGCGCGTTCCACGTCTCGCCGGCGCGGCCCCATCCGCGCTCCTCGTCTGCGAGCCCGGCGAGCGTGTAGAGGACGCTGTCCAGGTCGGGGGAAACGTGCAGGCCGAGCACTTCGATGTCGTCCGCCACGTTGCCTACGATGGAAATGTTGCCCGGATAGACGACAGAGAGGAGGCCCTTCAGGAAACGCGCTCCACCGACACCGCCGGACAGGACGGCCACATTCACGCCGCCGCCTCCACGCGCAGAGCCGCGAGCGCTCTGCGGGTATGCGGCCCCAGGCGCGACTCGAGCCGTCGCAGGTCCGCGACGGTGTCCACGTCACAACTGAGATTCGGCGCGTTCACCCCCAGCCAGGGTCCGAGCGCCGCGAACCGCTCCGCGCTGCCCGGACCGTAGAGCGGCTCGAACAGGTCGGCCGACGAGAGCGCGAGCGCGTTCGTCGTGCCGTCGGCCGCGGCGGCGACGGCGAGGCCGCCCGGGGGTACGGAGCCCGCGAGTGCCAGGAGGTCGCGCGGCGTCACGCACGGCAGGTCGGCGTTCACGACGAGGAAAGGCGCCGGCGCCCCTGCCGCCGAGGCGGCGGCGAGCCCGGCCGCGACCGCGGCGCCCTGCCCGCGCCCCGGGTCGCGGACGTGCAGCACGCCCTCGGCGACGGGCTCGGGTGCGACGACGTACACCGGGCCGACCTCGGCGGCTGCCGCGAGCACGTCCGCGAGCATCGCGCGAGCGAGCGCCGCCTGCGCGTCGGCTCCGAGCGGCTCGAGGCGGCTCTTTCCGCCGGCGCCGCGGAAGGGCACGACGAGAGTCGGCATCGCTCGGAGACACTACCTTCGTGGCCGGGCCCGACAACGCCGCGATCGCGGAGCGCCTCGAGACGTTGGCGTCCCTCCTCGACCTCTCCGGCGCGAGCTACTACAGCGTGCGCGCGTACCGGCGCGCGGCCGAGCTGGTCCGCGCGACGCCGGCGCCGGTCGCGGAGCTCGTCCGCAACGGACGCGTGCGCGAGCTGCGCGGAATAGGCCCGGCGATCGAAGCGCGGCTGCGCGAGCTCGTCGAGACGGGCAGGATCGCCGAGCTGGACGAGCTCGAGGGCGAGGTGCAGCCGGAGCTCGTCGGCCTCGGCCGGCTCGTCGGACTGGCGCCGAAGCGCATGGTCGACCTCGGCCGCACCCTCGGCGTCCGCACCGCGGCGGAGCTGCGCGATGCCGCGCGGGCTGGGCGCCTGCGCGAAGCGCGCGGGATCGGGCCGACGACGGAGGCGAAGATCGTCGCCGCGCTCGCGCGCGACCGGCCGGCGGCCCGGCGCGGCCTGATCCTCAACCGGGCGCGCGAGCTCTCGGCAACGATCGCGGCCGCAGTCGGCGGCGAGGTCGCCGGCGACGTCCGCCGCGCCCGCGACCTCTCCGAGCGGTTCGCGGTCGTGCGACCGGCAGTGAACTGGCGTCCCGTGCTCGACGCGTTCGAGAACGCCCCGGGCGTCGTCAGCGTCCTGGAGACCGGCGACCGCTGGGCGCTCGGCGTCACCGTCGAGGGCGTTCCGGTGGAGCTCCACGCGCCGCACCCGGACGAAGCCGGCACCGCGCTCGTACGCGCCACGGGATCGGAGCCGTTCGTCGCGGCGCTCGGCGAGCTCCCCGCGGCGCCGACCGAGGACGAGGTCTTCGCGCGACTCGGACGCCCGTTCGTCCCGCCCGAGCTCCGCGAGCCGGCGTGGATCGACCGGGAGCCGCCGCCGCTCGTGGAGCAGCGCGAGATCCGCGGCGACCTCCACTGCCACACGACGTGGTCGGACGGCAAGGCGTCGGTGCTCGAGATGGCGGAGGCGGCACGCGACGTCTGCGGCTACGAGTACCTGGCGATCTGCGACCACACGCTCAACGTGCGCGTCGTCCCAGGACTCGACGCCGACGCGGTCCGCCGCCAGGGCGAGGAGATCGACGCAGCGAACGAGCTCGTGGCGCCCTTCCGGATCCTGCGAGGGATCGAGTGCGACATCCTCCCCGACGGAACGCTCGATCTCCCCGACGACGTGCTCACGGAGCTCGACTGGGTGCAGGCGTCCGTCCACGCAGGACAGCGGCAGTCGCGCGAGCAGCTGACGATGCGCATGACCGAGGCAGCGCGCCATCCGGCGGTCAGCTGCATCAGTCACCCACAGGGCCGCATCCTCAACCACCGGCCGGCGAACGCGGTCGACCTCGAGCGCCTGTTCGAGGTCTGCCTCGAGACCGGGACGGCGGTCGAGACGAACGGCCTGCCGGACCGCATCGACCTCTCCGCCGAGCTGCTGCGCGACGCCCTCGATGCCGGGATCGCGATCGTCTGCTCCACCGACGCCCACTCGGTCCGCGGCCTGGCGAACATGCAGAACTGTGTCGGCACCGCCCGCCGGGCGGGTGCGACGGCCCTGGACGTCGTCAACACCCGCACGCTCGCGGAGCTGCTCGCACGATGAAGGTCCTCGCCACCCGCCGCCTCGCCGGCCCCGCGTGGGACGAGCTCGAGGACGTCGACCTCCTCCCACCGGAGGGCCTGACGACGCCGCGGCCCGATGTGGAAGCGCTGATCGTCGCGAACGAGACCGTCGGCGAGCGTGAGCTCGAGCTGCTCCCGAACCTGCGGCTCGTGGCGAACTACGGCGTCGGCTACGACCGTGTCGACGTCGACGCGCTGGCGCGCCGCGGCATCGCATTGACGAACACGCCGGGCGTCCTCGACGCAGCGACCGCCGACCTCGCGTTTGCGCTCATCCTGGCCGCGCGGCGACGCGTCGTCGCCGGGGACCGGCTCGTCCGCGCGGGCGGCTGGGAGCACGGCTGGTCCGATACCGGCGAGCTCTCGCCCGACGTCACCGGCGCGACGCTCGGAATCGTCGGCCTCGGGCGGATCGGAAGCGCGGTCGCGCGCCGGGCGCGCGGCTTCGACATGCGCATCCTGTACACCAAGCGCACGCGTCTCGAGACTGAGGACGGAGTCGAGTGGCGGAAGCTCGACGATCTCCTGCGTGAGGCCGACGTCGTCACCCTGCACGCGCCGCGGACGCGCGAGACGGAGGGCATGATCGACGCCGGGCGCCTCGCGCTCCTGCAGGACGGCGCAACCTTCGTCAACACGGCCCGCGGCGAGCTCGTCGAAGAACCGGCGCTCGTACGCGAGCTCGTGTCCGGCCGGATCGAGGCGGGCCTGGACGTCTTCGCACACGAGCCGCACGTCCCAAAGGAGCTGCTCGACCTGCCAAACGTCGTCCTCACGCCGCACATCGGCAGCGCGACCGTCGCGGCGCGGCACGCGATGACGAGGCTCGTCGTGGACAACGTCCTCGCCGCGTACGCCGGCAGCGAGCTCGTCACCCCCGTCCGATCGGCTTAGAGCGCGGCCCGAGCCCGCATCACGGGACGACCCCCGCCGCCCGCGGGCGCCACTCGCGGAGATCGAACCAGTGCGTGCCGCGCAGCGCCTCGGCGATCTGCGGATCGGTGTGCTCGGGATTGAAGACGTGGCTCGCGAGGTCGCAGCAGATCGCGAGCTCGGCGAGATCGACGCCCCCGAGGTGCACGATCGCGTCCGTCGGAAGCCGGGCGTCCCTCAGGGTGCAGTGCACGAACCGCAGGTCCGGCGCGACCTCCATGAGCAGCGGCCAATCCGGGCAGGCGTGCACCGTCATGCGCCCCGGATTGGCTCAGCGGCGCCGATCTCCTGCATCGACCAGCGGCCGTCGAGGAGGACGGCGCCCGTTTCCTCGCCCGCCGGAAAGACGAGGAACCGCGCCGCGTCGTCGAGCGTGTGCAACAGGCGGTCTCCGCGTGCGTCGAGGAGGGCGAAGCGGAGATGGAAGCGACCGTCCGCGAGCGGCAGGCGGTCGAGCTCGAACCGCACCTCGCGCTCGCTGGCAGCGGCGCCCCACCCGAGCCCCGCCGTTTCCGCGGCCGCGGCGCCGAGCACGACGCCGTCGTCGTCGCGCAGCTCGAGCGAGACGCGCGGCGGTTCGACACCGGCCTCGGCGGCGATCACGAGCTGCACGGTCAGCGGCTCGCCCGCCGCGAACTGGACCCGTTCGTCGCCGTCCGCGTCGAGCAGCCGCGCCGAGACGATCCGTGCCTCGCCGCTCCCCCACTCGCGTAGCCCGGCGGCGAGCTCGTCGGGACTGCGATCCTCGGCGAGCAGGCGCCGGTACGCGGCGATCGCATCCCGCGTCGGCCCGTCGAACGCCACGCGGCCCTGCCGCAACAGCACCGCGCGATCGCACAGCCGCTCGACGGCCTGCGCGTCGTGCGAGACGAACACGATCGTGCCGCCGCGCTGCTTGAACTCCGCGATCTTCCCGAAGCACTTCCGCTGGAACGCCTCGTCCCCCACCGCGAACACCTCGTCGAGCAACAGCACGTCCGCCTCGATGTGCGCGGCGACCGCGAACCCGAGGCGCATGTACATCCCGGAGGAGTACGTTCGGACCGGGAGGTCGATCGCGTGCTCGAGCTCGGCGAACGCGACGATCTCGTCCATCAGCTCTCGCACGCGCGCGCGCGAGAGGCCGTGGATCGAGCCGTTGAGGTAGACGTTCTCGCGGCCGGTGAAATCGGGATGGAACCCGGCGCCGAGCTCGAGCAGTGACCCGACGCGCCCGTCGACCTCGATGCGCCCGCTCGTCGGCTTGATGATCTCCGATACGAGCCGGAGCAGCGTCGACTTCCCGGAGCCGTTGCGCCCGACGAGCCCGACGGCCTCGCCCGGCTCTGCGCGCATCGACACGTCACGCAGCGCCCAGACCTCGTGTGCACGTACGCGTCCGCGCGCGACGAACAGGTCCTTGATCGTGCGGTGCCCGGCGGCGCGAACGACGAAGCGGCGCGAGACGCGGTCGACGACGATGCGGCCGGGTGTCACAGGTCCTTCGCCATCCAGACCGCGACCTCGCGGCAGCCGACCGAGCGGTAGAGGCCGCGCGCGCCTTCGTCGACGGCCACCTCGTACACGAACAGCGCCGGCCCACCGTCGGCCTCCCGCTCCGCGAGGCAGAGGCGGCCGACGGGCTCGCCGCCGTCCTCGATCACGAACACGGCGTGGCCGTCGGGCACGCGCCGGGCCGGGACCAGGCGCCCGAGGACGGCGTCGGCGTTCTGCTGCGCCCGGTCGCGCGCGAACCCCGCTCTCTCCGCATAGTCGGACTTGACCGCGGCATACCACGCGTCGAATTCGTCCTCGCGCAGCGGGTGCAGGCGTGCGTTCACGCAGGTGACGGTAGCGTGAGCGCGCGTCGCACGATCCCCGCGAGCACCTCGACGAACCGCGGGTCGGCGTTCGGCATCTCGATCCGCGAGAGCTCGAGCCCGAGCTCTCGCGCCCTCTCCTGGGCCTCGGTGTCGATGTCCCACCGGATCTCGAGGTGATCCGAGACGAACCCGACCGGGCACACGAGGACCCGCCGGACGCCGCGCCCGTGCAGTTCCGTGAGGTGGTCGAGGATGTCCGGCCCGAGCCAGGGCTCGCCGGTCGGCGACTCGCTCTGAAAGGAAAACGACCAATCGTCTTGGTTCGCCTCTTCCGCCACCAGCCGCGCGGTCTCGAGCAGCTGGTCGCGGTACGGATCGCCGTCGTCGAGGATTCGCGCGGGCAGCGAGTGCGCGGTGAAGACCACGTGCCCCTCCGCGCCGCGGATGCGTCCGGCGACGAACGAGACGAAGCCGGGGTCGTCGTGCCAGGAGTCGATGAATGCGAGCTCGGCGCGGCCGGCGAGCGCGTCCTCGAGTTGGCTCCGATAGCCTGCGATCGACAGCCGCGAGTAGTGAGGCGCGAGCACGAGCCCGACAACGGTGTCCGCGCCGGCGGCGACGGCACGGTCGGCGGCCTCCGAGATCCGCGGCGTCCAGTGCTTCATGCCCGTGAAGACCGGAATGCCGAGCTCGCGCTCGAGAGCTGCCCGCGTCTCCGCGGTGATCGCGTTGAGCGGATTTGACTCCTCGATGCCGAGGCGCCGGTAGCGCGAGACCAGGTCGTCCATGTGCTCGGGCGCGATCGGCCGGCCGCCGCGGATGTCCGAGTAGTAGGCCGGAACGTCGGCAAGCCGCTCGGGCGACCCGTACGCCATCAGCACAACCGCGGCGCTCATGCGCCCAAACGCTAGCCGACCACTTCCGCGACCGGGCGACGCGCTCCCCTTGGGCGCCCGCGCGCGCGATCACGTCGGCCCACGTGCCCCCAGGGGGCCGCGCGCCCCCTTCGAACACGGTACGCGAGCAGATGCGACGCGTGGGAAACGGCTTCGTGCCGAAAGTGCGACTTGTCGCGCACACACGTGAGCCGCCCGCGACAAAAGGCCGAGCGGCGTGCCGTCAGCCCCGGCTCCCCCACCGGTGGAAAGCCTTTGGAGGGCAGGTACTGCTAGTGCCGCCCGGCCGCGACGTTTGATACCCGCGCGGCGTCCGCGTCGAACGCGGACGCGCGAGACTTAACACGCGCCGGTCATGTCGACGCGACGACGGACGTCTCCGCATGGACGAGCTCGCGCAGGCGCGTCAGCACGTCCGGGTCCGTCTGCGGGAGCACGCCGTGGCCGAGGTTGAAGATGTGCCCGGGCCGCCCGCCCGCGCGTGCGAGCACGTCGCGCGTCGCAGCCTCGACGCGCGACCACGGCGCGAGGAGCACCGCCGGGTCGAGGTTCCCCTGCACGCCGCGCTCCTCGCCGACGAGCGTCCAGCCCTCGTCGAGCGGCACGCGCCAGTCGAGCCCGACGACGTCGCCGCCGGCCCGCGCCATCGCGCGGAGGAGGTGCACCGCGCCGGTGCCGAAGTGGATCGCCGGAACCTCGACGGCGTCGAGGATCCGCGCCGACCACGGCTCGACGAACTCCTCGTAGTCCGCGGCGGACAGCGCGCCGACCCACGAGTCGAAGAGCTGCACCGCGTCCGCGCCCGCGCGCACCTGCGCGCGCAGGTATGCGGCGAACGTTTCAGCGAGGCGCTCCATCAGCCCGTGCCAGACCTCCGGCGCCGAGTACATGAGCGCCTTCACCGTCGCGAACTCACGCGACGGCCGCCCCTCGACGAGATAGCCGGCGACGGTGAACGGCGCGCCGCAGAACCCCACCACCGCCTGCTCGGTCGCGAGCTCGCCGCGCACGATCCGGATCGCCTCGAGCACGGGCGCGACCGCCTCCTCCGGCTCGGGAACGCGTAACCGCTGCACGTCCGCGGCGGAGCGCACCGGCTGCGCGACGACGGGTCCGACGCCCTCGACGAGCTCGACGCCGATCCCCATCGCGACGACCGGCGTCATGATGTCCGCGAACATCACCGCCGCGTCGACACCGTGCCGCCGCACCGGCTGCAGCGTCACCTCGGCCGTCAGTTCCGCCGAACGGTTGATGTCGAAGAACGCGTGCCGCTCACGCACGGCGCGGTACTCCGGAAGCGACCGCCCCGCCTGCCGCATGAACCACACCGGCGTGCGCTCGACGGCCTCGCGCCGGGCGGCCCGGACGAGCAGCGGTTCCATCGCTCCCTACACTAGCCGGGCCGTGGCGAAGGGACCGCTTGTTGTCGACTGGGGCAACTGGAGCCTCGATCCGCCGCATGCCGGGACGGTCGGCCGCGCGCAGGCCGAGGTGGTCAACGCCGGGACGATCCGCTGGGGGAGCACGATCAGGCTGTCGTACCACTGGCTCGACGAACGCGGGAACCCAATCGCCTGGGACGGGATCCGGACCTCGCTGCCGCCGCTCGAGCCGGGCGAGCGGACACGCATCGACGCCCCGGTCCGCGCGCCGATTCCGCCCGGCCGCTACCGGTTCGCGCTCGACGTCGTCGCCGAGCACCGCGCATGGTTCAGCGAGCTCGGCAGCGAGATGGCGACGTCCGACGTCGAGGTGCTCCCGCGCGCCGGCGAGCCGAGCGCCGACTTGCCGGCGTGGGTCGAGCCGACCGCCGAGTGGCGCGAGCGGGTGGCCGCCGCGCACGCCGAGGGCTATGCCGTCGTGGGCGGGTCGATCGACTGGCCGCGGCGGCGGCCGCGGCTGCTCGAGCCGTACCGGCCCGGGGCCGGCCGGGTGCCGTCGTTCCCGCATCCGCTTCTCTGCCCGTCGGTGCTCGACGGCGTCGTGCTCCAGCCCCTGCCCGCCGTCGCGGGCCTGCCCGCGTTCGCCGCGCCGGCCGACGAGCCCTGGATCTACGACGGCCGCGCGGTGCTCAGAGCTCGACCGCGATCCGGTCGTCGACGCGGGTGAACACGTAGGCGCCGAGCGCGAGTGCGACAACGGCCGCCACCGCCAGGTACACGACGTCCGCCGGCCGAGGCGCATGCCCGAGCCACAGCGCGTCGCGCACGGCGTAGATCGGCGGCGCGACGAAGTTCCCCCACCGCAGCAGGTCGAGCAGCACCTCGTGGTCGCGAACGCTCGCCGGAAGCTGCGAGAACCGCCACAGCACGGGCGTGAGGAAGAACCACGGCAGGAGCGCCGACGCGAGGATGTGCTCGATGTCGCGGTAGAGCACGTTGAGGCACGCGACGAGCAGGGCGAGGCCCGCGACGAACCCCGCGAACAGCACGGCGAGCGGCACGGCGAGCCACACCGTCGACCGTGCCTCCGGGATGAACACGAGCGAGAGCACGACGAGGATGACGAGCATCACGCCGAACGTCACCGCCTGCGTTGCCACAATGGACAACGCCACGAGCTGGCGCGGGAAGCGAACCTTCTTGATCAGCTCGGCGCTGTCGATCATCGAGCGCGCCGCCGCCTGCAGCGACACCGAGAAGAAGATCCAGCAGGCGAGCCCGGCGAGCAGGTAGAGCGGGTAGTGCGGGATGTCGCCGCCCTTCCACAGCAGACCGAACACGACGAGGTAGACGCCGAGCAGCGCGAGCGGGTTCAGGAGCGACCAGAAGACACCCAGGACCGAGCCCTTGTACTTCGCCTGGAAGTCGCGGCGGAAGAGGTTCGCGAAGAGCTCGCGGTACCGGAGGAGGTCGGCGTAGACGGTCATGGCCGCGACCTAGTGTAGAAGCCGCAAACACGGAGGCGGGGGCGACGGGCTGGTGCCCGACCGGGCGTCATGGGCCAAGCAGATCGTCGTGATCGTGGCTCGTTCGTAGCAGCGCTACGGACGAGACGCGAGCGCGGCGAGCTGCGCCGCGCCCAGGGCGTCCGGGCGGGTGCCAGAACGGCGCCGCCGCCGGAGTAAACACGGCCCTAACAGCCCTTCGTTACCCTCCGCACCTGTGAGCACCACTGCGGCCCTGACCGCCCTTCCCGCCGCCGCGCTCGCGATCTGGGTCCTGCTTCGCACGCCGCTCGCGCGGCGGCTGGTGGCGAACCCGTCGGCGGACCGCTGGCACGAGACGCCGACGCCGCTCCTGGGCGGTGCCGGGATGTTCGCCGGGTTCACCGTCGGGCTCTGGGCGGCGGTCGCCGTCGGCGCGATCGACCCGACGAAGGAGCTCGCCGGCATCTACGGCGGCATCGTCCTGCTGTTCGCCGCCGGACTACTCGACGACCTCTTCCACCTGCGGCCGGCCGCGAAGCTCGCGGCTCAGGTCGCCGCCGCCCTGCTCGTGATCCTGACCGGCACGAACGTCCAGATCATCGACAACGGCGTCGTCGCCGGCGTGATCGCGCTCCTCTGGCTGGTCGGGATGACGAACGCGTTCAACCTGCTCGACAACATGGACGGGCTCGCGGCGACGATGGCCGGAATCGCGTTCGTGTTCTTCGCCGTCGACGCCGTCACGAACCACCCGAGCCACACCGTGCTCGCGTTCGCCCTCGCCGGGGCGGCCGCCTGCGCCGCGTTCCTGCCGTGGAACCTCCGCCCGCGCGGCAAGGCGCTCGTCTTCATGGGCGACTCCGGCTCGCAGATGCTCGGGTTCACGCTCGCGGCTCTCGGGCTGTCGGCGAGCTGGAAGCTGGCCGGGACGACGGTCGCGACGCTCATGCTGCCGATCCTCGTGCTCGCCGTGCCGATCCTCGACACGGCGCTCGTGACGGTGATCCGCCTCCTCGAGGGCCGCCCCGTCTACCAGGGCGGACGCGACCACTCCTCGCACCGGCTCGTACGGCTCGGGCTGTCGGAGAAGACGACCGTGCTGCTGCTCGCGCTTGTCGCGTCGACGCTCGGCGCGACGAGCCTCGCGTACAACATCCTCGACGATCAGCGCATCACGCTCGTCGGCGTCCTGCTGACCTTCGTGCTCCTCGTGCAGTTCGCAAGCTTCCTCGCCGACATCGAGAAGCGTCCCGCGCTCGAGGGCGCGCCGGGCGTTCTGCGCACGTTCGACGTCCACTGGCGGCGGCTCGTCGAGGTCGTGGTCGACTTCTGGATCGTCACCGGCTCGTTCGTCGCCGCGTACGCGATCATGTTCGGCTGGCCCGGCAGTGTGCACCAGCGCTTCATCGCGACTGTGACGCTGCCCGTGCTGCTCGTCGCGCGCTACATCGCGTTCATCCCGCTCGGGCTCTACCGATCGATCTGGCGCTACGCCGGCACGCGCGATGCCGTCGCGATCGCGGCGGCGATCGTCGTCTCCGAGCTCGCGACCGCCTCGTACATCTCGCTGACCCGGGAGCTCTCCGACTTCTCGCGCTCGGTGTTCATCGTCGACGCGCTGATCTGCACCGTGGGCATCGGCGCGTCGCGGATCGCGGAGCGCGCGATCGTGGTGGGGACGCGCTCGATGCGGAACCGCACGGCGCGCCGCACGCTGATCGTCGGCGCCGGCCGCACGGGGCGCAGCCTCATGCGTGAGCTGCGCGAGACCGCGGGCGAGCGCGTGGTCGGGTTCGTCGACGACAACCCGCGCCTGCGGCGCCGGCGCGTGCACGGCCTTCCCGTCCTCGGCGCGAGCGACGAGCTGCCGCGGCTGCTCGAGCGAACGACGCCGGACGTCGTCCTCGTGACGATCCCGGAGGCGGCCGTCGAGCGGCTGACCGCGATCGTGGAGGCGTGCAAGGACGCGGGGATCGAGTGCCGGTTCGTGCGCCGCGAGATCGACCTCGACCCGCGGGTCGTCCTCGGCGCCACGGCCGAGTGAGCAGCGTCGCGGAGGCCGGGCAGGCGCGCCGGCCGGATGCCCCTTCAGCGCGCGAGCCCACGCTGCTCGACCGCTTCCTCGCCGCCGTCCCGGTCGCGACGCTCGCTCTCGTCGTGCTCGGCTTCTACTACTGGCAGGCGTGGGCCCAGAAGACGCCCTGGATCTTCAACGACGAGCTCGAGTGGACGCAGATCGCGCGCTCGATCGCGGACACCGGGCACGCGGCCCGGCGCGGCGACCCGATCGGCTTCAAGTCGCTGTACCCGTACCTGCTCGCGCCCTGGTGGTGGCTCTCGTCGACGGGCACCGCATACGCGGCCGTCAAGTACTTCAACGCGACGCTGATGACGGCGACGGCCGTCCCGGTGTACCTGCTCGCGCGCATGCTCGTGCCGCAGCGGACGGCGCTCGTCGTCGCGCTCGCGTCGGTGTGCACGTCGGCGATGTACTACGCGCCCGTCATCGTCCCGGACGTCGCCGCGTACCCCGCGTCCGCTCTCGCGGCCTGGCTCGGCGTGCGCGCGCTCGCGTTCGGCGGCCGCCGCGGGTGGGTGCTCGCGGTCGGCGCCGCCCTCCTCGGGACGCTCGTGCGCGCCCAGCTGGCGGCGTCACTCGGCGCGCTCGTCGCCGCGGCGGTGCTGCTCTGGCTGGTCGGCCCGACGAGCCGACGGCTGCGTCGGGGGTGGAGCGTGCTCGACCACGTCGGCGCGGCGCTCCTGCTCGTGCTCGTGCTCGTGGTCGCGAACCGCGTGCTCAGCCCGCACTCGACCGCCTGGAGCAGCGCGACGCAGCACTGGAAGGGGCGCATCTTCGATCTCGGGCTCACGGCGGGCTCCGCGCTCGCGATCGGGCTCGCGGTGCTGCCCGCGATCTGCGGGCTCGCGTCGCTGTGGCTGCCCGAGCGCCGCGACGACCGCGTCTACCGCGCCTTCGCCGCCTACGCAGCGTGCGCGATCGGCGCGTTCGCCGCCTACACGGCGGTCAAGGCGGCGTACCTCTCGACGATCTTCGCCACGCTGGTCGAGGAGCGGAACCTCGTCGATGTCGCGCCGCTTCTGCTGGTCGGCACCGCCGTCTGGCTGCACGCGCGCAGGCCGCCGGTCTGGCCGCTCGCCGTCGCAGCCGCGTTCGTGCTCTTCCTGCTCGTCCGCGACGGCTACCAGCTCGGCTACCCGTACTTCGAGGCGCCGGGCTACGGGATGGCGGTGTTCGCGAACCGCCACCTGCGCTGGGATGAGCATGCGATCCGGATCGCGCTCGTCGTCGTGTGGGCGCTCGCGGTCGGCGCCGCGCTGCTCCCGCGCGTGCGGCCCCGCCTCGCCGTGCCCGGCGTCGCCGTCGCGGCGGCGCTCGTGCTCGCGTGGATGGTCGCCGGCGAGACGCAGATGGCGCTCGGTCAGCAGGTGCAGGGGAAGCGGTTCGTCGACAACCTCACGAAGCCGCTGAACTGGGTCGACCGCAGGACCGGCGGTGCCGACGTGACGTATCTCGGCCAGAACGTCCGCGACGCCAACGGCATCCACCTGCTCGAGTTCTGGAACCGCTCGATCGGCCAGGTCGACAGCCTCGACGGCTCCGCGCCGGGCCCGGGCCCGGTGACGACGCCCGATCTGCTGCGGACCGACGGGACGCTGCGCGGTGCGGGCGAGGCCGACTACGTGCTCGCCGACAACGGGGTGCAGATGGTCGGGAAGCTCGTCGACGCCCACGGCGATCTGCGGCTCTACCGCGTCGAGCATCCCTGGCGGCTCCGCGAGGCGCCGGTCGGGGCGCCGAGCGGCCGCGATTCCGCCGGCTGGATCGGCACGGACGGCGGCTGGTCGTACTTCGGGCCGGGAACGCACCCCGGCACGCTCACCGTGACCGTCGACCGCTCGGGGTTCAGCGGTCCGGCGCCTACGACGACGGCGCTCGTGCAGGTCGGCCCACTCGCGATCGACGACGCGCACCAACCGACCATCGGACATGTCCGTTTCGAACGCCGCTTCGTCGTCGGCAACGGCCCGGGCAACGGGCGGACGCTGACCTTCCGGGTCGCGCCCCCGTTCCACGTCCGCGTCCACGTCTCGCGGACGTTCAAACCGTCGGACTACGGCATCAGCGACTCGCGCGACCTCGGCGCGCAGGTCACGTTCCAGTTCAGCCCGACGCGCTGACGACGAGCGGGAACCGCACGCGCGTCAGCGCGCGGCCGACCGCCGTGGGCTCGAGCGCGCGGAGCACCGTCGCGAGCGGGCGTGGCACTGTTGCCCGTTGCGGCAACAGAAACGGCCGCACGTCGACCTGCGTCCATCCGGCCGCGCGCACGTCGGCGAGCACGTCGCGCGGCGCGTACGCCCGCGGGTCGAAGTCGAACACGAGCTTCGTGCGCGTGAACGCGCGCACGTGCGCGAGAAACGCCCGCCGGTCGGGCACGAGGTACAGCGAGCGGAAGATCGTCGTCGCGTCGACCGGCTCGGGCGGCACGTAGTCGAAGGTCCCGTGCGTCACGCGCGCGCCGAGCCGGCGCCGTGCGACCTCGATCATCCGCTCGCTCGCGTCGACGCCCCGGTAGTCGATGCCGAGGGCGACGAGGTGCGGCCCGAGACCGCCGTCACCGCACGCAACGTCGAGGAGCGTGTCGCCCGGCTCGAGCGTCGGGCCGAGCTCCACGACGACCTGCGCGCGCCGGCGGTAGTAGGACTCCGCGTCCGCGTAGTCGTGTGCGCTGTAGCGCTCCGCGATCGCGTCGTACTTGTCCGTGATGCCGCTCACAGGGCACGCAGCCGTTCCGGATGCTTGCGCACGAACCGCAGGACACCCGCCCAGTGCCAGAGCGTGCGCCGCGTCAGCCAGCGCTTGTCGGTCTCGGCCTGGTGCTCGTGGCGGACCACCGCCTCGGGCACGTACCACCGCTCCCAGCCCGCCTTGTGCGCGCGGTACTGGAGGTCGATGTCCTCGCCGTAGAGCCGGAACGCGGGGTCGAAGCCGCCGAGCTCGTCGAGCATCGCGCGCCGCAGGAGGAGGAAGCCGCCGAGCATCCAGTCCGCCGGGACGGGCTGGGCCGGCGGGGCGTCGTCGAGGTGGAAGTGACGGCGCTGCGGAATGAGCCTGCGCAGCGGCGTGCGACGGACGACGGTGCCGGTCACGGTCGGGAAACGGCGGCGCGACGGTTGCAGCGTCCCGTCCGGGAAGAGCATCCGCGGACCGACGACGCCCGCGCGCGGGTGAGCCTCCAGGAACGCCGCCAGGATCGCCACCGCACCGGGCTCGGCGATCGCGTCCGGATTGACCGAGAGCACGGCGTCGCCGGTCGTGAGCGCAAGGCCCTGGTTGAGGTTGGCGGCGAACCCGAGCGGGCGCTCGTTGTGCACGGCGTCCGCACCGTCGGCGACGGAGCCGGCGATGTTCGCGATCACCACGAGCTCGTCGACCTGGGGACGCAGCGCCGGGAGCGAACGCTCGAGCTTGTCGGCGTGGCCGTGCGAGACGACGATCGCAGAGACCTTCACGCCGCAAGCACCTTGCGGTACACGTCGGCGGTGCGGCGCGCGGTCTCGGCCCACGAGAAGCGGCGCGCACGCTCGATCCCGGCGGCGGCGCGCTCGGTCCGCTCGGCGAGCGCGCGCTCGACCGCGGCGCCGTAGTCGCCGTTCACGGCGTAGACCGCGGCGTCGCCCGCGACCTCCCGCAGCGCGGGGTCCGCCGAGAGGACGACGGGCGTGCCGGACGCCATCGCCTCGAGCACCGGCAGGCCGAAGCCCTCGTAGCGCGAGGGCCAGACGAGCGCAGCCGCGCCGCGATAGAGCTCGGCCAGCTCCTCCTTGCCGACCCAGCCGCGCAGGTCCGCGCCGCGCGCGCGCAGCTCGCGCGCGAGGGCGGGCTCCTTCTCCGGACCGGCGACGACGAGCGGGAGCCCGACGGCCCGCGCAGCCTCCGCCGCGGCCAGCGGGTCCTTGCGCGCCTGGATCGCCCCGACGAAGAGCAGGTAGCCGTCGCCCCGCCGCCCACCGGCCGCGGCCGAAAACGCCGGGTCGACGCCGTGCTGCGTCACCGTCACCTTCGCCTCGGGCAGGCCGTACAGCTCGAGCGCGTCGCGCTTCGTCCGCTCGGAGACGGCGAGCACATGGTCGGCGCGGCGCGCGGCGCGCGGCACGACGGCCTTGAACGTCAGCCGGTCGACGAGCCCCATCACGGACGGGTCGTGCTCGAAATGGAGGTCGTGCAGCGTGACGACGCTGCGCCCGCGCCACCCGAGCGGCAGCGCGTGCTGGAAGTGCGCGAGCGCCGGCCGGACGCGGCGCAGCAGGCGCGGCAGCGACCAGGCCATGCGCGCCTCCTGGAACCGCGCCGGCAGCGCGAGCGCCTCGACGCCGTCCGGCACGAGCCCGGGATGGCGCGTGACGGCGGCGAAGTCGAGCTCCGGCGCCGCCGCGGGCAGCTCGCGCAGCAGGTTCAGGACGTAGGTCTCCTCGCCCGTGCGCCGCCGCCCGAGCACGTCGGCATCGACGACGACGAGCGTCACCCGTCCGCCCTCTTTCCGTTTCGGCCACGTCTCTTCGGGACGTCGCCCGCGGGGCAACAGTTATCACTTGATAACTGTTGCCGGTTGATAACCGTTGCGATTCGGCAACTGTTGCGAATCGGCAACTGTTGCCGGAGGGGAAGCGCCGTAACCGCGCGAGCCCCAGGCGCAGTCACCGAGCGCGCCCCAAGCCCGACACCGAGCGAGCTCCAACCGGCGTCAACCCGCGACCTCCTCGTAGACCCGGCGCGTGCGCTCGGCGACCTCGCTCCACGACCCGATGCGGCGCGGCTGCGGGCGGAACGCGCGCGCGATGCCCTCGCGGATCGAGTCGACGTCGGTCGGGTCGACGTAGGTCGCGTCGGAGCCGGCGACCTCCGCCATCGCCGTCCCGGCGCTCGTGACGATCGGGCAGCCGCACGCTAGCGCCTCGGCGACGGGGATGCCGAACCCCTCGTAGAGCGACGCGTAGACGAGGCAGCTTGCACCCCTGTACTCGGCGGCCAGGTCCTCGTCGGACATGTCTCCCAGCCAGGTCACGTTCGGCGGGGGGTCGACGCCGCCCCACCCGCGCGCGCCGACGACGCGAAGCTCGCCGTCGACGGCGGCGGCGACCCGCGCCAGGTTCTTGCGCGGCTCGAGCGTCCCCACGGCGAGGATGTAGTCGCCGCGGGCGCGGGGGCCCTCCGGCACGAACACGTCCTCGACGGCGTTCGGCACGACACGAATCTTCCCCTCCGGGACCCCGAGCAGGCCGGCGACCTCGCGGCCGGTGAACTCGGACACCACGATCACACGCGCAGCAGCCTGCACGACGCGCGGGACGGCGAACCGCGAGTACGTGCGCGTCCACCGGTTGAACCACTCCGGGTACCGGAGCACGGCGAGGTCGTGCACCGTCACGACGAGCGGCGTGCGCGAGCGGAACGGCCCGCGGAAGGTGGGGCAATGGAGCACGTCGGCCCTCCGGGGCGCGCGCAGGCGCGGATACCAGGTCGCGTCGGCAACGACCGTCCGCAGGCGCGACGTCGCCGGATACGACAGCGGCACGACGTCCACGTCGAGAGCGCCGAGCAGGCCGCGGACATATCGCGCCGTTCCGGCCCGGGTCTGCAGCAGCGGCGTGGTGTCGATCGCTACGCGTATCGCGCATACCCCTCGAGGAAGATCTCGCCGACGCGCCGCCACGAGAAGGACGCGGCGTGGGTCAACCCTTTCGCGCGCAGCTCCGCGCCGCATTCGAGCGCCGCGCGGATCGCGGCTGCGATCGCCTCGGGACTCTCCGGGTCGGCGCGTACGGCGGCGTCGCCGGAGGCCTCGTCCAGCGACGGATGCGCCGATGCGACGACGGGCGCGCCGGACGCCATCGCCTCGGTGATCGGCATCCCGAACCCCTCGAACCGAGACGGGTACACGACGGTCGCGGCGCCGCGGTAGAGCCGGGCGAGCTCTTCGTCGCTGACGCGGCCCGTGCGCACGATCCCCGGCCGGTCGAGAGCGGGCTGTGCGCCCCAGCCCTGGCCGCCGGCGACGACGAGCGAGAGCTCGAGGTCCGCGAGCAGCGCGAACGCCTCGACCAGAGTGCCGAGGTTCTTGCGCGGCTCGAGCGTCGCGACCGTGAGGAGGTACGGACGCCCGAGGTCGGACGCCTCGCCGTCCGCGGTGAACTCCTCCCCGACCCCGGGGTGTGCGACGAGGATCCGCTCGCGCGGGAACTCGAGCGTCGCCGCCACGTCGTCGGCCGTGTACGCCGAGTTCGCGAACATGACGTCGCACGTGAGCGCTGCGTTGCGGTACTTGCGCCGGTGCATCGCTCGTGTCCGCTTCGTCACCCACTGCGGGAAGTGGATCGGCACGAGGTCGTGGATCGTCGTCGCGCGCACGCCGCGGGCCTGCGGCGGGTACATCCAGTCGGTGAAGTGCAGCGCGTCGAACTTCCCGAGCCAGCGCTCGGCCGGCGGGTAGCCGACCACCGACCACGCGGTGCGCCAGCCGTGCGCGCCGGGAAGCATCGCGAGCCGCAGGTCGACCGGGATGCCGTCGAGCGTGTCCGGTATGACGCGCCTCCCCGCGGGCGAGGTCGGCGCGAAGGCGACGATCGCGTGCTCGCCGCCGGCCGCCTCGGCGAGCCCGCGCAGAGAGCCGCGGATGTAGTTGTTCACGCCCGTCCGCTCGTGCGACAGGGGCGAGACGTCGAACGCGATCCTCACGGCCTGAAGTCGAAGCGGAGGAAATGGGCGCCGAGCTCGCGCCGGTCGGCCGCCCCGGGGACGGCGGTGCGCGCGACGTCGAAGCGGACGACGCAGACGCCCTGCGCGTTCGGCCGCAGCGGAACGGTCAGCCGACGCTGCCCCGACGGCGGGACGCGGGCGACCCGCGTCACGCCGCGTGTGCGCGCGACCACGGTCTGCGGACGCGTGAAGAGCGTCGGATCGCTCCCGAGCAGGACCGACAGACGACCGCCCGTGCAGCGCACACGGGTGTACGTGACCCGCCGCCCGGACCAGGTGTCGTTCGGGTACAGCCCGCGGACGTCCGTGAGGACGACGAGCGGGCCCTCGACGCGGTAGAGCGCGAGGCCGATTCGCGGGTCGGCGCGGACGCGCGTCCCCGCGAGGTCGACCGAGCCGTCCGCCAGCACGTAATCCGCGTGCACCGGCCGCCCATCGGCGACGACGCTCCCGTCCGCCCGGCGCCGGGCCGCGGTCTCGGGCAGGCCGCCCGGCGACTGCCCCGCGCCGAGGTCGTACACCGTGGCGAGGCTGCGGTTGAAGAACTCGTTCTCCCAGATCGAGTAGACGCTGAGCTTCCCGGTCCAGATCGCGGCCACGTCCGCGTCGCGCCCGACAGCGCGGTCGATCCAGTCGGGATGGTCGACCCGAATCCCGGCCCACAGCGACGCGAGCGTGGCGCGGTGCAGGCCGTGGCGGCCGTTCTCGACGACGAAGCTCGTGGCGAGGAAGTACGCGCCGACGAGCGCCGGCAGCACGAGCGCGAACCGCCTGGGCACGAGCAGGAAGACGGCCGCGGCCGCGGCGGCAACTGCCAGCACGATCCACTTCACCTGGTCGAGGTGCAGCACGTGGTCCTGCAGCCACCACCACGGCAGGAGCGCGAACGTGTCGGAGACCGCCGGCGGCGCGATCAGCCGCCCGTAGGGGATGAAGAACGGCAGCACGCCCGCGATCGCGGCCGCCGCGACGACGGGCCGGCGGCGCCGCGGCACGACGCGGCCGGAGGCGAGCCCGACGAGCGCGACGAGCGCGAACGGCGCGACGTAGAACATGTTCCGCTCCTCGATCCGGTCGACCGACGGCTGCGACGCGAACGCGGCCACCTCGGCGACGAGCCACGCCGTCAGCGGCAGCGATGCAGCGGCGAACGCCGGTACCGTGCGCGGCGCGAGCCAGAGCGCGAGCAGCGCCGCGAACGGGATCACGCCGAGGTACAGGTCGAGCTCGGCGACGTGATAGAGCAGGTACCGCAGGATCCCGCCGACCGTGTAGCTCGAATCGGTCGCGGCGCGGTAGGCGCCGAGGAGCGTGAGCGGCGAGCGCCCCCGCGCCGCCGTCGCGAGCAATGCGAGGAGCGCGCCCCCGCCGAGGATCCCGTACAGCGGCGCGAACGGGCGCAGGCCGCTCCGCAGCCCGCGCCGCTCGATCAGCGCGAGAAGGATCGGCGCCGTCGCGGCCGCGGGAACGAGCGCGACGGCCTGCGCCCGCGCCGCGAAGGCGACGCCGCAGAGTGCGAGCAGGATCACCTGGCGCGTGACGGTCGGACGCTCGAGCGTCAGCACGAGCGCGAGGGCGACGGCGAGGAACAGCGGGTAGAACACGTTCTCCGTCATCAGCGTCCCGGTGTAGAGCATCGAAGGCACCGCGACGGTCAGCGCCGCGGCGACGAGCGCGAGCGCGGGTGCGAGCAGACGCCGTGCGAGGAAGTACGCGGGAACGGCCGCGAGCGACATCACGACCGCGTTGATCGCCTTCGCGAGCGCGTAGGCGTCGGGCGCCGAGTCGTGGACGCGCCACGCGGGTGCGATCAGCGCGGGGTAGACGAAGCCGTAGCCGGTGCTCGGCTCGCCCCGGATGAGGAAGCGGCCGTGCTCGGCGAGCGACTTCGCCAGCTCGGAGTAGACGAGCTCGTCGACCATGATCCACGGCGCGACCATCCGCCGCGCAAGCGCGATGCGGACCGCGCACGACGCGACCACGATTCCCGTCAGCCAGAGCCACGCCGGCACCGCGACCGCGCGCGCCCGAACTGCCGCAACGGTGGAGGTCACAGGACGAGGCCCGCCTCCCGCGCGCGGGCGGCGATCTCCGTCAGGTCGTCGATCCCGACTTCGCTCGCGGCGCGCGCGAGCTCCCACAGCACCGCGTCGGAGACGGCCTCGCCGCCGGCGGCCTCCTCGAGCGCCTTCGCGTATCCGTCCGCGGAACGGCCGAGGTCATGCTCCGTCCGGACGTACGCGAGCGCGCCCGCACCCAGTTGCTTGTGACAAGTTGTCGCAAGCTCCAGAGCCGCCGCGAGCGTGGGCACCTCGTACTCGTCGACCGGCACCTTGAGCGCGGCGTCGTCGGGCAGCTCGGAGAACCAGCCGACGTCGGACACGATCAGCGGCTTACCGAGGGAGAGGCCTCGGATCACCGAGCCGGACGTCTCGCCCATCGTCGGGAAGCGCAGGTTGACGAGCACGTCGCACGCCGCCATCAGCGACCACATCCGCTCCTCGGGCACGTAGTCCTCGCGGAGCACCTCGCCGTCGGTGAGACCGAGCCGCTCGAGCCGGCGGCCGACGTCGAAGCGCTCGGCCGCGGCACCGGCGAGCAGCAGCCGAGCGCCGGGGCGTCGGCGGCGGAACGCGGCGAAGGCCTCGAGCAGCTGCGGGATCCGCTTGTTCATGTTCAGGTAGCCGAAGCAGCCGATCAGCGGCTCTCCGGTGGTGTTGTCGTCACGGACAACGTCGTGCATCGGCCAGGCGGGATGTGGGATGCGCCAGAGCGGTCCGCCGTATCCTGCCTCGCGGGCGCGCGCCTCGACGAAGCGCGAATGGACGATCAGGCCCCGTGCGAGGTCGAGAATCGTCCCCGAGAGCGGGAAGCGCTCCGGCTGGGTCTCCCACAGGAGCGGGAGCAGGTTGTCGAGGACGCCGAGGCCGAGCAGGCGACCGGCCACGCCGAGCTCGCGCTCCATCGCCTCGAGGTAGGCGCGCCCGTTCCCGCGGCCGATCGTGATTCCCGCGATCAGGTGATGGAGGACGTACTCGTGCAGGACGACCACACCCGAGCGCTTGCGAAGCGCGTCGACGATCCACCCGTGGGCGTCGGGATCGTTGCCAATATGGTAAACGGCGACGTCCGCCCGCGGCGCGCGCTTCCCAGGTTCGGCGACGACGACCTCCTCGACCCGCTCGCGGAGCGCCGGCAGGAGCAACGCGGAGTAGTCCGCAATGCCGGACCGCGACGGCGACATGGGCGAGTAGTAGGCGACCTTCACGACACGGTCACGACAAAAGCGCGTTGATGCAGGCGTCCCACGTGACCCGTTCGGCGACGGCCTTGCCGGCGCGGCCCCACGCCGCCGCCTCGTCCACGTTCGCGGTCGCGTAGGCGGCCGCACGCGCGAGCTCGCGGGCATCGGGCGCGACGACGAGTCCGGTCTCGCGGTCGCGCACCACCTCGAGCGGACCTCCGGCATCGGTCGTCGTCAGCACCGGCTTCGCGGACAGGAACGCCTCGAAGGGGACCATGCCGAAGTCCTCGTCGACGGGCGCGTAGTAGACAGCCGAGCAGCGCGCGTAGAGATCTGCGAGCCGCTCGTCGTCGACGCGGCCCGTGAACTCGACGCGCCCGTTCACGCCGTCCGCGAGGCTCTCCAGCCGTTCCCGGTCGGGTCCCTCTCCGGTGATGACGACGCGCAGCGACGGCTCCGATTTCGCCGCTTCGACCAGGAGGTCGATTCGCTTCGCGCGGTCGAGGCGGTTCACCGACAGGACGAATCCCTCGGCGGCCGCCGTGCGGTACGGGAGCTCCTGCGGGGGATGCGGGAGCACCTGCGCGTCGACGTCGGTGTACCGCTTCAGCCTGTCCGCGACGTTGCGCGAGGTGGCGAAGACCTTCCGCGCCTCGCCGAGCGCGACCCTGTCCAGCCGCTCGATCGCGCGGATCGTCGCCCGGTCCACCGGAGACTCGCCGAACTGGCCCAGCTCGGTGCGGTCGTAGTCGTACGCCTGCCGGAGCTGGTGCAGCACCCACGCCACCTTGTTCGGATGGCGGACGCAGTACGCGGGGAACTTCGTGGCGATCACGAGGTCGATCGCGCGCCCGTCGGCCTCGGTCAGGTCGAGGAGGCGCCAGAGGAACGCCTGGTCGAGCGCACGCGTGCCGGGGTACCACTTGAACGGGAGGCTGACGATCTCGGCCTCGTGCCCGCGCGCGCGGAGCTCGTCGACGAGCCTGTCGGCCATCAACTCGGCGCCGCCGCGGACGAACAACACCTGCGGCCGGCAGACGGCGATCCTCATCGCTGCTCGAGCCGCGAGAGGCGCTCGTCGAGATCGTCGATCAGCTTCAGGACAGCGTCGTTGAAGGCGCGCTGGTCGGCCCAGGCGGGCTCGACGTACCAGCGCATGAGGCGGCGCAGGACGTTCTTCAGCGGTCCGCCCTTGCCGACGATCGGCCGTTCGGCCGACACCGGCCAGAGCCGCTCGCCCTGGTCGCGCACGGACAGGCGGACCTGCGCCGGCGTCACGTCGGCGGCTCGGGGGCCGGCGGCGCGCACCTCCTCCTTCAGGCGCGCGAACAGCGCCGCGACGTCGGTCGTCTCCTCGGCCATGGCCGGAAGTGTAAAGAGGGCCGGTTACGGCTCTGTAAGCTCGCCCGCGTGGTCGGGATCGCCCTGCTGACGCTGGTCCCGGGCGAGCTCGGCGGCAGCGAGACCTATGTGCGCGAGCTGCTGCACGGCCTCGGGCGCGTCGGATCGCTCGAGTATCGCGTCTACGTCCCGCCGGTGGCTCCCGATGCCGGCGAAGGGCTCCCGGCGGAGGTCGTCGCCGAATACGGCGTCGCCCGGACGCCGCGCGAGCGGCTCGTCGCGATGGCCCGCGCTGCGGCGCGTCCCGGCCGGCTGCGCAACCGGGTGCGCGGCGACCTCGTGCACTACCCGCTCACGATCCGGCTGCCGCCGGTGAGCACCCCGTCGGTCGTGACGCTGCACGACCTCCAGCACCTCGACCTCCCGCGGCTCTTCTCGCGCGCGGAGCGAGCGTTCCGCACGCTGGCGTGGCACCGGTCGGTGCGCGGCGCCCGGCTCGTCGTCGTTCCGAGCGCGTTCGTTCGCGATCGCACGGTCGAGCTCCTCGGCGTCAGCGCGTCGCGCCTGCGCGTCGTCCACCACGGGATCGACCATTCGACGTTTATGCCCGACCCGTCGGTCGAGCGCGAGCCGTTTCTCGTCTATCCCGCGCGGCCGTGGCCGCACAAGAATCATGCGCGGCTCTTCGAGGCCTTCGAATTGTTGCGGGTCGCGCGCCCCGACCTGCGACTCGTGCTGACGGGCGGTGGCGACTTCGGCGCTGTCCCCACCGGGGTCGAGGTACGCGGGCTCGTCCCGCGCGAGGAGCTCGTGTCGCTCCTGCGACGGGCCTCGGCGATGGTGTTCCCGTCGCTCTACGAGGGATTCGGTCAGCCGCCGCTCGAGGCGATGGCGTGCGGGTGTCCCGTCGCGTGCTCGGACGCTGCGTCCTTACCCGAGGTGTGCGGAGATGCGGCGCGCTACTTCCACCCCGATGACCCGCGCCAGATAGCCATGGCCGTCGAGGACATCCTGTCCGCACCGGACGAGTGGTCTCGAAAGGGCGTGGCGCGCGCGGCCATGTTCACCTGGGGCGCGTCGGCAAGCGCGCACGAGGAGACGTACCGGGAGCTGCTCTGACGCTCGGCCTGGCCCATTGCGACAAGGGACCGAATGAGTACTCATTCGGTCCCCAATGAGTGTTCATTCCGTCGCCTGTCCTCTCCGGCCGAGCCGACCGGCCCGGGCGTCCCGCCAACCCGCCATGACCGCCGAGACCGCGTCCTTTCTGGACGGGTGCGTCAGAGCCTGGGCCAGATGGGACGCGACCACGACGCCCCGTCTCAACGAGCCGAGTCCGAAACGGAGGGGCCGATGGCGCTCGACGACGGCGATCGTGTTCCGCGTGTCGTAGTAGAGATTCGTCGTCGACGCCGGCCCGCCGGTCGACGCCGAGCCCTTGTGCCGCACCTTCGCGTCCGGGACGAAGACGACAGCGAACCCGGCGCGCCGGATCCGGAGCGACCACTCGACGTCCTCGACGTAGGCGAACAGCTCCTCGTCGAGCAGACCCGCGCGCCCGACCGCGGCGCGTGAGACCGCCATCGCCGCTCCGTCCGCCCGCGCGACGTCGCGCAGCTCGTGGAACGTGTTGCGCTCGCCCCACCCTACGCGGCGTCCGGAGTAGCCCAACCACGCATTGAACGATGCGCCCGCATACATCACGGTCTCGCCGTCCTCGAACAGCACCTTGCACGCAAGCAGGCCCGCGTCGGGCCGCGCCGCCGCAGCGCGCTCGAGCGCCTCCGGCAAACCGGGCTCCAGCTCGGCATCGTTGTTCATGAGCAGCACCCAGTCCGCGCCGCGCTCGAGTGCGCGCCGGATGCCGACGTTGTTGCCTCCGGCGAAGCCGAGGTTCGCGCCGGTGCGAATCAGCTCCACCTCCGGGAAGTCGCGCTCCAGCACGTCGTCGCTGCCGTCGGTCGATCCGTTGTCCACGCAAATGACCTCCACGCCACGGAGGGAAGCGAGCGCCCTCGGCGTGTCCTCGCCGCCGTTCCAGTTCAGCACGACCGCGACGAGCTTCATCGCAGCGCCCGAGCGTACGCCCACGCCTCGCGGAGCCCTGCCGGGCGCCACGTCGCGAGCACGACGCTGTAGAGCGCGAGCCCCACGAGCGACGCCGGCACCGCACCGAGCACGAGACGCGGCGCGGCGAATGCGACCACGGCGAGTCCACCGCAGACGACGCTCGCGACGAGCAGGCCGCGCAGAGCCGTCCGCAGCGTCCCGAGCGGCCACAGCAACGCCGCGAGCACCGCGGCGGTCGTCACCGCCATTCCCGCCGTGACGCCGGCAAGTCCGAAGGCCTCGCGCCCCGCCCACTCCACGAGCACATGCGCACCGAGCGCGAGCACGGCGACGGCCGGCAGCCACCGCGCACGACCGCGCACGAACAGCAACGGGAACGCGACCGACACGGCGACCGACGCGACCATCCACGGCGCGAGGTACACCACGAGCCTGCCGAGCTGCGCACCGGTGTCGCCGCCGTAGGACGAGCCGAGCGCCCAGCGCACGACGGTCTCGCCCGCCAGCGCGAACACCCCCGCCGCCGCCGCGACGAGAGCGAGCGACAGCCACGACGCAGCGACGACGTGCCGCGCGGCCCGATCCGGCGTCAGCTTCTCCCGTGCGAGCGGCACGGACGACACGAGCGCGACCGACGTCGCCGTCACGGCGACCAGGAACGCGGCGATGAGGTACGCGTACGAGAACGTCGTCGCGTCGCCCTCTCCGAGCCCGGACGCGAACCGGTACCCGATCACGTACAGCCCCTGGAGCGCGAACGGGAGCGCGACGCCCTCGGCGAGCTCCCACAACCGCCGTCCGACCGCCAGGTCAGGCGCGCCGAGGCCCCTGCGTGAGGCAAGCGCCGCGAGCGGTACGGCCAGCGTGAGCGCTCCGTTCACGGCGAGGCCCCACCCGAATGCGACGACGCCATGGTCGACGAGCGCGCCGATCAGCGCGAGCCCGACGACGGCGCCCGCCCCGAATCCGATCGCCGCCGTCCCGTAGTCGTCGAGCGCCGCGAGCGCACTCGCGGCCACGCCGGCGTAGATCTGCGCCGCCGCCGCAGGCACGAGCCACGGCAGGAGCTGCGCCGCCGCGTCCTGGGCCGCCGGGCGTCCCGTGAGCGCCGACGCGACTGTGTCCGCCGCGACGATCGAGACGACGACCGCCGGCACGAGCGGCACCGCGAGCGCAAGCGCCCACGACCCGACCTCGCGCCCGAGCCGCCCGTCCGCCCGCGCGACCGCGAACCGCGGCAGCACGACCACCCGCAGCGCGTTGGCCACGAGGACGAGCGCGAGGTAGACGGCGTACGCGGCGAAGAAGCCGTCCGTCTTTACACCATGCCCAAACTTCCGGGACAGAATGGCGCCGGCAACTGCAGCCGACCCGCTGACGGCCGCGGTCGAGAGGCCCGTGACGAGGCCGCTCCTGACCGCGCTCCGGACGTGAGTCGGGGTACCCTCCATCGATGCCGCGCGACGATAACGTCATCTGGTCGGAGACCGAGCTCGACGAGCTCCGGCGCGATTTCGCGAGCCTGTACGAGGGGCGCACGTGCCTCGTCACGGGCGCCGATGGTTTCATGGGGTCTCACCTCACGGACGCCCTCGTCGAGGTGGGCGCGAATGTGATCGCGTT
>DASXTR010000272.1:0-4463 GCA_036505325.1 Gaiellaceae bacterium
CCGTAGACGAGGACGCTCTTCCCCCGCAGCGGATCCGCCGGTCGCAGGCAGGTCAGCGCGAGCAGCGAGCCGTCGGGGACAGCCGCCGCCTCCTCGTACGTCAGCCCTGTCGGCTTCTGCGCGATCACGCCGCTCTCACGCGCGGTCACGTATTCCGCGTTCGCGCCGGCCTCGATGCCGAACACCTCGTCGCCGACCTGGAACTCCGTCACGGCCGCTCCGACCTCCTCGACGCGGCCCGCGAACTCCCCGCCGAAAATCGTTCGCCTCGGGCGGCGAATGCCGGTGAAGAGACGGGTGAACCGGTACTCGACGCTGCGAACGCCCATGGCGTCGCCGCGGGTGACCGTCGAGGCGTGGACCCTGACGAACACCTCGTCCTCCCTCGGCACGGGCCGCTCGACTTCGGCGACGCGCAGCACCTCCGGAGGTCCGTACCGATCGTGGACGACTGCTCTCATCCGGCACTTCCTCTCATCGATTCGGCCTTCTACCCCGCCGCAGACGGCAATAAGACGCTGGGCGAGGCGGCATGAAGCGTAGGACGTCAGCGCCTCGGGCGTGGTGGCCTCGTGTCCTACAAGATCAAGCCGTCAGGCGCCGCTCTTTCCTCCGTTCGCGCCAGGCAGCCCACCGATAGACGAGGTAGCTAGCGAAAGCGACGACACCTGCAGCGAGCGCTGCGCCGCCTGACGGCAGCGCGGCCGCGACGATCAGCAGAGCACCGATCGCGACTCCGCTCGCGGCGCGCGTGATCATCACGACGCGAAACGGCAACGTCATGAACCCGGCCTCACGCGATGCCGCGAGCAGGAGCCATGCGAAGACAAAGCCCAGGATCACCAACGAGGCGCCGGCGACGGTTACGACGATCCGCACCCACAACACGTAACGCGTCTTACCCGCTCGTTACCGCGGTGATCGAGCGCGCCGGCCACTTCCCCTTGGAAGGATGCCCCCGACCGGTATTGGCCGCTCCTCGCCGACTTCGTCCACCAAGAGATACTCAGCGATTCGGGTAACCGATTCCGCTGCGGATGCTCGTGCGACCGGCTTGCCGTTGAGCCAGTCGAGCTCGAGCTGGTACCTCGAGTTGTCGAGCGCCGGCGCGCCGGGAGCCAGAGCTGAGGCGAGGAAGACGACGGCGGCGATCCAGACGCCGCGTCTCACGCGAACCAGTCGCGGAGCGGCGGACTCGTACCGAGCGACGAGAACGCGCCGCGATCGCGAATTTCGGTCGCCGCGGCCGTCATTGCGTTGACCGCAGCCCACGTCAAGCTGCCTCCGACGCTGATTCGCTGTGCGCCGGCTTCGACCATCTCCGTCATCGACAGGCCGCGCAGAGCGAGGACGTTCACCGGCTTCGAGACGGAGTCGCACACGGCGCGGATCTCCTCGACGTCCCGTAGCCCCGGCGCATAGAGGACGTCTGCGCCGGCCTGCTCGAAGGCTGTGAGCCGGGCGATCGTGTCCGCGAGGTCGGGGTTCCCTCGGAGGTGGTTCTCCGCGCGGGCGGTCAGCGTGAACGGGAACCCAACGTCGCGCGCGGCCTCCGCAGCTGCGGCCACGCGCTCGACGGCGTGCGGCAGTTCGTAGATGCGGCCGCCGGGGTCGTAATCCTCGATCGAGCCGCCGACCGCCCCGGCGGCGGCGGCGCGCGTGATCGCGAGCGCCGCGCTCTCCGGATCGGGGCCGTAGCCGTTCTCGAGATCGACCGAGAGCGGAAGGTCCGTCGCCTGGTCGAGCGTCGCGGCGTGCTCGAGCACCTCGTCGAGACTCACTTCGCCGTCGAGCCGACCGAGCGTGAACGCGAACCCCGAGCTCGTGGTCGCGAGCGCCCTGAAGCCAAGGGCGGCGAGCACGCGTGCCGAACCGGAGTCCCACGGATTGGGAATGACGAACGGCTCGCCCGCGTGGAGCGCCTGAAACGCTTCCGCTTTCTGCTGCCGGCTAGTCATCATGCGCCAAGTGAACGACGACGCGTTGCTCGTCCGCCAGGCCGACCTCCAGCGCGACGCGGCGACCTTCGTCCGCGAGCTCGGACTGATCGAGCTGCTCGGCCGCGCCGGACGTGTGGTTGAGCTCGGCAGCGCGGTGACGGGGCTGATGGTCTGGCGCGACGTGGACTTCGGCGTCGATGCCCGCGACCTCACGGCCGATGCGGCGTGGGAGACGATGCAGCCCATACTGCGCCGCTGCTCGTCGCTTCATTACGCGAACGACCACGAGGAGCGGAGGCATTACTTCGTGATGCAGATCGAAGCCTGGAAGGTCGACGTCTCGCTGTGGTTCGCGGGCCTGCCGCCAGCGGTCGAAGCATTCCAGGCGGAGCTGCCGGCGCGTCTCACACAGGAGACGCGACTGGCGATCCTGCGGCTGAAGGACGTCTGGCATCGCTTGCCGCACTATCCGGAGATCGTGAGCGCCTGGGAGATCTACGACGCCGTTCTGAACCACGACGTACGGACGCTCGACGAACTCGACGCCTTCCTCGCTGCGCGCAGGCTGCCGACCCGGCGCTCCGGCGGCTGCGGAGACGGCGGCGAAGGGAACTGATGGGCACAAGACGCATCCCCGCCTCTACTTCTCGGCGCACGCCTGTGCGCCGAGCTTGCGCGTGAGCGAGTTGGCCTCCTCGTTGAGCGTCTCGTTCTTCGAAACGAGCTCGTTCACCTTCGCGACGTCCTTCGCCTTCGCTGCGTCGACCAGGTCGGCGAGCACGTCGCGCTGCTCGTCCGCGAGCTCGACCAGGCGGTCCGCCTGATCGGCGACCTCGTCGGGCGCCTTCAGGTTGCGCACCTTGTCCGCGATCGCCTGCTCGAACGCGTCGAGGACGCGCGGCCCGATCTCGGCAAGATCCCTGACCGTCTGGGGCTCGCCGATCTTCTTCTCCCTCGCGCTGAAGTCCTCGCACATCGCGTTCAGTTGCGAGACGTACTGCTTCTTGCTGAGCGCGTCACCGCCCCCGCAACCCGCGGACAGCACCGCAAGCAGCGTGCCGGTGACCGTCAGGCCGAGTACTCGTCCGCGAAGTCCCACGCCCGAAGCCTGCCCGGTTCGAGGCGGATCAGCATGTCGTCGGCGCCGCCCGCGGCATACGCCTCGCCCTGCTCCGCGCCGAGGTAGCGGACGGCCAGTCGCCGTGCCGCTTCGTGCGCACCTGTCTCCACGAGCGACGCTCGTCCGCGGAGCTCGAGACCCCGATACGGAGACGTGTGCTCGTACACGAGAATCGTCGCGCGCGGATCGCTGCGGAGGTGCTCGACCTTCACGTCGTCACGCCCAGTCACGACGTCGAAGCCGCCGTCTCGCCACTCGTGCCACACCGGCGAGAGGAGCACGCCGCCGTCGTTGCGATACGTGGCTAGGACGGCGACAAGGCGAAGCTCGAGCAGGTCTCCGAGGTCCGAGAGCGAGAGGCCTCTCCGCACGGCGAAGCGATTGTAGGAGACAATCACCTCGTGACAGGCCGCGGTGATCGTCGGCTTGGTCCGCCGTCGCACCCGGCGATCGTGTCGCTCGCGGGTCTCGCAGTCGCCGCGTCGCTCTCGCTCGCGGCCGCCGGGAGGCAGGACGCATTCGCCGTCCGCGAGTACCGCGTGCCGGCAGGGTCGCATCCCCACGACGTCGCACCTGCGCGCGACGGCGGCATCTGGTACACGGCGCAGGCGTCGGGAGAGCTCGGGTGGCTCGACCCAAAAACCGGACGGACGCGACACGTGCCGCTCGGCGACGGCTCGGCGCCGCACGGCGTCATCGTCGGTCCGGACGGCGCTCCGTGGATCACCGACGGCGGTCTGAACGCCATCGTGCGCGTCGATCCGCGCACCCGGCGCGTGCGCCGCTTCCCGCTTCCGGCGCGGGCCGCCGCCGCGAACCTGAACACCGCCGCGTTCGATCGTCGCGGCGTCCTCTGGTTCACCGGCCAGAGCGGCGTCTACGGCCGGCTCGACCCGAAGGCCGGCCGCGTGGAGGTCTTCGACGCGCCGCGCGGGCCGGGCCCCTACGGCATCACGACCGCGCCGGGCGGCGCCGTCTACTACGCCTCGCTGGCCGGCAGCTACGTCGGCCGCATCGACACGCGCACCGGGAAGGCCACGGTGCTGCGCCCGCCGACTCGCGACCAGGGCGCGCGCCGCGTCTGGTCGGACTCCCACGGCCGGATCTGGGTGAGCGAGTGGAACGCGGGCAAGGTCGCCGTCTACGACCCGGCGGCGCACCGTTGGCGCGAGTGGCGCCTGCCGGGAGCGAATCCGCAGGCGTATGCGGTGTACGTCGACGAACGCGACGACGTCTGGCTCAGCGACTTCGGTGCGAACGCACTCGTGCGCTTCACGCCGCGCACGGAGCAGTTCATGACGATCGAGCTCCCGAGCTCGCCGGCGGAGGTGCGTCAGCTCCTCGGCCGTGAGGGTGAAGTGTGGGGAGCCGAGTCGGGCGTCGACAAGCTCGTCGTGGTGCGA
>DASXTR010000273.1:0-6365 GCA_036505325.1 Gaiellaceae bacterium
CCGGCCGGCACGATCCCGTGCGGCTGCCCGGCCTCCCAGATGATGTCCCAGAGCGCGGCGCCCTGCTCCATCGGCGCGTAGATCTCCCAGCCCAGCTCGCCGACGTACGAGATGCGCGACGCGATCGCGTCGACCGGCCCGATCTGCACGTGCTTGAAGCGGATGAACGGAAAGCCCTCGTGCGACACGTCCGCGTCCGTCACCGACGAGAGGACGTCGCGCGCCCGCGGGCCCCAGAGCCCGAGCGTGCACCACGCCGAGGTGACGTCGAGGAGCGACGCCGAGCCGTCCTCCGGCAGGTGGTCGGAGAACCACTTGCGGTCGCGCGGCCCGTCCATGCCGCCCGTGACGACCCGGAAGTGGTTCTCGCCGACGCGCATGATCGTCAGGTCGGACTTGAACCCGCCGTGTGCGTTCAGGATCGGCGTGTAGATCACGCGGCCGACCGGCACGTCGCACTCCGCGAGCGCGACGCCCTGGACGAACTCGAGTGCGCCGCCGCCGGCGATGTCCAGGATGTGGAATGCCGACAGGTCGATCATCGCGACGCGGTCGCGCATCGCGAGGTGCTCGGCGTTGATGATCGGCGACCACCAGCGCGACTCCCACTCCGCCTCGCGCGGCATCACGCGGTCGCCGTACTCCTCGACGAGCGGCGCGTTCGACTCGTACCACCACGGCCGCTCCCAGCCCGCCGTCTCGTAGAAGCGCGCGCCGAGCTCCTGCTCGCGCGGGTAGAACGGGCTCAACCGCACCTTGCGGTTCGACTCCCACTGCTCCATCGGATGCACGATCCCGTACGTCCGGTTGTAGCCCTCGGACGAGCGTGCGTCGACGTGCCGCCGAGTCTTCTGGTGGTCGTGGAAACGCGCGACGTCGGCGCCGTGGACGTCGATCTCCGACGCGCCCTCGGTCGCCCACTCGGCCACCGCGCGCGCGATCCCCGGGCCCTCCTTGATCCACACCGCCGCGACGGACCACAGGTTCCTCACCTCGGGCGTCTCGCCGAGCACCGGCATCCCGTCCGGGGTCAGCGACAGGAGGCCGTTGATCGAGTGCCGGATGCCCGCGCCCTCGACGGTGAGGATCTCCGGCATCAGCTCGAGCGCCTGCTCCAGCTGCGGGTCGAAGTCCTCCGACGTGAACGGCAGCTCGGTCGGCGACAGCGCCGACTCCTCGATCGACGGGATGTCGTCGGGCTCCATCAGGATCGGCCGGTGTGCGTACGAGCCGACCTCCATGTCGCTTCCGTTCTGGCGCTCGTACATGTTCGTGTCGACGTCGCGCACGATCGGGTAGGAGATCTCGCCCGGCGTCTCCTCGAAGAGCGGGATCGGACCGACGGTGATCATCTGGTGGATCGCCGGCGTGAGCGGGATCGACGCGCCCGCCATGAGCGCGATGCGCGGGCTCCAGACGCCGCAGCAGACGAACACGTACTCGGTGTCGATCGGGCCCTTGTCGGTGTGCACGCGGGCGACGCGCCCGTTCTCGACGTCGATGCCGGTGACCTCCGTCGAGGCGGCGATCGTGAGCGCGCCGCGCTTCTGCGCGTCCTCGCGCATCAGCGTGCCGGCGCGCAGCGGGTCGACGACGGTGACCCCGGGCGTGTAGAAGCCGCCCAGGATCACGTCCGGGTTGAGGTACGGCACGAGCTCGAGCGCCTCGTCGACCGAAACGAGACGCGCGTCCTCGCCCCACGAGGTCGCCGAGGACATGCGGCGGTTCAGCTCCTCCATCCGCTCCTTCGTGCGCGCGACCTCGATCCCGCCGCTCGTGGTGGAGACGCCGAGCTCGACGTACTGGCGCGCGCTGTCGGTCGTGAGCGCCGTCATCTCCTTCGAGTGGTCGACAGGGAAGATGAAGTTCGAGGCGTGGCCCGTCGAGCCGCCGGGGTTCGGCAATGCGCCCTTGTCGAGCAGCACGATGTCCGTCCACCCCTGCCGTGCGAGGTGGTAGGCCATGCTGTTGCCGACGATGCCGGCGCCGACGACGACCGCGCGCGCCGTGGAAGGGAAATCGCTCACGAACATGCCTCCTTCGTCACAGGACCGTGCGGATCTCGCGCTCGAAGGTCTCGACGTGCGCCGACGCGAGCTCGCGCGCACGCTCCCCGTCTCCGTCGCGGACCGCAGTGAGCAGGTCGCGATGCTGGTAGACACTGCCCTCGAGGTGGGGCAGGCGGTCGATCACGCGGTACCAGATGCGCAGCGAGAGGTTGAGGTACCGGTCGAGCGTCGAGGCGAGGAAGGGGTTGCCGCTGCAGCGGTAGACGAAGCGGTGGATCCGCGCGTCGAGCCGCATCAGCTCGTCGGGCGTGGGCTGCGGCACACCGAGCTCGTCGATGAGCGCGTCGGCCGCCTCGCGATCCTCAGCGGTCGCGTTCTGCGCCGCGCGGTACGCGGCGTGGCCCTCGAGCTGCAGGCGCACGTCGGAGATCTGCGCGAGGTCGGTGATCTCGATCTCCGAGACGAAGGTGCCGCGCCGGGGATAGATGGTCACGAGGTCTTCGAGGGCGAGGCGCTTGATCGCCTCGCGGATCGGCGTCCGTCCGAACCCGAGCTGCGCCATCAGGGCGTCCTCGTTGAGCGGCGCGCCCGGCGGCAGCGCGAGCGACACGATACGGTCGCGCAGCTCGACGTACGCCTGCTCCGCAAGGCTTTGACCTTCTGGCCTGAAGACTGATATATCTGTCGGCACCGCAGCGATCCTAGCGTCCACCCGAAGCCATGGCAACGAAGATCCCGTCCTCGCTCGAGATCGCGCAGCGCGCGGTCATGCGGCCGGTCCGCGAGATCGCCGAGGAGGCGGGGCTGCTCGGCGACGAGATCGAGCTGTACGGCCGCTACAAGGCGAAGATCGACCTGTCGGTGCTCGACCGCCTCGTGACCCGCCCCGACGGGAAGCTGATCAACGTCACGGCGATCACGCCGACGAAGGCCGGCGAGGGCAAGACCACGACGTCGGTCTCGCTGACGCAGGGGTTCGGCGCGATCGGGCGGAAGGCCGCGCTCTGCCTGCGCGAGGCGTCGCTGGGACCGGTGTTCGGCATCAAGGGCGGCGCGGCGGGAGGCGGCTATGCGCAGGTCGTGCCGATGGAGGATCTCAACCTCCACTTCACCGGCGACATCCACGCGATCGGCGCTGCGAACAACCTGCTCGCCGCGATGCTCGAGGCGCACATCCTGCACGGGAACGAGCTCGGCATCGACCCGCTGTCGATCTCGTGGCGGCGCTGCCTCGACATCAACGACCGCGCGCTGCGCGACATCGCCGTCGGGCTCGGCGGCCGTGCGAACGGCTACGTCCGGCAGACCGGCTTCGACATCACCGCCGCCTCGGAGGTGATGGCGATCGTCGCCGTCGCGCGCGACCTGCACGACCTGCGCGCGCGGCTCGGCGCGATCACGGCCGCGACCTCGTTCGCCGGCGAACCGGTCACCGCCGAGGACCTGCGCGCCGCCGGCGCGATGACGGTCATCCTCAAGGAGACGATCCGGCCCAACCTCGTCCAGACGCTCGAGGGGCAGCCGGCGCTCGTCCACTGCGGCCCGTTCGCGAACATCGCGCACGGCAACAACTCGCTCGTCGCCGACCGCGTCGCGCTCAAGCTCGGCGACTACGTCGTCACCGAGAGCGGGTTCGGCGCCGACATGGGGATGGAGAAGTTCTTCGACATCGTCTGCCGCGCCGGCGGCCTCGTGCCGAACGCGGTCGTGCTCGTCGCAACCGTGAAGGCGCTCAAGCACCACGGAGGCGACCCGGACGGGGGCCTCGACACGATCGAGCTCGGCAGCGCCAACCTCGCACGCCATCTCGGGATCGTGCGGGAGTTCGGGCTGAACGCGGTCGTCGCGGTCAACCGCTTCCCCGGCGACACCGAGCAGGAGATCGAGCTCGTGCGGCGGCTCGCCGTCGAGCAGGGCGCCTACGCGGCGGAGGTGAACGACGCGTTCGAGCGGGGCGGGGAGGGAGCGGCGGCGCTCGCCGAGGCGGCGGTCGCGGCGGCCGACGAACCGCACTCCTTCGACTTCGTCTACCCGCTCGACGCTCCGATCGTGCGGAAAATCGAGGCGATCGCGACCCGCGTCTACGGCGCGGACGGGATCTTCGTCCTCAAGACGGCGAGGGACAAGATCGAGAAGTACGAGCGCGGAGGGCTGGGCGACCTGCCGATTTGCATGGCCAAGACCCACCTCTCGCTGGCCCACGACGCGGCCCTGACGAACGCCCCCGTCGGCTTCACTGTCACGATCCGGGACGTCCGCGCGTACACCGGGGCGGGCTGGATCGTCGCCCTCTGCGGGGACATGCAGACGATGCCGGGCTTGACCTCGAGCCCCGCGGCGTTCAACGTCGACATCGACGATGAGGGACGGACCGTCGGCCTCTTCTAACGGCGGCGCCCGCCAGGGCGAGCCGCTGATCCGCGCCCAGAACGTGTGGAAGATCTTCGGGCGCCACGCCGACCGCATCATGGGCACGCCCGACGCCGACCTGCCGCGCCGCGAGCTGCGGGCGAAGACGGGCTGCGTGATCGCCGTGCGCGACGTCTCGATCGAGGTCTGGCCCGGCGAGGTCTTCGTCGTGATGGGCCTGTCGGGCTCGGGCAAGTCGACCCTCGTGCGCACCCTCATCCGGCTGATCGAGCCCACCTCGGGCACGATCGAGATCGACGGCCGGCCGGTGACCGGTGCCAGCCACGCAGAGCTCCGCGAGCTGCGGCGCCACACCGTCTCGATGGTCTTCCAGCACTTCGGCCTGCTCGCGCACCGCCGCGTGATCGACAACGTCGCGTTCGGGCTCGAGGTGCAGGGCATGCCGAAGGCCCAGCGGCTCGCGCGCGCAGAGGAGGTGCTGCGCCTGGTCGGCCTCGAGGACTCCGCGAACCAGTTCCCGGACCAGCTCTCGGGCGGGATGCAGCAGCGCGTCGGCCTCGCGCGGGCCTTCGCGGTCGAGCCCAAGGTGATGCTCTACGACGAGCCGTTCAGCGCGCTCGACCCGCTGATCCGCCGCGACATGCAGGACGAGGTGATCCGCCTCCAGCACGAGACCGGGAAGACGATGACCTTCATCACGCACGACCTCCCGGAGGCCCTGCGGCTCGGCGACCGCATCGCGATCATGCGCGACGGCGCGATCGTGCAGCTCGGGACGCCCGAGGACCTCGTCGGCTCGCCGGCCGACGAGTACGTCGAGAACTTCGTGCGCGACATCCCGAAGACGTCGGTGCTGACGCTGCGCTGGATCATGCGGCCGCCCGAGCCGGGCGAGGCGCTGGACGGGCCCCGGCTCGACGTGCGAACGACGGTCAAGAACGCGGTGCCTGTGATCGCGGGTAGCGAGCGCCCGGTGTGCGCCGTCGAGGACGGCGAGGTGGTCGGCATCGTCGACCGCGTCGCGGCGCTCCAGGCGATCGCGGGCGAGGGCGGCTGATGGCCGTCGCGCCTGTCGAGACCGTCGGCGCGGTCGAATCCGTCGGCGCGATCGTCGCGGCGCCGAAGATCTCGCACAAGCCCTGGTGGCGCGGCCGTCCCGGCCAGACGATGGCGATCGTCGCGGCGATGCTCGTCGCGTACTTCGCTCTGCGCGACGACTACGCGTGGCCGAAGTCACTGGAGTGGAACGCGCTCGGCGCGCACCTCGACCGCTTCCAGATCTGGCTGCTCGACGAGCGCGCCGCCGCGCATCCGAACGTTGTGTTCTCGATCTTCGACGGCTTTCGCGTCTTCATCGACAACCTCGTCACGTGGCTGACCGACCTGCTCCTCGGTATGACCTGGCTCGGGACGGCGACCGCCGCCGTGCTGATCGTGCTGCGGTTCGGCGGCGTGCGGGCGGCTGCCCTGATCCTCTCGGCCTTCGTCGCGTTCGCCGCGACAGGCCTGTGGGAGCAGAGCGTGCAGACGCTTGCGCTGATGCTCGCCGCGGTCTCGCTCTCGCTGCTCGTCGGCCTCCCCCTCGGCGTCGCGGCGGGGCGCTCCGACCGGTTCCAGCGGGCGATCACGCCGGTGCTCGACGCGATGCAGATCGTGCCGGCGTTCGCCTACCTGATGCCGGTCGTGATTCTGTTCTCCGTCGGCCCCGCCGCGGCGGTCGTCTCGACGATGATCTACGCCGTCCCGCCGGCGGTTCGCATCACCGCGCTCGGGATCCGCGGCGTCGCAGGCAACACCGTCGAGGCGGCCGAGGCGATGGGCGCGACTCGCGTGCAGATGCTGACCAAGGTGCAGCTGCCGCTCGCGCGCCGCATGCTGCTCCTGTCCGTCAACCAGACGATCTGCTTCGCGCTCTCGATGGTCGTGATCGCCGGGCTGATCGGCGGCCGCGGGCTCGGCGACGCCGTCACCAGCGGGCTGTACTCG
>DASXTR010000274.1:0-18227 GCA_036505325.1 Gaiellaceae bacterium
AGTTCGAGAAGGGGTACCTGTCGCCCTACATGATCACCGACGCCGAGCGCATGGAGGCCGTGCTCGACGACCCCTTCATCCTGGTCGCAAACCAGAAGATCGGCGCGGTCAAGGATCTGCTGCCGGTGCTCGAGGCGGTGATCCAGGCGGGCCGGCCGCTGTTGATCGTGGCCGAGGACGTCGAGGGTGAGTCGCTGGCGACGATCGTGGTGAACAAGCTGCGCGGCACGTTCACGGCGGTTGCGGTGAAGGCGCCGGGCTTCGGCGATCGCCGCAAGCGGATGCTCGAGGACATCGCGATCCTCTCCGGCGGCGAGGTGATCACCGAGGAGATGGGCCTCAAGCTCGAGAACACGAAGCTCACGCAGCTCGGCCGCGCCCGCAAGGTCGTCGTCGACAAGGACTCGACCACGATCATCGACGGCGCCGGCGACCCGGAGGGGATCAAGGCCCGGATCAAGCAGATCAAGGCCGAGATTGAGAACACCGACTCCGACTTCGACCGCGAGAAGCTCCAGGAGCGCCTCGCGAAGCTGTCGGGCGGCGTCGCGGTCGTCAAGGTCGGCGCCGCGACCGAGACCGAGATGAAGGAGACGAAGCACCGCGTCGAGGACGCGCTGCAGGCGGCCCGCGCGGCCCTCGAGGAGGGCATCGTGCCGGGCGGCGGCGTCGCGCTGCTGAACGCAGCGGACTCGGTCAAGACACTGCTGGAGTCGCTCGAGGGCGACGAGCGGACGGGCGCGCAGATCATCGTCCGCGCGCTGGAGGAGCCGCTCCGGCAGCTCGCGACGAACGCGGGCCTCGAGGGCTCGGTCGTCATCAACCAGGTGCGGTCGGCGAAGCCCGGCCAGGGCCTGAACGTCGAGACCGGCGAGGTCGAGGACCTGGTCAAGTCCGGGATCATCGACCCGACGATGGTGACGCGCTCGGCGCTCGAGAACGCGGCGTCGATCGCGAAGAACATCCTCACCACCGAGGCGATCGTCGCCGAGGCTCCGGAGAAGGCAGGCGCCGGCATGTCGGGCGGAATGCCCGACATGGGCGGGATGATGTAACGAGCCTTCGGGCTCACGCTGTACGGAAAGGGCGGCCCTCGGGCCGCCCTTTCTCGTTGTCCCCCAAAAAAAGAAGAGCCGCCCGGGGAGGCAGCTCTTCGAGGGGATCCCTAATCGGGGAGAAGAGGGATGGGGGAGGGTGGTAGCCCAGGTATCGGCAGCCGGGCGGAAACCTTTAGCTCCCTCGTTCGAGGGATCTGACTAGAACGCGTAGCGTTCTTCCTGCCAGGGATCGGCGTCGTTGTGGTAGCCGTAGCGCTCCCAGAAGCCGGGCTTGTCGGTGGCCGAGAGCTCGATGCCGCGCAGCCACTTGGCGCTCTTCCAGAAGTACTTGCCGGGGATCACGAGCCGGAGCGGCCAGCCGTGCTCGGGTGTGAGCGGCTCGCCGTCCGCGTGCGTGGCGAGGAGCGCGTTCTCGTCGCGGAGGTAGGCGATCGGCACGTTCGAGGTGAACCCCTGCTCGGAGTGGGCGATCGCGAAGCGGGCGCTCGTGCTCGGGTGCACAAGCTTCTCGAGCTCGCGCCAGTGGACGCCCTCGAATCGGGCGTCGAACCGCGACCAGCGGGTGACGCAGTGGATGTCCTGCGTGTTCTCGCTCCGCGGCAGCTCGTTGAACTGCTCCCACGTCAGCTCGACCGGCTCCTCGATCTCGCCCCAGACGCGGAATGTCCACGTGGCGAGGTCGGTGTCCGGCACCGTGCCGGCGTGCAGGACCGGCCACTTCTCCGTCAGGTGCTGGCCCGGCGGCAGGCGCGCCGGGTCGTAGCCGCGCTCCTCGACCTTCCGCTCCGCCTTCGACCTGAACACGCGGTCTAGTCTAGGGAGCGTGCAGAGCGTTACGTCCCGGGCCGCCGGCCGGCCGCGCGCCTATGTGCGCGTGCAAGGTCCGGACGCGGCCGACTTCCTGCAGCGGATGGTGTCGAACGACGTGCTCGCCGGCGAGAGCTGCGAGGCGCTGCTCCTGACGCCCAAAGCGCGTGTGATCGCCCCGCTCGTGGTGTGGCGGCGCGGTGAGGACGACTTCCTCCTGCTCACCGAGCCCGAGCTCGGCGAGACCGTGCGCACGCACCTGACGCGCATGCGCTTCGCGGCGAAGTGCGAGATCGAGCCGGAGGAGCACACGTCCACGATCGTCTTCGGCGGGGAAGGAAGCATTCCGGTCTCGGACTTTGGCGTACCGGCCGTCGAGGTGCTCGACGCGGAGGTCGAGCCGACGGTCGGCGACGAGGAGCTCGAGCGGCTGCGCATCAGGGCGGGCACGCCGCGCTGGGGCCGGGAGATCGACGACCGCGTGCTGCCCGCCGAAGCCGGCCTCGACGAGCGCGCGATCTCGTTCTCGAAGGGGTGCTACCCCGGACAGGAGCCGATCGCGCGGCTCCATTACCGAGGGCACGTGAACAGGAAGCTGCGCGTGCTCGACGTGGACGACGCGCGCGTCGACGCTGACGTCGTGCACGCGGACAAGATCGTCGGCCGCGTGACGAGCGCCGTGCCGGGTCTCGCGCTCGCGTACGTCCGTGCCGAGGTCCCGCACGACGCCGAGCTGACGATCGACGGCGTTCCGGCTCGCCTACGCCGTTAGCTCGCGGAAGCGCTCGACCCCGACGTTGCCGCCGGAGAGGATGGCGCCGACGCGCGGCGGGAGCTCGACCTTGCCCGCGAGGATCACGGCGAGCGCGGCCGCGCCGGACGGCTCGAGCACGAGCTTCAGCCGGTCGAACGCGAAGCGCATCGCGTCGACGAGCTCCGCGTCGCTGACGGTGACGATCCCGTCGAGCAGCCTCCGGTTCACCTCGAACGTCAGCTCGCCGGGCGCCGTCACCTGCAGGCCGTCGGCGATCGTGCGCGGAACGTCGATCGCCACGCGCTCCCCGCGCGCGAGCGACTGCCGCGTGTCGTCGCCCGCCTCCGGCTCGACGCCGACGACGCGCACACCGCGCTCGGCCGCGACCGTCGCGGTGCCGGCGGCGAGGCCGCCGCCGCCGACCGGCACGACGATCAGATCGAGCTCGCCCGCGTCCTCCAGCAGCTCGAGCGCGGCCGTCCCCTGCCCCGCCATCACGAGCGGGTCGTCGTACGGCTTCACGAGCTCGAGCCCGCGCTCCTCCGCGAGCGCGCGGCCGAGCGCGTCGCGGTCCTGCGTGTAACGGTCGTAGGTGACGACCTCGGCGCCGTACCCGCGCGTCGCCTCGACCTTCGCGGGCGGCGCGTCCTCGGGCATGAGGATCACGGCGCGCCGGCCGAGCAGCGATGCCGCGAGCGCGACGGCCTGCGCATGGTTGCCGGACGAATACGCCGCGACGTCGCCTGCGACGGAGGAGATCTTGTTGTACGCGCCGCGGAACTTGAACGCGCCGCCGCGCTGCAGGCTCTCCGCCTTGAGGAAGACCTGTGCTCCGGCGAGCCCGTCGAGCGTGCGCGAGGTCACCACCGGGGTGCGGTGCGCGACGCCGGCGAGCCGGCGCGCAGCAGCTTCGACGTCCGAGTACGCGATCAGGGCAGGAGCGTAGCCCGCACGCCGCGAACTGCTACGGGTTGGCCAGCGCGCCCGACACGCTGACGTTGAAGACGCATCGCGACCAGGAAGGTCGCGGGTGGTTCATTTGGGTCCGGCGCGCGCTGCTGACGATGCTCGCCTTCGCCGCCGTCGCAGGCCTGTTGAACGCGTTCGGCCAGCGGCCTGCGACCTCCCGCGCGGCGGCGGCGCAGGCGCGACTGACGGTCTACGCACCGCTGCGCGCGCGTAGCGGCGTCATCTACGCGGCGCGCTTCCGGATCGACGCCGTGCGCGAGCTGAGGAACGCGACGCTGATCCTCGCGCCGGGGTGGGCAGAGCAGTACACCGTCAACGGCGCCTCGCCGCAGCCCGTGACCGAGGGCTCGAGCAACGGCCGACTCGTGTTCGGGCTCGGGCACGTGCCGGCCGGACGGCACATCACCTTCTGGCTCTCGCTGCAGGTCAACCCGACGAACGTCGGCCGCCGCTCGCAGACCGTCGTGCTCGCCGACGGCGACACGCGGATCGCCACCGTCCACCGCACGATCACGGTGTGGCCGTAGATGGACATCGTCCTTCGCGCAGCCGTCGCGTACGTCTTCATCCTGTTCCTGCTGCGCGTCGTCGGCCGCCGCGAGCTGTCGTCGATGGAGCCGTCAGACCTCGTGCTCCTCGTCGTGATCGGCGACCTGATCCAGAACGGCGTCACCCAGTCCGACTACTCGATGACGGGCGTCGTCCTGGCGGTGACCACCTTCGGACTGCTCGCGGTCCTGACGTCGTACGTCGTGTTCAGGTCGCGTCGCGCGCAGAGCGTGATCGAGGGCGAGCCGCTGATCATCGTCCAGGACGGTGAGCCGATCCAGCGCAACCTGCGCGGCGAGCGCCTGACGCTCTCCGAGGTGATGGAGCAGGCCCGCCAGCATGAGATCGCGTCGCTCGCCGAGGTGAAGTGGGCGGTCCTCGAGACGACGGGCCAGATCAGCTTCATCAAACGCTGATCGGTCCGTTCGCGGCTACACTTGTGCCGCCCCGCGCCCGTAGCTCAGGGGATAGAGCGCTGCCCTGCGGAGGCAGAGGTCGCATGTTCGAATCATGCCGGGCGCATGGGCGCGGGGGGAAACCTCCGGTTTCCCCCCGCGAGCGCCCCCCTTCCGACATCTTTCCGCCGAAGTGTGCGAGCACGGGCAGAGCCCGCACTCGCGGCGTGCTCGCTGCTTCCGCCGGCTCGCGCAACTGCCGCTGACGCTTCACGTGCGTGCAGGGACGTGCGGCCACTGCGCGAATGCGGTGCCGTGGCCGACCGTCCGGACGGAATCGTGCTGCGGAGACACCGCGACCTGGTCGGGCGCCGCCACCAGGTATGGGCGCGCCGCGCGATCTTCCCGGTGCTCGCGCTCGGCCGCCGAGAGCTGTCCGGCCTCGAGCCGTTCGACCTGATCCTCCTCGTCGTGATCGGCGACTCGGTCCAGCAGGCGCTGACGCAGGACGACTACTCGGTCACGGGGGCGATCATCGTCGTCGGGACGATCGCCGGCCTCTCGGTTCTCGTCTCGTGGATCGGCTTCCGCGCGCCTCGCCTGCGACCACCAGTGCTCGAGCTCCTCGAGGAGGCGCGCAGTGCCCAGATGGAGTCGCTCGACGACGTCAAGTGGGCCGTGCTCGAGACAAGCGGGAACATCAGCTTCATCAAAAAGCGATGAGGTACGTCGCGTGCACCGCGGTCGCGCTCGTGCTGACGGGCTGCAACGGCGGCACGGTCGACAGGCACGCGCTCACGAACGATGGCGCGACGATCGACTCGATCGCGTGCGAGGGCGCGCTGCTCGCGCACGACGCCTCGAAGGGCGCCTCGATCACCGTCTTCGTGCGCGTTCACTCCGACAACCTGCGCGCCCAGGCCTCGCATCTCGCGGACGCGCTCGGCCACCGCCCGACGTCGCCCGGGATCGAGCGCAAGGTGCGAAGCGCGGCGGAGGATGCGAAGGCCGTTGCGGACGTTCTCTCGCGGCTGCATCACCACCCGGGTGACCGCGAGGTCGCGGCGCGCGCCGAGCGCGCGCTCGAGCGCGCGGGCAAATGCCGGGAGCGAGGTCCGTGAACAAGATCTTCGGGATCGCGCTCGGCATCCTCTCCGCGATCGGCGGCTTCGTCGACATCGGCGACCTCGTCTTCAACGTGGCGGCAGGAGCGACCTTCGGCTACCAGCTGCTGTGGGTGGTCGTCGTCGGCGTCGTCGGCATCGTCGTCTACTCGGAGATGTGCGGCCGCGTCGCGGCCGTGTCCGGTAAGGCGGTCTTCGACGCCGTGCGCGAGCGCGTCGGGTTCCGCGCCGGACTCGTCACGCTCGTCGCCTCCGAGGTCGTCAACCTCATGACCCTCGCGGCCGAGGTCGGAGGCGTCGCGATCTGCCTCCAGCTCCTGTCGGGCCTCCCGTACCGCTGGTTGATCGCGCTGGCGATCGTGGGGCTCGCGGTCGTCGTCTGGGTCGTCTCGTTCGAATGGATCGAGCGGCTGTTCGGGTACGGCGGCCTCTGCCTGCTCGTCTTCGCGGTCGCGGCCGTCAAGCTCGGACCCGACTGGGGCAAGGTCGGCAACGGCTTCGTCCCGCACCTCGCCCAGAACAACAAGCTTCTGTACGCGTACTTCGCGATCGGGCTGCTCGGCGCGGCGATGACGCCGTACGAGGTCTACTTCTACTCGTCGGGCGGCGTCGAGGAGAGGTGGACTCCGAAGGACATCGGCCTCAACCGCGCGAACGCGATCATCGGCTACGGCCTCGGGGGCTTCCTTTCGTTTGCGCTCATGATCACCGGCGGCGCGCTCTTCCTCGGGCACGGGATCGAACCGGAGCACCTCGGGACGATCGCGCTCGGCGCCGAGGTCCCGTTGGGGCAGGTCGGCCTGCTGCTCGCCCTCGTCGGGATCCTGTTCGCCGTGGGCGGCGCGGCGATCGACACCGTGTTCGCCGGCGCGTACAACCTCGCGCAGTTCTGCGGGTGGGAATGGGGCCGCTACCGGCGCAACGCGGGGGCGCCGCGCTTCACCCTCACGTGGGCGATCCTGCTCGTGCTCGCATTTGCAATCGTGATGACCGGCGTCGACCCCGTGCAGCTGACCGAGTACGCCGTGATCTTCTCCGTCGTCGCGCTGCCGCTGACCTACCTGCCCGTGCTGCTCGTCGCGAACGACCGCGAGTACATGGGCCAATACCGCAACGGGCGCGTCGCCAACGTGCTCGGAGTGCTCTACCTGGTCGTCATCATGGTGGTCGCGCTGACCGCCATCCCGCTGATGATCCTCACGAACGTGGGCCAAAATTGACCGAGATCGACATCGCGCTGAATCTGCTCGACCACCAGCTGCTCGACAAGGACGGGCGGCGGTGCGGGAACGTCGACGATCTGGCGATCGAGGGCGACGAGGTCGTCGCGATCCTCGCCGGGCCGGGCTACTGGCCGCAGCGCTCGCGCTTCCTCGGAGCGCTCGGGTCGTGGCTCGGGCGCGGCCGCCGGGTTCGGGTGCCGTGGAGCGAGGTGACCGGCATCGAGTCGCACGTCATGCTGCGCGACGAGGCGTCCGCCTACGGCCTCGGCCGCGGCGACGACCGGCTCCGGCCGTACATCGCGAAGATTCCGGGGGCGAACCGGTGAGGCGGCTCTCGTCACTCCTCGGTCGCAAGGTCGTCACCGAATCCGGGCTCGAGCTCGGACGCTGCTACGACCTGCGCGGCGTGGTGACCTCGTCGTCGCTGCGCGTCAAGAGCCTGTGCGTCGGGCGGCACGCGCTGCTCGAGCATTTCGGCGTCGCCCGCCACGACCGGCACGACGAGGTGGCGTGGTCGGCGATCGTCCGCTTCGAACGCGACCGGATCGTCGTCCGCGACCCGTGACGCTCTACCTCACCGAGGCCGAGGTCGGCGAGCTGCTCGCCCCGGCGGACGCGCTCGACGCGGTCGAGGAGTCGTTCCGGCGCCTCGCCGCCGGCGAGGTCGACAACCGTCCACGCGAGCGGCTGGCGGCGGGAGACGGGGCGTTCGCCGTCATGCCGTGCGTCGACCGCGGGCTCGGCTACGCAGGTCTCAAGACGTACGCGTGGCTCCCGGGCGGGACGCCGTTCCTGGTCGTGCTCTTCTCGCTCGAGCGCGCGCGGCTCGAGGCGCTGATCGAGGCCGACAAGATGGGGCAGCTGCGGACGGGCGCCGCTTCCGGGGTCGCCGCGAAGTACCTCGCACGCACCGGCGGGGCCAGCCTCGGCGTGATCGGCTGCGGCTGGCAGGCGGAAGGCCAGATCGCATGCATCCGCGCTGCCGTCCCGGCGATCGAGCGCGTCGTCGTGCACTGCCGCAACGCGGAGCGCCTCGCGCGCTTCTGCGCGGAGCACGACTGCGAGCCGGCGGAGTCGCAGCGCGACGCAGCGGACGCGGACGTCGTCGTGACGGTGACGACGTCGAAGGACCCGGTTCTGCGCGGCGAGTGGCTTCGCGCGGGCGCGCTCGTCTGCGCGGTCGGCGCGAACGACCCGAGCGCGCGCGAGCTCGACAACGTCGTTCTCGAGCGCGCGTCCTTCGTGTGCTGCGACTCGCGCGAGCAGTCGAAACGGGAGTCGGGCGATCTGATCGAGCCCGTCGAGGGCGGTCTCCTCGACTGGCTCGAGGTGCACGAGCTGCAGGAGGTCGTCGCCGGCCAGGTGCAAGGACGCGCGTCCGACGACGACATCGTCCTCTTCAAGTCGAACGGAATCGCCGCGTGGGACCTCGCGGTCGGAGCGCGCGTCGTCGAGCTCGCGCGCGAGCGCGGCGTCGGGCGCGAGCTCTAGACGCGGGATCGCGCGGAGCGCGTCTGCTCGACGAGGTCGTCGCCGATCGCCTGCACGATCTCCGGCCGGTCGAGCAGGCGTTGGATCTGCTCGTCCGTGCAGCGGTTCTTGACGTAGTTGTCCTCGAGGATCTCGTTCAGCGGGCGCCCGCGATGGTGCTCGCGGATCACGTACTGACCGATCCGATCTTCGCTCTGCGAGCGGGTGAACAGGAACGAGAACGGATTGCGGAAGAAGTCCCTGATTCCGGCCATCGGGCGCGATTGTATAGTCGGCGGCGTGAAGTCCAAGTCGACGGCCGGGCGGTTCGCCGAGCGGACCGTCAACGGGCGCGACGACGCCGGGCGTGCGGAGCGGATCGTGATCTGGATCGAGCGCCGGCCGGGCGCGTTGTGGGCAGTCGGGCGCGCGGTCAACCCCCAGCACCGCCCGTCCCAGGAGGTGCGCGCCGACGACTACGTCTGGGAGGGCTTCGAGCTCGACGATTGCCTCGAAGCCGCGAACGGCGTGCTCGAGGACGACTGCGTGGTCTCGGAGGACGACGGCTCGGCGGAGAAGGTCAGGCCCTTCCGCCGCGAAGAGCTCCTCCAGCCGCTCGAGAAGTTCTTCTTCGGCCGCAGCTAGGGCCGCGGGGGAACCTCCCGGTTCCCCCGAACCCCCTCCACTGGTCCGCTTGCGCGGACAGGCGGCTTCGCCGCCGGCCACTTGAGATTCGCGTCGGGGATCGGGTCGCCGTGCGGATCGTGGGTCGGATAACCGAGGGCGCGGTCGATCCTCGCCTCGAGCTCCTCCGAGATCACGTGCTCGAGGCGGTCGGCCTCGTCGTGGACGTCGTCGATGTCGAGGCCGAGCGTCTCCGCGAGATAGAGCTCGATCAGGCGGTGGTGGCGGATCACCTCGATCGCTACGCGCTCGCCCGCGTCGGTGAGCTTCGCGCCGCGGTACGGCTCGTGCTCGAGCAGCGCGAGCGCGGCGAGCTTCTTCACCATCGCGGACGCGGAGGCGGGTGAGACGCCCTGGTCGCGTGCGAGCGCGGTGATCGTCACGCGCCCCTCCGACTCCTGGAGCTTGTAGATCCCCTTCAGGTAGTCCTGGATCGAATCCGAGAGCGGCGCCTTGCTCACTCCGGGCAGGGTAACGTGGCGCCGGTGCCGGTCAGGGTGGGCCACAGTGCGGATCCCGACGACGCGTTCATGTTCTGGGCGCTCGATGCGGGGCGCGTCGACATGCGCGGGCTCGAGTTCGAGCAGGTCGTGTCCGACATCCAGACGCTGAACGAGTGGGCGACGGAGGGCCGGCTCGAGGTGACCGCGATCTCGCTCGGCGCCTACCCGTACGTCGCCGACCGCTACGTGCTCCTGCCGCACGGCGCGTCGATGGGCTCCGGCTACGGGCCTGTCGTCGTGACCCGCGAGCCGACCGGCGTGGACGGTCTGCGCGGGCTCGAGATCGTGATTCCCGGACGGATGACGACCGCCTACCTCGTCCTTCGGCTCGCGCTCGGCGAAGACGTGCCGGTGCGCGAGCTCCCATTCGACCAGATCCTCGACGAGGTCGCATCGGGCCGCGCCGACGCCGGCTTGCTGATCCACGAGGGCCAGCTGACCTATCGCGCCGCCGGGCTCCACAAGGCCCTCGACCTCGGCGAATGGTGGCTGCTCGAGACCGGGCTGCCGCTTCCGCTCGGCGTGAACGTCGCGCGCCGCGATCTCGGGGACCGGCTCGCGGACGTGTCCGCCGTGCTCGGCGAGGCGATCCGCTGCGGGCTCGACCACCGCGCCGAGGCGATGGAGTATGCGCGCCGGTTCGGCAGGGGCATCGACGCGCAGACCGCCGACCGGTTCGTTGCGATGTACGTGAACGAGCTGACCTGCGACTACGGCGACGAAGGCCGCGAGGCCGTCGCCGAGCTCTTGCGCCGCGCCGGCACGGGTGCCGTGGCCGAATTCGCGGTGTGACGGCGGCCGAGCGCTACCTCCGGCTCGGGCTGCGGCTCGGTCGCCACGTCGACGGGCTCGTCGATGCGTACTACGGTCCGCCCGAGCTCAAGGACGAGGTCGACGCCGAGCCGCTCGCAGACGCGGCGACGCTCGCCGCCGACGCGGACGAGCTCCTCGGCGAGCTCGACGAGGGCTGGCTCTACGACCAGGTCCGGGGTCTTCGCACGTACGCGGGCGTGCTGGCGGGAGAGGAGCTCTCGTATTGCGACGAGATCGAGGGCTGCTACGGCGTCCGGCCGGCGCCGCCGCAGCACGAGGAGTACGCGGCCGCGCAGGCCCGCCTCGAGGAGCTCCTTCCGGGCGAAGGCGACCTCGTCGACCGCCTGGAATCGTTTCGCGCGTCGCAGCTCGTGCCGCACGACCGGCTCGTGCCGGCGCTCACGGCTCTCGTCGACGACCTGCGCGAGCGCACGCGCGCGCTCGTGGACCTTCCCGCGGGCGAGCGCCTGGACCTCGAGGCGGTGCACGACGAGCCGTGGTGGGCGTTCAACTACTACCTCGGCGACCTGCGCAGTCGCGTCGTCGTCAACCTCGACATGCCCACGAGTGCGTACGACCTCGTCGACCTAGCGGCGCACGAGGTCTATCCGGGCCACCACACCGAGCACGCGCTGAAGGAGCAGCTACTCGTCCGCGACCGCGGCCTCGTCGAGGAGGCGATCCAGCTCGTGCCGACTCCTCAGGCGGTCCTCAGCGAGGGGATTGCCGAGACCGGGCGGGAGATCGCGCTCGACGAGGACGGCGAAGCCGCGGCCGTCGCGATCCTCCGGCGGCACGGGATCGCGTACGACGACCGCGCATCTGCGGTGCAGGACACACTCCGGTCGGTGCGCCGCGTCGGCCTCGACGCGGCGCTGATGATTCACGAGGAGGGCGCCTCCGTCGGCGATGCGGAGGCGTACGTCCGCCGCTGGTCGCTCGCGACACCCGAACGCGCGCGTCACACGATCCGCTTCGTCACGGATCCGACGTGGCGTGCGTACGTGATCACCTACAGCGCCGGCGCCGAGCTCTGCCGCTCGTACGTCGGCGGCGACCGGTCCCGCTTCGTGCGGCTCCTGACCGAGCATGTGCGGATCGGGGATCTCGCCGCCGCCGTGTAGTCCGGGCGATTTCGCGCGTCGGGGCCGATCCGTTACTTTCGTTTCGGAAGCTTCGCCCCAACAGGAGGTCGAGTATGGCCCGCTGGACTCCGGACCCGAGTTTCTATCCGTCCCCGCGCCTCGCGATGGAGGCGCCTCCGGAGACGCTTGCCTACGTCGCGCTGCTCGAGCCCGACCAGCAGTCGCGCCCCGACGCGCTCGGGGTGGTCGATCTGGAGCTTGTATCGGAGACCTACGGGCAGATCGTGTCGACCGTCGAGCTGGCGGCGCCGGGCGACGAGCTCCACCACTTCGGCTGGAACGCATGCAGCGCGGCGCTCTGCCCGTCGGCGCCGCGGCCGCACGTCGAGCGGCGCTACCTCGTCGTGCCGGGGCTCGCCTCCTCGCGCGTCTACGTCCTCGACACGAAGGACGACCCGCGCGCGCCGAAGCTGGTGAAGACGATCGAGCCGGAGGAGCTGACCGCGAAGACCGGCTACTCGCGCCCGCACACCTCGCATTGCGGCCCGGACGCGATCTACATGAGCGGCCTCGGCGGAGCGAACGGCGCCGACGAGGCGGGCGGCCTGTTCCGCCTCGACTGCGAGACGTTCGAGCCGCTCGGCCCATGGGAGTCGGAGCAGGGCGAGCAGCGGTACCAGTACGACTTCTGGTGGAACCTCAACGAGGGCACGCTCGTGTCGAGCGAGTGGGCGACGCCCGCGATGTTCGAGAACGGCGTCGTGCCCGAGAAGCTGCTCGGGCGCGAGTACGGGCACGCGATGCACGTCTACGACCTGCGTGACGGCAAGCACGTCCAGACGCTCGACGTCGGCGACGCGCACCAGATGGTGCTCGAGCTACGGCCTGCTCACGATCCGCGCAAGCACTACGGCTTCGTCGGCGTCGTCGTGAGCGTCGAGGATCTCTCGGCGTCGATCTGGCACTGGTACCTCGAGCACGGCGAGTGGCAGATCCGGAAGGCGATCTCGATCCCCGCGGAGCCCGCGGAGACGGAGCTGCTGCCGCCGCTCCTGCAGGGATTCGGCGCCGTGCCGCCGCTCGTCACGGACATCAACCTCTCGCTGGATGATCGGTACCTGTACGTCTCCTGCTGGGGGACCGGCGACTTCCTCCAGTACGACGTCTCCGACCCGTTCTCGCCGCAGCTCACCGGCAAGGTGCGGCTCGGCGGGATCGCGTCACGCGCGGAGCACCCTGCGTCCGGGGCGTTGAAGGGCGGGCCGCAGATGGTCGAGGTGAGCCGCGACGGCCGGCGCGTCTACGTGTCGAACTCGCTCTACTCGAGCTGGGACGAGCAGTTCTATCCGGCGGGCCTCGACGGCTGGATCGCGAAGCTCGACGTCGGGGCGGACGGGGCGATGGCCCTCGACCCGGAGTTCCTGACGACCAACTTCGACGGGCGCCTCCCGCACCAGATCCGTCTCGAGGGCGGCGACGCGTCGTCCGATTCGTACTGCTTCCCGTGAGCGGCTGGAGCCTCGCCGGAATCGCCGCGCTGGGCGCGTTCCACGGGCTCAACCCGGCGATGGGCTGGCTGCTCGCAGTCGGCGCGGGACTCCAGCGCGGATCCCGCCGAGCGCTCGCGTTCGCGCTGCCGCCGATCGCGCTCGGGCACTTCGCCTCGGTCGGGCTCGCGTTGCTCGCGGCGGGCGCGTTGCAGACGGTTGTCTCGGACCGGGCCGTACGAGTCGGGGCGGTTGCGGCCCTGGCCGTTTTCGCCTGGTGGCGACTCGCGGTGCCACATCGCCATGGGCGTCCCTGGGCCATGTCCATGGCCAGCCATGAGCTGGCTCTGTGGTCGTTTCTCATGTCGACGGCCCATGGCGCGGGCCTGATGCTCCTGCCCTTCGCGGTGGCGGGCCATGTCCATGTCCATGTGCACACCGCCGCCGCGGCTGCGTTACTGCATACGTCCGTGATGATCGCGGCCGCGGCGGCCACGGCTGTTTTCGTCTACGAGGTCGTCGGCGTGGCGTTCCTGCGGCGCGGCTGGATCAATGCGGACCGCGTCTGGGCGTACGCGCTCGCCGCGGGCGCGATCGCGACGCTCTTCCTGACCTGAGCGCTGAGGCGCCGCTCGCGGCGCCGACCTCAGGACGCGCGGGCTTCGCCCGCGCGTCCGTCTGCGGTTGCCGAACAGTCGGCGACCGGACTGCCGGCGTGCTCCCGAGGTATCGTCCGGCGCGATGGCGGTCGCGACCCGGGAATACCTCCTCTTCGTCAACGGCGAGTACATCGAGCCGCAGTCGGGCGAGGTGCGCGAGCTACGTGAGCCCGCGACCGGCGAGCTGCTCGCGAGCGCCGCGATGGCCGGCGAGGCCGACGTCGACCGTGCCGTCGAGGCGGCGCGCGCCGCACAGGAGGGCTGGGGCCGCACGCCGGGGACGGAGCGCTCGCGGCTGCTGCACGCGCTGGCCGACGCGATGGCCGCGAATCGCAAGGAGCTCGCCGAGCTCGAGAGCCGCAACGTCGGCAAGGCGATCTCGTCCGTGAAGGCCGAGCTCGCGGGCGCGGCGGAGTACTTCCGCTTCTACGCGAGCGCGATCGCGACGATCGCGGGACGCTCGAATCCGATCGGAGGCTCGCTGCTCTTCTACTCGCTGAAGGAGCCCGTCGGCGTCGCCGGGCAGATCGTCCCGTGGAACTACCCGCTGCTGATGGCGACGTGGAAGCTCGCGCCTGCGCTCGCGGCCGGGTGTGCCGTCGTGCTGAAGCCGGATCCGCAGACGCCGCTGACGGCGCTGCGGCTCGCCGAGCTCGCGACGGAGGCCGGGATCCCGCCGGGCGTCGTGAACGTCGTCCCCGGCGACGGTCCGACGACCGGCGCGTACCTCGTCCGGCATCCCGGGATCGACAAGGTCGCGTTCACCGGCTCGACGAAGACGGGCGGCGAGATCATGCGGCTGTGCTCCGACCCGATCAAGCGCGTGACGCTCGAGCTCGGCGGCAAGAGCCCGAACCTGCTCTTTGCGGACGCCGATCTCGCCAGCGCGATCCCGTCGAGCGCGTGGTCGATCTTCTACGCCGCCGGCCAGTCGTGCGAGGCGCGCTCGCGCCTGCTCGTCGAGCAGTCGATCTACGACGACGTCGTCGCGCACATCACCGACCTCGCCGGGAAGGTCCGCGTGGGCGACCCGCTGGATCCCGAGACGCAGATGGGCTCGCTGATCTCGACCACGCACCGCGACAAGGTGCACGCGTTCGTCGACGGCGCGCGCGAGGAGGGTGCGGAGGTGACGACAGGCGGCGCGGTCGCCGGGGGCCCCGGCGCGTTCTATCCGCCGACGGTAGTTGCCAAGGCAGGCAACAGAATGGTCGCCGCGCAGGAGGAGATCTTCGGCCCCGTCGTCACGGTGATCCCGTTCGCGGACGAGAAGGAAGCGGTCCAGATCGCGAACGACGTCAAGTACGGGCTGATGGCGACGGTGTGGACGACCGACCCGGCGAAGGGCCATCGCATCGCCGCGCGGATCAAGTCGGGCACCGTCGGGATCAACATGCCGTACACGGCCTTCCCCGGGATCCCGTTCGGCGGCTACAAGCAGTCCGGCTTCGGCCGCGAGCTCGCGCTCGAGACGCTCGAGCTCTACCTGGAGACGAAGTCGGTGATCACCAACATCGGCAACCGGCCGATCAACCCGTTCGGGCTGTAGCGCGTGACACTTCCGTGACGGTGGCAGCCACCGTGACGAGAGCGTGACGGGGATGTGACGCGTGCGGTACCGCTGGGTCGTGCTCGCGGCCGGGACGTTTGCGCAGGCGACGTACTCCGGGATCTGGTTCGGCGCCGCCGTGATGGCGCCGGCGCTGCGTGAGCGGTACGGCCTTTCGCTCGGCCAGACTGGCGTTCTGATCTCGGGGTCGCTCGCCGGATCGGTTCTCTCGATGATCCCGTGGGGGCTCGCGACCGACCGCCTCGGCGAGCGCGCCGTGCTCGCCGCGGGTCTGACGGCGTGCGGCGGCGCGTTGGTGCTCGCGTCGGAGGCGTCCGACTTCCGCACGCTGGCTGCGCTGATCGTGCTCGCGGGGGCGGCCGGCGCGAGCGTCAACTCGGCGAGTGGCCGCGCGGTCATGCACTGGTTCGGCCCGCACGAGCGCGGCTTCGCGCTCGGGATCCGGCAGACGGCGATTCCGATCAGCGGGCTCGTCTTCTCGCTCGTCCTGCCCCCTGTCGTGCGTGCGGGCGGCGTCGGCTGGGGCTTCGGCGTGCTCGGCGCGTCGTGCCTCGCCGGCGCGGCGCTCACGGCTGCCTTCCTGAAGGAAGGTCCGCGGCCGGCCGACGAGGAGGGAACCGGCCTCGTGCCGCCCTTCCGCGACCGGCGCATCTGGAGGCTCGCGAGCGGCAGCGCGCTGATCGTCGCGCCGCAGATGTGCGTCGTCGGCTTCACGGTCCTCTTCCTCCACGACCGTCGCGGGCTCTCGCCGTCGCGGGCTGCGGCGGTCCTCGCGGTCGTACAGCTCCTCGGGATCGGCGCCCGCATCGGCGCCGGCCGCTGGTCGGACGTCCTGCGGAGCAGGATCATGCCGATGCGCCGGCTCGCGCTTGCGATGGCCGTGCTGGTCGTCCTGACGACGGCGCTCCTGACGGCGCCGCTCGCGTTCCTCGTCCCGACCCTCGTCCTCACGGGCGTGCTCGCGATGAGCTGGAACGGCCTCGCGTTCGCGGCCGCCGCCGAGCTCGCCGGCCACGCGCGGAGCGGCGCCGCGATCGGCCTCCAGCAGACGGTGCTGAACTCGTTCAGCGCGATCTATCCCGCCGCGTTCGGCGCCGTCGTCGCGGCGACGTCCTGGCGAGCGGGATTCGCACTCGTCGCGCTCCTCCCGCTCGCCGGTTTCGTGGTCCTACGGAAGATCGCTTAACCCGAGGGCGTCACCACCATCGCGCTGCCGCCGCCACGCCGCGTCGGCTCCGCCGCTGCGAGCACCTTGTCGCCGCCGAGGAACTCGATGCCGGTGGCCGCGCCGATCTCGGACGTGGCCTGGTCCGGGAATTTGTGGCCGCGTTTTTCCAGGTCAGCCTTGACCGTCGGCGAGAACGCCGGCTCCCATTGCGTCGTCGTCGTGTTCCGCTGCGAAAGCCGCGGGTCGGCGATCGCCTCCGGCAGCGTCAGCCCCAGATCGAGGCGGTCGAGGAGGATCTGGAGGACAGTCGTGATGATCGTCGAGCCGCCGGGCGAGCCGACGGTCAGGAACGGCGCCCCGTTCTTGGTGACGATCGTCGGGCTCATCGAACTGCGCGGCCGCTTGCCGGCCTGGACCCGGTTCGGGTGCGTCGTCGAGTCGAAGTTGAAGTCCGTCAGCTCGTTGTTCGCGAGGAACCCGAAGCCCGGGACGACCATTCCCGCGCCGCCGGTCGACTCGATCGTGAACGTGTACGAGACGACGTTGCCCAACTTGTCGCTCGTCGAGATGTGAGTGGTCGACGTCGGATCGACCTCCGTTGCCGCCGCCGTCGCAGTCGGCGGACAGGTACCGGCCGCGACCGGACTCTTCGCCGCGGTCTCGGTGATCAGCGTGCGTCGCGCCGCCGCGAACTCGTCCGACAGGAGGCAGTCGAGCGGTACGTCGTAGTACGCGGGATCGGCGAGGTACGCGTTGCGGTCGGCGAACGAGTAGCGCGACGCCTCGAGCATGCGGTGCAGCGCCGCCTCGCGCGTCATCGTCGAGAGGTCGTAGCCCTCGAGGATGTTGAGCGCCTCGCCGACGGTCGAGCCGCCGCTCGAGGGCGGGCCCATGCTGTAGACGTCGAGGCCGCGGTAGCCGATGTGCGTCGGCGCCCGCTCGGGCGCGGTGTACGCGCGCAGGTCGCGCATCGTCATCACGCCGGGCCGCCAGATGTGGTTCGCCGTCAGCAGGGCCGGCGGGTTCTGCACCATCGTCGTGAGGGCGTCCGCGACGGCCCCGCGGTAGAACCCCTTCGCGCCGAGCTGTGCGATGCGCTCGTAGGTCGCGGCGAGGTCGGGGTTGCGGAAGGTCGTGCCGACGTCGTGCGGCGTGCCGTGCGCGTCGAGGTAGAGCGCGGCCGACGACGGGATGTCGTCGAAGTAGTCCTTGTTCGCGAGCGTCTGGTCGAAGAACGTCTGATCGACCACGAAGCCCTCGCGGGCGACGCGGATCCCGGGCTGGAGCGCCTCGGCGAGCGAGATCGTCCCGTACTTCGCGAGCGCGTCCGCCCACGTCTGCACCGTTCCAGGGACGCCGACGGACATCCCGCTGTAGCGCGCGTCGTTGAACGGCAGCGGCTTGCTGTCCTCCCAGAACGACGTCGGCGTCATCGCGGCGGGAGCTGTCTCGCGCCCGTCGATCGTCGTCACCTTCCCGCCGACGGTGCGCAGGACGAGAAAGCCGCCGCCGCCGATCCCGGACGAGAACGGCTCGGTGACGCCGAGCACGCCGGCCGCAGTGACAGCGGCGTCGACGGCGTTGCCGCCGCCCCGCAAGGTGTCGATCGCCGCCTGCGTGGCGAGAGTCTCGACAGTCGCGGCCGCACCGCCGGTCCCCACTGCCGTAGGCGGCCCCGACGGGGCGGTCGCCGCCGACGCGCTGCCTCCGAGCGCGAGGATCATCAGTGTGGAGGCCGCAGCAAACAGAATTCTCAACTTGCCTCCTTGTGAGTTGAAGTCGGCCGAACCTACGCGGTTCGCGGCCGCGAGACAAGCGAAGATGACGCCGTGAACCGGATCCTCGACCGCCTGGACGAGCTGTACGCGATCGGCGCGCACCGCGCGGGCTACTCGCTGGAGGAGGACGC
>DASXTR010000275.1:0-6633 GCA_036505325.1 Gaiellaceae bacterium
GAGCGGCAGGGCTATACCGTCTGGCTCGGCCTCGTCCGCGACGGGCACAACTGGACGTGCTGGCGCGACACGTTCGACCCGCACCTCCCGACGCTGATCGAGGCCGTCGCCTGATGGCGGACCGCGCGATCGATCTCGAAGGCGGACGCGTCCTCTGCTACGGCCGCTGGGGCCGGCCGGTGATCGTGTTTCCGTCCGAGCAGGGCGAGCCGTGGGACTGGGAGGACCGCGGACTCGTCGACGAGCTCGGCCCGCTGTTCGCGGACGGGCGGCTGAAGCTCTACTGCGTCTCCTCGTACGACTCGCAGAGCTGGCGCAGCGGCGTCGACCTCGAGGAGGCGGCGCGGCGCCACGGCTTCTACGAGTGGTGGGTCACCGAGCGGGTCGTCCCGTTCGTGCAGGACGACTCGAGGACGCACGAGATCCTCGTCACGGGCGCGAGCTTCGGCGCCTACCACGCCGCGAACTTCTGCCTCAAACGGGCCGACCTCTTCCCGCTCGCGATCTGCATGAGCGGCGTCTACGACGTCACCGTCACGGGCGGCGGCGAACGCGGCGAGGCGGTGTACTTCAACAACCCGATGGACTACGTGCAGCATCTGCACGGCGACCACCTCGACTGGCTGCGGTCGCACGCGAGCCTGGTCTTGGTCTGCGGCCAGGGCCAGTGGGAGGACACGACCGGGGCGCTCGAGTCGACCAAGCGCTTTGCATGGCTGCTCGGCGAGAAGGGCATCCCGCACGAGGTGGATCTCTGGGGACACGACGTTCCGCACGACTGGCCCTCGTGGCGGCGGCAGATCGCCCATCATCTCCCGCGCTTCGTGTAGACGAGGTTGCGCGCGTGCGCGCGCTCTGCGACAACTGAATGGTGTCCGGCCGGGCACTCAACCTGCGGCGCTTCATGAACCCGTCACCGGAGCACGCGCTCGTGCCCGAGGACGCGGCGGAGACGGTCTTCCTCGCCGACTGCGACGCCGACGAGTGGAACCGCATCGTCGCGCACTGTGAGTGGCGGAGGTTCGGGGCGGGCGACGACGTCGCGCGTGAGGGGGAGGTCGACCGTGCGCTCCTGATCGTCGTCGCCGGGACGGTCGAGCTCCTCGTGGGCGGCCGCGTGGTGAACGTGATCGAGGCTCCGTCTCTCGTCGGCGAAGTGACGTTCTTCGACGAGGGGCCGCGGTCGGGGACGCTTCGCGCGCGCAGCGACGGCGAGCTGCTCCGGCTCCCGTTCCCCGCCTTCGAGGCCCTCGCGGCCGAGGCGCCTGTACTCGCGCGCACGATCCTTCTCGACACGGGCCGGATCGTCGCGCGGCGCCTGCGGCGGCTGACCACGCTCGTCGCCGGGTGACAGCGTTTCCGAATTACCTCGACCGGCGGCAGCCGTTGCCGCTCTGGGCGTGGCGGGCGCTCGCCGGCGCATCGGTGCTCGGCGCGCTCGCACTCGTCGCCGTCCTGTTCGTCGACGCGCACGCGGGACTGATCGCGTGGTGGCTCTTCGTGTTGCCCGTGCTGCCCCTGGTCTGGCTGCTCGCGCCGGGCCTCTGGCGAAACGTCTGCCCGATGGCCGCGCTCAACCAGTATCCGCGGCTGCTGGGGTTCACGCGCGGAAAGACCGTGCCGCCCTGGCTTCGCCGCAACGCGTTCGCGATCCAGGTCGTCCTCTACTTCGCGCTGATCTCGACGCGCGCGCCGGTGTTCGACCACAACGGCGCGGCCGTCGGCGTGCTGATGCTCGTCGCGCTCGGAGCGGCATTCGCCGGCGGCGTCGCGTTCAAGGGCAAGAGCGGCTGGTGCGGGACGTTCTGTCCGCTGCTCCCGATCCAGCGGCTCTACGGCCAGACGCCGGCGGTGCCGGTCCCGAACGCGTACTGCCGGCCGTGCGTCGGGTGCGTGAAGAACTGCTACGACTTCAATCCCGACGTCGCAGCCGCCGCCGACCTCGCCGACGAGGATCCACGCTACGTCGCCCAGCGCAAGATCTTCGCGGGCACGTTCCCGGGCTTCGTGATTGCGTTCTTCACGATTCCGAGTTCACAGATCGCCGCGCCGGCGGACATGGGGATCTCGCTCGCGGGCTTCTACGGGCAGACGGTCGCTTACATGCTCGTCAGTCTCGGCGCGTTCTACCTCCTCGACGCGCTGGCGCTCGTCACGCCGGTGCTGCTCACGGCGGTGTTCGCCGCAGTCGCCTTGAACGCGCACAACGTCCTGCGCTTCCCGACTGCGTTCGACTGGGACAAGCCCGGCTGGCTCCTGGTCGGCGAGAACGTCGCGGTGGCGGCCGTGACCGTCGTCTTCGTCTACCGCACATGGGTGAAGGAACAGCTGCTCGGCGGAACGGTCTTCGGCGCCGCGCAGCAACTCGATGCGCGACCGGCCGCCGGCCTGGAGGCCGCGCGCGCCGCGTCGGGTGAGACGTACGAGGTGACGTTCCTGCCGCAGGCGCGGCGAGCGGTCGCGCGCCGCGGCGCGACGCTGCTAGAGGTGGCCGAGAAGGCCGAGCTTCCGCTGGAGGCGGGCTGCCGGATGGGCGTCTGCGGCGCGGACCCGTTGACGGTGCTGGCCGGCGACGAGCAGCTGTCGGAGGTCCGGAGCGAGGAGCGTGCCACCCTCGAGCGGCTCGGTCTCGGTCCCGAGTGCCGGCTCGCCTGCTGCGCGCGCATCCTCGGCGACGTGCGCGTGTCGCTGGACGTCTCGGCCGGAGCGCGAACGGCCGAGCCGCGCGCTGTGGACGGCTATGACCGTTCGATCGAGCGCGTTGTCGTGATAGGCAACGGGATCGCGGGTGTCACCGCGGCGGATCACGTTCGTCGTGCGCACCCTGACTGCGCGATCGATCTGGTCGGCGAAGAGCTCCACCCGCTCTACAACCGCATGGCGATCTCGCGCCTCGTGTACGGACGGACGGCGATGAGCGGCCTCCTGCTCCTGCCCGACGACTGGTACGAGCGCAACGCGGTCACCTGCTGGCTCAACACGCAGGTGCGGGGCATCGACGTCGCCGGGCGCGTGGTCGTCCTCGGCACCGGGGAGCGCCTCCCGTATGACCGCCTGATTCTGGCGATGGGCAGCTCGGCTTCCGTCCCGCCCCTTCAAGGGGTGGGACGCGCGGGCGTCTTCGTGGTCAGGCGCGCCGACGACGCGGGCGGTGTCCGCGCGTACGTCCAGCGGCACCAGTGCCGGCGCGCGGTGGTCGTCGGCGGCGGTCCGCTCGGGATCGAGGTCGCGTACGCGCTTCATCGCCTCGGCCTGCGGGTCCGGATCGTCCAACGCTCCGATCGGCTCCTCCGCCGCGAGCTCGACCCCCACGGCGGCGAGCTCGTCCGGCGCTATGTCGAAGGGCTCGGGATCGGCGTCGAGCTGGGCGCGGAGCCGACGGCGGTCGAGGGCGACGAAGCGGCGTCCGCCCTCGCGCTTGCGGATGCGCGGCGGTTGCCGCTCGACCTGCTCGTCCTCTGCGCGGGCATCAGGCCGAACGCGGAGCTGGCGCGGGCCGCCGGGCTCGCGGTCGGACGCGGCGTGCTCGTCGACGAGCAGATGCGAACGAGCGACGCGGCGATCTTTGCCGCCGGCGATGTCGCCGAGGTCGCCGGGGAGGTGCGTGGCCTCTGGCCGAACGCCGTCGCGCAGGCGGAGGTGGCAGCGGCGAATGCGGTCGGCGCGCCGCGGCGGTACGAGCCGGCGCCGCCGGTCGCGGTGGTGAAGGGGATCGGCCTCGCGGTCACCTCCGTCGGCGCCGTCGACGCCGCGCCGGGCGACGAGGTCCTGACCGTCGACGGCAGCGAGGCCGAGCTTCGATACGCACGGCTCGTCGTGCGCGACGGGCGCCTCGCAGGCGCCGCGTTCGTGGGCAATTGGCCCGAGCAGGCCGAGGTGCTCACGGCGGTCGCGGAAGGCCGTCGCCTCACCGTCGCGCCGGGCGACGGAATCGCGCATCATCTTCCTCGGTTTGTCTGAGCACACGATCGGGCTCCTGATCGGGACGGAGGAGGACTGGCCCACGGCCTTCGAGGCGCTCGTGGCGCGCCTGGGGCCGGTCGACGGCACCACGATCCGGACCGAGCGGCTGATCATCGAGCCGTTCGACCTCCGCTACCGGCCGCGCTACTCGCTCGTCATCGACCGGCTCGCCTGGTGGTACGACCTCCCGCGCGCGTGGCTCAAGAAGATCTCGCTGATGGACGACGTGTACCTCCTGAACAACCCGTTCACCTTCCAGGCGATGGAGAAGCACTCGGCGTACTGCGCGATGATCCGCTGCGGGATCAAGGTGCCGCCGACGTGGCTGATCCCGCACAAGGTCCCGCCGGCGGGCGAGCGCTTCCAGGTGACGGCGGACAGGTACAACGCGCCGTTCGACCTCGGCGAGATCGGGTCGCACGTCGGCTATCCGCTCTTCATGAAGCCGTTCGACGGCGGGCAGTGGATCGGCGTCTCGCGCGTCGGCGACGAGCACGAGCTCTATGCCCGCTACGACGAGTCGGGCGAGCGGATGATGCACATCCAGCAGGCGCTCGAGGACTTCGACGTCTTCGTGCGGTCGCTGTCGATCGGCGCCGAGACGATGTCGATGTGGTTCGACCCGTCACGGCCGATGTACGACCGTTACCACGTCCGCCACGAATTCCTCTCGCCCGAGCTCGGGCACGAGATCGTCACGATCTCGCGGCTCGTGAACGCGTTCTTCCGCTGGGAGTTCAACTCGTGCGAGACGATCGTCAAGGACGGCGTCGCCTATCCGATCGACTACGCGAATGCGTCGCCGGATGTCGCGCTGACGTCGCTCCACTACTACTTCCCCTGGGCGATCAAGGCGCTCGTGAAGTGGTCCGCGTTCTGCATCGTGACGGGGCGGCCGATGACGATCAACCAGACGACGCGCGACTACTTCGAGATCGGGGACGACGAGACGCTCACGTACGACGACAAGCTCGCGCGGTACCGTCGGATGGTGGACGAGTACTTCCAGGTCGAGGCGTACCAGGAGTTCTGCGATCGCCACCTCGCGCATTTCGACGAGACGGCGCACGAGTGGTTCACGTCGGGCGAGTTCGACGACCTGCTCGTGCAGGAGGTCGTCTCGACGTTCCCGCCGCACGAGCACGAGCAGTTCGTCGCGCACTACCGCGGCCTGCTGGGCGCGTGGGCGGACGATGCGGCCGCTCAGGGCAGCGCGCGCAGCACATAGGCCTCCACGGGCTCGGACTTCCCCTTCAGGTCGAGGTCGGCCAGGCGCTCGAGCATCGTTCCGGGCGGGAGGCGGCGCGCGGTCTCCGCGCCGACGACGACCTCGCCCACCGGCGCCCGGCTCTCCAGCCGCGCCGCCAGGTTGACGGTGTCGCCGACGACACCGTGCTTGCGGTGGCCGCGGGCGCCGATCACGCCGGCCACGACCTCGCCGCTGTTCAGGCCCACGCGGAACCTCGGCCGGTCGGGATGGGCGTCCGCGACCTCCCTCGCCGCCGCCTGGAAGAGGAGCGCGGCGCGCGCGGCGGCGACAGGATGCTCGGGCAGGTCGTTCTGCTTGTTGAAGATCACCATCACGGCGTCGCCGATCACCTGGTGGACCTCGCCGCCCGCGTCCTCGAGCAGCGGAATCAGGCGGTCCCAGTACTCGGCGAGCACCCGCGCGACCTGCGCCGGCGGCGTCTTCTCCGCGAAGCTCGTGTAACCCTGCAGGTCGGCGAAGAGGATGGAGACGTCGCGCGCCCCCGCCAGCGTCTGGTCGAGGTAGAGCGCGCTGAAGCGCTCCTCGTGCCACTCGTGCCGCGCCGCGAGGGCGATCGCCGCGAACGCGGCGAGCATCAGCAGATGCCACTCCCACCACGAGAGCTTCCAGTTCCGCGCCCAGACGATCACGAGCATCGCCTCCGCGAGCAGCGTGAACGAGGTCGCGACTGCGAGCAGGACGCCGGAGCGCCGGCGGCGGTAGAGACGGGCGTAGCCCAGCGCCGCAAGCCCGTACAGCACGAGGCCGGTCACCGCGAGTCCCACCTGCCACCCGTCGAGCTGCTCGCCGACGACCGGGTGGTCGAGGGGTGCGACCTCGGCCAGCGACACCGCTCCCCAGCCCGCGGCGAGCAGCGTGAGGGCGGCGAGCAGCGCGTTCGCGTGCCGCATGACCGCCGCCGACGCCTCCGTCGTGTACTCCCACGCCGACGCGGCGGCGAAGACGGCCGCGACGGCGAGGCCGATCGGCGTCGCGAGCTCGAAACCCGCGTTCTTCTCCAGGAGGACGCCTGGCGTGGTCAGCGCGTGGAGGCCGAGGAACGCCGCGGCTGCGATGAACGCGAGCGACGCGAGGAAGAGACGCGCGTCGCGCCGCCGGCGCGCGGCCGCCGAGACGGCGTACCCGAGCGCGACGCTCAGCGCCGCGGCAGCGAGGACGAGCCAGAAGTGCGCGGGATGGTTCTCCCAGGTCTCGTCGGTGCCCGGCCGCGTGACGAGGAGCACGAGCACGAGAAGGGGGACGGCGACCGCGCCCGCGACCACCGCGTTCATGAGATCGACTCGACGGCGCGTGCAAACGACGGCTCGTCGACGGCCGGGAACCGGTAGAGCGCCGGACGGATCTCCTCGAACAACTCCCGGAGACGGCTGCGATCGACCAGTCCGCGCTCGACGAGCGCC
>DASXTR010000276.1:0-6517 GCA_036505325.1 Gaiellaceae bacterium
GAGTGGGACGCCATCACGAAGAAGCTGGGCGTCGCCAAGCAGAAGGCGTCGTACGCGGCGTTCCTGAAGCTCCCCGGCGCGACCAGCGCGAACACGGTCGCAAAGCGGGGCCAGGCGGTCAAGATCTCGGCCTGACGGCGCTTGGTGGCGACTCGCGCCGAGTCAACCATCGTGAGGAGGCGGTCACGGGCCGCCTCCTCCTGGATGGACCGGAACGTCCGCTGGCTGCTCGTCGCGCCGTCGGTCGTCCTCATCCTCGCGCTCACGATCTTCCCGCTCGGCTTCGCGCTCTGGGCGAGCTTCGTCCAGTACGATTTCTCCCTCGGACTCGCGCATCCGTGGGTCGGACTCGACAACTTCAAGGCGAACTGGGACGACCCGGTCTGGGTGCACTCGCTCTGGGTGACGGCGTTCCTCGCGACGATCTCGGTCGCGGTCGAGCTCGCGCTCGGCTTCCTGCTCGCGCTCGCCATGATGCGACCGTTCCGCGGGCGCCGCGGCCTGATGGTGCTGTTCGTGATCCCGCTCTTCATGAGCCCGGTGATCGTGGGCGGCTTCTTCGACCTGTTCCTGCGCCGTCCGTTCGGTCCCATGAACTGGCTGCTCGGCAAGCTGCTCGGGCACGGCGTGACGATCGACTTCACCAACGACTCGCCGTGGACCTACATCTCGCTGATCCTCGCCGACACGTGGCAGTGGACGCCGTTCATGTTCGTGATTCTGCTCGCGGGGTTGGCGGCGATCCCCGACGACCTCTACGAGGCCGCGGATCTCGACGGGGCGAAGCCGCGCCAGTCGTTCTTCTTCGTCACGATGCCCCTGCTCGCGCCGATCGTGCTGATCGCCATGACGTTCCGGTTCATCGACGCCGGCAAGCTGTTCGACATCATCTACTCGCTCACACGCGGCGGGCCGGGCACCGAGACGTATACGTCGTCGTACTACCTCTACCAGCAGGGATTCGAGCTCTTCCATCTCGGCCAGGGCACCGCCGGGGCCTTGATGTTCATGGTGATGCTCACGTTCATCTCCTTCTGGCTCGTGCGGAGGCTGTTGAAGCCGGTGGAAGCCTAGGCCGTGGCGATCGATGCAGCACGCTCCGACGCGCGCGGTCGCGGCTCCACCGCCGCCGTGCGCGGCAGCCGGTTCCGGGTCGGCGCCGTCCTGCGCACAGCGTTCATCCTGCTCTACCTCGGCTTTCTCCTCCTACCGCTGTACTGGGCGGCGGTGACGTCGATCAAGCCGCAGGAGGACCTCCTCTCCGATCCGCCGGTGTGGTGGCCGTCCGACCCCACGACGCTCCACTACACGACGGCGCTGGACAGCTTCAACGGGTGGAAGGGCCTCGAGAACTCGCTCATCATCGCCGGCGTGACGACGGTGCTCGCGCTGGTCATCGGCACGGCCGCCGCCTACTCGATGGCGCGGTTCGGCACCGGCGGCAAGCATCTCGCGTTCTGGTTCCTCTCCCAGCGGATGCTGCTCCCGATCGCGGTCATCATCCCCGTCTTCCTGCTCTACAGCCGCTACTCGGAAGCGTGGTTCGGTTTCCAGCTCGTCGACACGAAGACCGGCCTCGTGCTCCTGTACACCGTCTTCGCCCTCCCGTTCACGGTCTGGATGATGTACGTGTACTTCCGCCAGATGCCGGTCGAGCTCGAGGAGGCCGCTCTCGTCGACGGCTGCTCACGGGTCCAGGCGATGCGGAAGATCGCATGGCCGCTCGCGGCGCCCGGGCTGGTATCCGCCGCGGCGTTCGCGTTCATCTTCTCGTGGACGGAGTTCCTGTTCGCGCAGGTGCTCGCACGCGACAACGCCATCACGCTTCCGGTGGCGCTGGCCGGCATCATCACCGGCTTCCAGGGCAACCAGTACGGCGAGGCGAGCGCCCTCACGATGGTGTCCCTCGTGCCTGCCGTATTCCTCGGGATCCTCGTGCAGCGGCATCTTGTTCGCGGGCTCACTCTCGGAGCCGTCCAGGGATGAGCGAGCAGCGCTACGAGCAGGGAATGGCGCGGCCCGAGATCGACATCGGCGCGCGCGACCGCGTCCGGCGGCCCGTGGCGGAACGGACGACGCTCGTCACGGGCGGAGCCGGTTTCATCGGCGGTCACCTCGTGCGTGCACTGCTCGATACGGGACGCAGTGTCGTCGTCTTCGACATCCGCGGCTTCATGCCGGAGGCGCGCTTCGCCGTGGGCGTCGACGCCGACGCGGTACCCGTGGAGCTAGGCTCGATCGGCGACCAGGCGCGCGTACTCGACGTGTTCCGCACGCACCGCATCGACGAAGTCGTCCACATGGCCATGATCCTCGACCCCGCGTACCTCGCGACGAACCGCTCGACGGCCTTCGAGGTCAACGTCGGCGGCGTCGTCAACATCCTCGAGGCGATGATCGCGTTCGACGTGCCGCGCGTCGTGAACTTCTCCTCGATCGGCGTCCTCCCGCGCGTCGTCTACCAGCCGATCGACGGCAACCATCCGCTCCTGCTCGCCGACGCAGGCCCGGGCACGGACTTCTACGGCTCGACGAAGGTCGCTGCCGAAGCGATCTGCTTCGCCTATCAGCAGGCGCTCGGCCTCGACTTCCGCACCATCCGTCCCTCCGCCGTCTACGGGCTCGGCATGAACCAGTACGTCGGGCCGATCAAGGCGATGGTGGAAAACGCGGTGCGCGGTGAGCCCGCGCACTTCGCGTTCGGCGGCGCTCACCCACGCGCGTACACGCACGCGCGCGACATCGCCGGGCTCGTGATCGCGATGCTCGACGCCCCGGACAACGCGGACCGGATCTTCTACGGCTCGGCGGGCGGGCCGCTCGTAACGACAACGGAGGTGGCGCGGATCGTCCGGGAGCTCGTCCCGGGCGCGGACGTCGAGATCGGCGAGGAGCTGAGCGAGGCGGAGAAGCCGGTCGTCGCGCTGCGCGGCGAGCTGTCGATCGAGAACGCACGCGCGCAGCTGGGATGGGAGCCGCGGTACTCGTCGATCCGCGACGGCATCGCGCAGTACGTCGAGCAGTACCGCGCGTTCGTCGACTCGTAGGCCTCACCCGGCCGGATCGACCCTGACGACCTCGTAGGGCTCGAGGCGCAGGACCAGGTCGCCCGCGACCTCGGCCGGCTCGACGGCCGCGCGAAAGCCGGCCGAGTTGGATCCGGCAGTCGCGGCCGTCGTCTCGTTCAGGCGCCGGAGCGAGACCGGCCCCTCGAGCGGTCCGACGACCACGTCCTGCGCGCGGTGCGTCACGTTCGCGACGAGCAGGGCCGTCCCGCCGTCCACCCGCACGGCGAACCCGATCGCAACCAGTCGATCCTCGGAGCCGCAGGCGATCACGTCCGCCCCGCGCCAGCCCGCGGCGTCGGCGAGTGGGTGATAGAGCGGAAACGGCTCGCCGGCGTTCGAGTGGAACCGCTCGGGCAGGCTCGTCCCCTCGGCGCGCTCGACGACCCCACGCCAGCCGGTCGCCTCGTAGTAGGTCACCGACGACGCGCCCGCCTCCGACAGGTACTTCACGCTCCCGACCGTCCACGCGGCGCCGTACAGCGACGACTGACGCACGTCGACGGCGTCCGGCAGCTCGCCGGGGCCCGGGTCCGGGTCCGGTGCGGCCGCATGGAAGTTGACGCGTCGCCGGATCGTCACCGGCGAGACGTGAATCGGCTTTCCTCCTGCGAGCGCGTGCGCGGACCGGACCGTCTCGCCTTGGGCGTCCAGGTTCTCGATCACGTCGACGTCCGTGAACGCGTGGATCTGAGGCGTGATCGAGAAGCACACTCCGTCCCAAGTCGCGGGCTGTGGCCGGGTTCGGTTGATCTCCGTGAAGTACATCTCCGTGCCGCCGACGAAGGCCGTCCCGGCGAGCGCGGGACCAAGAGCGGTGCGCGCGAGATCGACGAGCTCCGCCGGCGTCGTCTCCTCCGGCGTCGACGTCCTCCCGCCCGCGAGCGTCACGAGAACGCGGTCCACGCGCGGCCCGCCTGCGAGCGCCTCGGCCACCGCGGGCAGCGTGTCCGCCTGCTCCGGCCGGAGCTGCAGCGAGAGCTCGAGGTGCGCACCGACGCGCGCGGCGAGCGTCCGGGCGCGCGCGACCGCGTCGCGCCAGCCGTTCCCGTCGAGGCGCGCCTCGACGCGCACGTGCGCGGGAGCGAGAGCGGCGATGAGGGCCGCCTCGTGCTCGCTCGGAACGCGGCCGTCGCTGTCGAGGCCGAGGCCGATCGCAGGAACCTTCGTCCCCATCGGCCCGCCGATCGAGAGCCGTACGGGCCCTCCGGACGCCGTCGCCGCCTCGACGGCGCTCGGAGTGACGGTGACCCGCTGCACAAGTGATCGTCCGGCGGCCAGCGTGTGCGGGAATCCGAGCGCCATCGGCGTCGAGTACGTCTTGAAGTTCGCGTCGGTCCAGTTGCGGTGATCCTCGGTCTCCCAGAGATCGCCTTCGAACTCGAAGAGCAGCGAGCCGCCTCCCTCGAGCTGGACTTCGAGCCGGTCATAGGCCGGGAACAGCGCGTGGTACACGCCGTCGACGACGCGCTGCGGCCCGATCAGGGACGGGAACTCCCCGTCGATCTCGCCCTCCGGCGTCGTCGCCCGATACGGGCGCCCGGCGGTCTCGCGCCAAGGGTGGTGGACGCAGAGGCCGATTCGGTTGTACTCCAGGTCGCGCTCTGCACGTCCGTCGAACGAGACGGTGACCCGTCCGTCGGCGTCGCCGCTGATCGCGCCGTCCCACGAGAAGTCGACGTCGTGGCTCGTGTGGCGCACGTGGAAGCGGACGTCGAACGAGTCGTCGCGCGCGTCGATCTCGAGCTCGGAGATCGTGCCCGGGACGGTGTTCCAGTTCCGGTCGCGCACGGCTGCGTAGATGCGACGGACGAGCTCGGTGCGACCGATGCGCATGTAGCGGAGGTCGACACCGTCGAGGAGCACCGTCGCGGAGCCGGCGCGCAGGACGGGCATCTCGCGTGGCGCCTCCGTCGTGCCGTGCAGCAGGGCGTTCCGGGCGGCAGTGTCGATCATCTTCGTTCTCCTCCTCCGTCGCGGACCACGCGGGCGGCCGCGCGGTCGAGCTTTGCGTGGAACAGCGGTGAGTCGAGGACGGCAGGGTTCGCGACGTCCGGCGGGACACGGCCCGCTGCGACGGTGAGCAACGCGGCGCACGCAGCACCGACGCAATCGCGGAACAGCTGGTCCCAGTACCCGAGCGCATGCGGCGACGCGACGACGTGCGGTGCCGCGAGGATCGGGTCGGCGGCGTCGACGGGCTCCTGCTCGAACACATCGAGGCCCGCGCCGCCGAGTCGTCCGGCTGCGAGCGCGGCGGCGAGCGCGGCCTGGTCGACGACGGGACCGCGCGCAACGTTGACGAGCAGCGCGCCCGTCTTCATCCGCTCGAGCCGCGCCGCATCGAGCAGGTGATGCGTCTCCGGAGTCAGCGGACACGCGAGGACGACGACGTCGGCCTCCTCGAGCAGGGCGTCGAGCGGGACGTGCTCCACGTTCGCGTCAGCGGGGTCGCTTCGCTGGCTGACCAGCACGCGCATCTCCCAGGGCCGCAGCAGTCGCACGACCTCGCGACCGATGCGGCCGTAGCCGACGACGCCGAGCGTGCGCCCCGTCAGCCCGAGCCCGAGCAGGTCGAACCGTGCCTCGGACCACCGCCCGGCACGCAGCAGACGGTCGCGCTCGACGAGGCGGTGCGACAGTGCCAGCACCAGCGCGACCGCTGCCGATGCGATCGCCCGCGTGACACCCGCGGGCGTGATCGTGACGGCGATGCCCCGCTCGGTGCACGCGTCGAGATCGACGAAGTCGAGGCCGACACCGTGGCGCGCGATCAGCGCGAGCCTCTCGACTCCCTCCAGGCTCGCAGCGCTGACGATCGGGGAGAAGTGGAAGAGCCCGTCGAGCCCGCGCAGCTGATCGGAGGTGAGCTCCCGCCGGTCCTCGTCCAGGAATCCCCACTCGATGCGCGGCGTGTCGAGCGCGTCGAAGCCGACCGGCGCGAACACGAGCGACCCGTCCGGTCGCACGACATCGCGCGTCACGCCGATCCTGAATACGTCGTCCTGCATGCCGTATGATCGATTCTCGTTGGTCGCCGTCGAAGGAGGCAAGCGATGCCGGAGAAGGTCGTCATCGGAGCCCTGCCGGTCGGAGGGTCCGAGCCGCTCATCTCGAGCGCCGTCCGCTGGGGCGACCTCCTCTTCCTGTCGGGCCGGGCGCCAATCGACACGTCCACGATGGAGGTCGTTTCCGACGACTTCGAGGTGCAGGCGAGCGACGTCCTGCGGCAGGTCGGCGAGTCGCTCGCGGAGGCCGGCTCGGGATTCGAGCACGTGCTGCGGGTGCAGTGCTACCTGCTCCGCCCCGAGGACTTCGCCGCCTGGAACCGGATCTGGGCGGAGACGTTCCCGGCCCCGCGGCCGGTGCGCACGACCATCACGACCGGGTTCACCGTCCCGGGGATGCTCGTCGAGGTCGAGGTGACCGCCGGCATCCCGTCGTGAACGTCG
>DASXTR010000277.1:0-1558 GCA_036505325.1 Gaiellaceae bacterium
TGCTGGGCGGCGACCCGGCGCGCCTCGTCCTCGTTGAGGTCGGCGACCGCGACGATCTCGGCGCCGTCGATCGACCGGTAGTTGTCGAGGTGGATCTTCCCGATCTGGCCGACGCCGATGACGCCGACACGCACGCGGTCGGTCACGCGTTCCTCTCGACGAGCCCTCGCAGGCGCGCGAATGCGTCGACCACGGCCGCGCGCTCGTCGGCGTTCGGCGGCAGGCCCTCGATCTCGATCCCCCAGCAACCGTCGTAGCCTGCGTTCCGGAGCAGCTCGACCGCATGTGCGTCGACCGTCTTGAAGTGCGTCGTCCGCGCGCGGGGCGCATAACGCTCCCATGCCGCGGGCTGCGTCCCCTCCGGCCAGTTGTTCGTGTCGAAGAGGAGGCCGAGCCCCGGCACGGCGTCGAGCAGCCGGTCGAGCTCGTCGGGGTGCTGGAACGGCCCCCAGTGGTTCTCGGTCACGACGTCGACGCTGCGGTCGCTGCCGTAGTCGACCAGGTGCTTGAACCCCGCCACGACGCCGGCGAACTCTGCTTCGGTGCCCGATCCGGGCTCGAACGCATAGTGGAACGGGCCCGCGTTGAACCGGACGGTCTCAGCGCCGACCGCCGCGGCGAGGTCGAGCCACCGCTCGGCTCGCTCGAGGTTCGCCGCGCGCTCCTCCTCGGTCGGCGCCCACGCGTCGGCGCCGTCGACGGCGATCGATCCCACAGGCACCGGCGAGTCGCGCAGCCGCTCCTCGTCGCCGTCCCCGATGTGCTTCGACCAGACGTCGAGCTCGGTGAAGCCCGCGTCCCGGCAGAACGCGATGTAGCCGTCGAGGTCCATCGAGCCGTCGTCGAAGGCCCCGTGGAAGCTGTAGCTGCAGACGCTGTACTCCATCCGGCACAACCTAGCTTTCGCGGCGCCTACGCGGCCGTGAAGGTGATTCGCGGCGGGAGCGGGCCCCGGACCTTCGCCTCGGGCCGCCGCCGAATGCGAACGTGAAGGTGTAGACCACCTCGCGCGCGCGCGGTCGCCGGCCGAACTCGCGCTCGTAGGCTCGTGCGAGGTCGCGGAGTGCGTCGCGTACGGCGGCAACGACGTCCGGCGGCGCAGTCGGCGCCGGGTCGACACCGGGGACGAGCACGCCGCGGAGCGACTCCCCGTCCTCGAGCACCGCGCGCTCGTCGGCGAGCACCGCGTCGAGCGCGGCCACGACCTCGCCGAGCGTCGGCGGCTCGTCGCGGCGCTCGTTCAGCCGCGCGAACGCGCCGTCGATCGCGTCCGCCGCCGGGTCGCCGGTGAAGTCGCCCGGCGAGTCGGGAATCGGCCACCAGCTCACGGGCAGTACCCCGAGGCGCGCACGATCAGGTCGCCGCGGAGCGCGGCCTCGACCGCGGGCCCCGTCGTCTTCAGCTCGTCGCGCCGGTTCATGAGGTTCCGGAGCTCACGCCTCCGAGGGCGCTCGAACTCGATGTTCTTCTGCTCCAGCCAGTCGGCCTCGTTTTGCGTTCGCAGGCCGTCGGCGATCGCGTTCAGCGTGATCGACTGCTTGAAGCGGTAGTAGCGCTT
>DASXTR010000278.1:0-15422 GCA_036505325.1 Gaiellaceae bacterium
CGAGCTCGCCCGGCTGGAACTGGAGCGGGCCGATCTTCACCCAGAGCCGCGCGCCGTTCACGGTCGTGCCGACGCTCGGCACCGACGGCAGGAAGAGGAGCACGATCGCGCCGATGCCGAACAGGTACTTGTACTGCTCGAGTACGCGGTAGTCGCGCCGCAGGCGGACCAGCGCGAGCGCGAACAGGGCGAGGCCGATCACCATCCAGAGGCTCTGCTTGAAGGCGTCGTCCTGGCCGAGCCGGTAGATCTCCGTCACGCCGAGCGCGGTCAGCACGCCGGTCATCGGCAGGAGGTACGGGTCCGCGTCCGGCACGGTGTAGCGCTCGACGACGTGCGCGGCGAGGAAGAGCGCGACGAAGAACGCGGCGTACCCCAGGGAGCCCCACGACACGACGTCCTGGCGCGCGATGTAGACGCTCGCGAAGCCGAGCCCGGTCAGGATCCCGACGGCGAGCAGGTAGAGCAGCTCGCGGTTGCGGGGGGTCAGCGGGCGAGCCCCCACAGCACGAGCACCGCGATGATCGCGATCAGCGCGAGGATCACGAGGACGACGAGGACACGCCGTGCGAACGACACGTGCGGCACAGGCTTCTCCTCGGCCGCGTCGACCGCCGCCTGGATCTGCTCGGTCGGGACGACCATGGTGTCGACGGACGTTGGCGCGGCGGGCGGCGGCTGCACGTTGTCCTCGGGGTGGAGCGTGTCCTCCTCGTCGAAGTCGCGGTCGACGGCGGCCACCTCGACCGTCGGCTGGTCGGGCTCCGCGGCATCGTCCTGGATGATCTCGAACAGCACCGCCGTGATGTTGTCCTCGCCGCCGCTCTTGTTCGCCGCCTGCACGAGCGCCCTGGCAGCCCGGTCGAGATCGTCGCGCGAGGCGCGCAGGACCTCTTCGATCTGCGGCGAGCCGATCATGTCCGAGAGGCCGTCGGAGCAGATGAGATACAGGTCGCCGGGCAGCGCGTCGATCGTGAACGCGTCGACGTCGACGTCCGGATCGGTGCCGAGCGCGCGCGTGATCACCGACCGCTGCGGATGCACCTCGGCCTCCTGCGGCGTGAGCTCGCCGCGGCGGACGAGCTCGGCGACGAGGGAGTGGTCGTTCGTCAGCTGCTCGAGCCGGCCGTCTCGCAGCAGGTACGCGCGCGAGTCGCCGACGTGGCCGAACGTGACGTTTCCGTCGGGCTCGACGAGCGCGACCGTCATCGTCGTCCCCATCCCGGAGGTCGCTGCGTCGGTCGATGCGCGCTCGTGGACGCGGCGGTTCGCCTCCTGGATCAGCTCGACGACGCGGGCCTGCCCGCCAGCTATCGCTTCTATGTTGATCCGGTCCTTGACTGCGGACGCTGCCAGCGCGGACGCGATCTCGCCGGCCTGCGCCCCGCCCATCCCATCGGCGATCGCGAACAGCGGCGGCAGCAGCACGTAGGCGTCTTCGTTGTGCCGCCGCTTCCGGCCCGGATCGGTGGCCCGCCCCGTCTGACCCAGCTTCACGGCTCGAACCTCAGGTCGGTCTCGCCGATCCGCACGACGTCGCCGGGCGTCAGGCGCCGCTCGCGGGTGAGGCGGATCCCGTTCACGAACGTGCCGTTCGTCGAGCCGATGTCCTCGACCCAGATGCCGTCCCGGCGAGGCTCGAAGCGCGCGTGGCGGGTCGACGCGTACTCGTCGCCGGAGATCGCCACGTCGTTGTTCGCGCCGCGGCCGACCGTGAGCGGGGACGAATCGACGGTGTAGACGTCGCCCTCCTCGAGCGCGGGGCTCTTCAGCACGACGAGCCGCCCGAGCTCGCCCGCCGGCGGTTGCGGCAGCAACCCGGCAGCCTGCTGCGGCGAGAGGATCATCGACTCCTGCGGCAGGCGCAGGTCGCGCGCCGCCGACCGGACGATGCGCCAGATGAACAGATAGAGGAGGACGATGAACGCGATCTTGAGGACGAGCAGCGTCGTCTCGACCTGCGCCGAGGCGATCACCGTCATTCAGCTTCCCGCGCGAACTGGATCTCGGTCGAGCCGATGGTGAACCGCGTGCCGTCCTCGAGCTTGAGGCGCTTCACGCGCTTGCCGCGCACCTCGACGCCGTTCGTCGAGTCCAGGTCGATCAGCCAGTAGGTCGCGCCCTCCTGGCGCACCTCGGCGTGCCGGCGCGAGACGTTCGGGTCGGTGATCTGCAGGTCGGCGTCCTTCGAGCGACCCAGCACGACGCGGCGCTTCGTGAGCTCGTGGCGCTGCCCGTCCCACGCCAGCGACACGACCTCGCGCTGCACGCCGAGCTCGACGGGCGACGCCGCCTCGGTGGGTTGCTGGACCGGCTTGTAGACCATCGTCGCCCCGGGCTCGGCCTCCGCCGCGGGGGCGGCTTCGTCGCGACGCTCGGTCTGCACGAGCCGCGTCGCGATCCCGAAGACGCCGACGTCGAGGTCCTCGTCGGTCTCGAGCTTGACCCGCGGCGGCGAGAGCAGGACGTAGCTCTCGCGGCGCGCGTGCTCGGCGAGGTAGTCCTGGAGCTCCTCGCGCAGGTTGTCCTCGTAGCTCGAGAACTGCTCACGGTCGCCGGGCGAGAGGTAGACCGTGTACTCGTTCGGGACGTAGATCCGCGACACCGAGACGTTGCGGTGGTCGTCCATCTCCTTCACGAGCTTCCGCGCGAGCTCGACCGGCTGCACGTTCGTCCTGAAGGCACGGCCGAACACGCCCTCGAAGAGGGACTCGAGCTTCGATTCGATGTTGCGGAGGACGCTCACTGGGCCGGTGTTACCCCGGCGGGTCAGTCTAATTCGTCGGTTCCAGGGCCAGCACCGCGGCCGTGAGCCACGATGCGGCGACGAGCGGCGCGACCGCGGCCGCCGGCGCTGCGAGCACGGTACCGACGAGGAGCGACGCACCGAACAGTGCGGGCGGCCACGGGCCGCGGCGGCGCGCGTACGGCAGCACGGCCGCGGCCAGGCCGAGCACGGCCGCCTCGGCTGCGAGCATGGGATGGGTCGCGAGCTGGTTCCAGAGCGCGTACGCGACCGCGACCGGGCGGTCGCTGCCTGTGACGCCGATCCCGAGCGGCGGCGCCGAGCCGTCGAAGGGAAGCGGAGCGCCGCGCAGCGCGGCGACGACCGCGGCCACGAGGACGGCGACCGCCGCGTGTGCCGCGCGCCGTGCCCGTCCGCGCGCGAGCTGCGCGGCGAGCGGAACGAGCGCGACCGCCGACAGGGGTGCGAGCAGCGGTCCCGCGGCGACGACGAGGCCCGCGCGCGCGTCACGCCACGCGAGCGCGAGCCATGCGATCGCGAGCGCCGCGTACACGAGCGCAAGGCCGAGCGAGATGTTCGCGAGCGGGAAGAACGCGGCCGCGAGCGTGAACGCCAGCCCCGCGCGCGGTGCGGCGAAGCCGAGGGCGGCGCCGGCGGAGGCGAGCCCGAGCGGCCACTGCGCCGGGTAGAAGGGCAGAGTCGCGGCGACCCAGCCCGAGGTGACGCCCGCGAGCGCGCCCGGGACCAGGCGGCCCGGAACGAGCGTCGCCGCACGGGTGCGAGGTGCGCTAGGCGCTCTAGTATCGTCGCCGCCTTTTCCCCTGCGACGGCGCTTCGGCAACGACCGCAGCTCGTCCGCCAGGCGGCCGGCGGTCGGCCGTCGTGCCGGGTTCACCAGAAGGGCGCCGGCCACCACGTCGCGCAGTGCGGCGGGCAGGTCGGGCCGGAGTGACTCGAGCGGCGGCGCGCCCTCCTGGATCCGCCGCGAGGTGCCGCTCGGACCGCCCTCCCAGAACGGGTGCTGCCCGGCGAGGGCCTCCCAGAGCATTACACCGACGGACCACACGTCTGCGGCAGGCGTCGCGTTTCGGCCCAGGAGACGCTCGGGCGAGATGTAGGCGAGGGTTCCAGGGACGTCGCCGTGGGCCGTCAGGGTGTCGAACTCGGCCATCTGCGCGAGACCGAAATCGAGCAGTCGGATGTCGATCTTCGAATGGGGCCGGTGTGCACCAGCCGCCTCTCTGAGCAGGACATTCGAGGGCTTGACGTCGCGGTGCACGATGCCGCGGCCGTGGGCGTGCGCCAGCGCCTCGCACACCTGAGCGGCCGCCTCGACGGCCGCGCGGTCGTCGAGCGCGCCGGCGCGCAGCGTCTCCCGCATCGTCCGTCCCGGGATGTACTCGTAGGCGATGTAGACGTGCGACGGGTCGCGCGCGAGCGCGTAGATCCGCTGGCAGCGCGGGTGCCGGAGAGCGGCCGCGGCCGCCGCCTCGCGCTCTGCGCGCGCGGCCGCCTTGCCCTCGCGGGCGACGATCTTGAGCGCGATGTCGAGGCCGCTGCGCTCGTCCCGCGCGAGCCAGACGTGACCCATTCCGCCCGAACCCAGGGGCCGCAGGGGCCGGTAGCGGCCCAGGATGAGCTCGTGCGCAAGGGCCGCTGAGGACACCGGCTCCATCTACTTCGGCGCCGGGAGAAGTCCTCTGAGCTCCTATAGCAGCCGAACCAGACGGTACCCTCGCCCCAATGGACACGCCGCGCGACGACGACATCGAGTTCGACTTCTTCGAGGACGAGCCGGCGACGGCGGAGGCGCAGTCCTCCGCGCAGCGTGCGCGGCGCGCGCTCGGAGGAGGCGGACGCCGTCCGCGCAGGCAGGTTCGTCCGCCGCAGGGCCTGACGCCGCTCCTGCGGCTGCTCGGCCTCGTCGCGTTCGTGATCGCGCTCGTGCTGATCCTGGTCCTGCTCGTCCAGTCGTGCGCGGCGTCGAGCAAGCACGACGCGTACGCGAGCTACATGGAGGACGTGTCGAAGATCGCCTCGCAGTCGCAGGCGAACGGCGCCGACGTCGCGGACGCGCTCACGACCTCCGGCGTGAAGGTGGACAAGCTCGTGGAGAGGCTGCGCGGGATCGCGGGCTCCGAGCGCCAGCTCGTCCAGGCGGCCGAGGATCTGAACCCACCCGGCCGCCTGCGCGACGAGAACCAGCATCTGGTCGAGGCGCTGCAGCTCCGCGTCAGCGGCGTCGACGGGCTCGCCGACACCTTCGAGAGCACCGCCGCCTCGAAGAGCGCGCAGGATGCGGCCCTGCTCGCCGAGCAGGCCGACCGCCTGCTCGCGAGCGACGTGGTCTGGGACGACCTCTTCTACGAGAACGCCAAGCGCCAGCTCGAGCGCGACGGCGTGACCGGCGTCCGCGTCCCGGACTCGAACTTCGTCGCCAACCGCGACCTCGTCGGCGAGGAAGCGATGACGCAGGTGCTGCGCCGGATCCGCGGCGCCTCCGTCGGCGGCACTCCGACGGGCCTCCACGGCACGAACATCGTCTCCGTCAAGGCCCTCCCCGGCAGCCAGACCCTGAACACGACCGAGAACACGGTCACCGCGACCACCGATCTTGCGTTCGCGGTCACGATCGCCGACTCCGGTGACTCGCAGGAAGTGCAGATCAAGGTCACGCTGACGATCGAGAAGTCGGGGAACCCGATCGTGAAGACGCAGACGATCGACCTCATCAACCCCGGCGAAGAGAAGACGGTGACCTTCACCGACCTCGGCCAGGTGCCGTTCGCGACGAAGACGAACCTCAAGGTCGACGTGCAGCCCGTTCCGGGCGAGAAGAACACGTCCAACAACTCGGCCACGTACCCGGTCATCTTCTCCCTCGGCTAGCCTCGGGGCATGGCCGTTTCAGGCACGGCAGCGGCGGCGATCGCGGCCTGCGCGGCGATCGTCGCAGCCGGCGCGCTCGCGCTCGCGTGGGTCGCGTGGGTGAAGGCGAAGCGGGTGCGCGAGGCGCAGCGGATGCTGCTCGCCGGCGGCCGGAAGGACATCGTCGACTTCGCCGTCTCCCTGCAGGGCCGCATCGACGACCTCCACCGCGCGGTCGACGAGGTCGCAGCCGGCCTCGCCCGCGTCGACCGCCGGGTCGACGGGACGGTCGCCAACACCGCGATCGTCCGCTACGACGCCTACGAGGACACCGGTGGCCATCAGTCGGCATCGATCGCCTTCCTCGACGGGGCGCGGACGGGCGTCGTCGTCACCGCGATCCAGGGCCGCGACTACGCCCGGATCTACATGAAGGAGCTCGATCGCGGCCAGCCCTCGGTCGCCCTCTCACCCGAGGAGCAGGAGGCCGTGGAACGGGCTATGGGCCGATGAGCGACAGGCGGCTCCCTGGCCGGGGGATGCGCGAAATCCGATTTGACGGGTACATTTACAAGCAGGGTGCACCAGGTCCTGGTCTTGAACGCAAGCTACGAGCCCTTGAACGTGTGCTCGCTCCGCCGCGCCCACGTCCTCGTCTTCAAGGGGAAGGCGGAGGTCATCGAGGAGCTCGATCGACCACTCCGCTCGGCCACGGACACGTTCCAGTGGCCACACGTCATCCGGCTCGTCCACTACGTCCGCGTCCCGCGGATCGTCCAGCGGAAGATCTCGCGCCGCGCGCTCTTCGCCCGTGACGGCTGGCGCTGCGTCTACTGCGGTGCCTCGACCGGCCGGCTGACGCTCGACCATGTGATCCCGCGCTCGCGCGGGGGCGACTCGACGTGGGAGAACGTCGTCACGTCGTGCGCGCCGTGCAACCTCCGGAAGGGGAACCGCCTTCCACACGAGGTGCACATGGAGCTGCCGCACCCCCCTCGGCCGCCCGCACCGGTGCTCTTCATTCGGCTCTCGACGCCGAAGATCCCGCAGCGCTGGGAGCAGTACCTCGCCGCCTTCGCCGCGGCCGCGTAGCGTGGGCTTCACCTGCTCAGTCTGTGGGCGCTGGCACGACCAGGAGCTGCTCGACGTCCGCGCCGGTGTTCCCGAGGAGGTGCTCGCCATCCCGCCCGGCGAGCGCGAGGAGCGCGTGGTCACGTCCTCTGACGGCGACTTCACGAGCATCGTGAACGCCGACCGCCACTTCGTGCGCGCGCTGATCGAGCTTCCGATCGACGAGGACACGCACTTCGGCTGGGGTGTCTGGGTCAACCTCCCGCGCGACGACGTCGCGGAGATCGAGGGGCTCTGGGACGACCCCGGCGGCTACGGGCGTGCGTTCCGCGCCGAGCTCGCGACGAACCTGCCCGCGTACGGCGAGACGGTAGGCCTTCCGGGTGCGCTGACGCTCCGCGAGACGAAGCTGCTCCCGATCTTCTTGCTCGACGAGGGCACCAGCCTGCTCGCGCGCGAGCAGCACGCGGGCATCACGCTCGAGCGCGCGCGCGAGCTCGCCGAGCCCTACCGCTAGTCGACGGGCTCTGGCTCGGCCGCGAACGATACGACCCGGGCGGGCTCCGGCTCCCGAGGCCGCCGCGGCTCGTAGTCGAGTGCCCAGATCGCGAGCGCGGCGACCGGTCCCGCGAGCCACGACCACTCCGTCGACCCGTGCGCGAGGAGCAGGCCGGTCACGCTGACGAGGGTCGCGGACTCTGGCAGGAACCGGGTCACGGTTCCTCAACGCAGGACGGTCACACCCGGTTACCCCCGTTCGCGCGGGAGGTCCTCGCGCTGCTCCCACTCGGACCATGAGCCCGGGTAGAGGCGACCCTCGCGGCCGGCGAGGTGGAGGCGATGGAGCACGACGCACGCGGTCACCCCCGAGCCGCAGTAGGCGACGAGCTCGCCCGCCGGCAGCTCGGGCACTCGCTCGTTCCATGGTGCGTTGACGGCGCCCGGGATCCGGCCCGGGACGCGATCGAGCGGGTTGTCCTCGCCGCGGAAGCGCGCGGGGACGCGTGCGTCGACGATGACCAGCTGCTCGAGCCGGTCGTGCAGCTCCTCGGCGTCGATTGCGTCGTCGCTCCGCTCGCGAGGCTCGAACCGGAGGCCTTCCACCGCCTCCTCGCCGGCGCGGAGCGGGCCGCGCCACGCGTCGAGGTCGAGTACGGCGCAGTCGTCGTGCCCGAAGTGGCGCACGAGCCACCAGAGCCGTTCGGCACCGCCGGTCGATCCGTACGCGACGACGAAGACGCCCGGCCCGATCCCGGCCGCGCCCGCGGCGCGTGCGAAGTCCTCGGCCGTCGGTAGCGGATGCCGGCCGCCCAAACCCGGCGGCGCCGAGAGGTCGCGCTCGACGTCGAGGAAGCTCGCGCCCGGCACATGGCCCGCCAGATACTGCTCGCGGCCCCACTCCGGGTCCCCGAGCGACCAACGGCAGTCGACGAACTGGTACCGCACGCGCCCGATGCTAGAGCGTCACAAACCCTTGACAGATGCATGTGCGATGTCGTACGTTCTCCGAACGGTGTTCGATCATGTCGAATGTCGTTCCCGGGCTGTGGTGTCCGGGGACATCCGCGGAACGGCCCGCGGCGTCATCCGCTCAGGGCCGGAAGGAGAGTGCGCCTGATGGATGGGTACTCGTACGCGCAGCGCGCTTGTGCCGAGGCGGTCGGCACGGCGCTCCTGGTGTTCATCGGTGCCGGCTCCGTGCCGGCGATCCTGCTGCTCGAGGGTGGAACGAAGGCGCCCTTCTCGGGTGCCGATCTCGGCTTCATCTCGATTGCCTTCGGCCTGATCGTGACGGCGATGGTCTACACCGTCGGCAAGGTGTCGGGCTGCCACATCAACCCGGCCGTGACGCTCGCGCTCGCGGCGACGAAACGGTTCCCCTGGAGCGAGGTGCCGCTGTACTGGGGCGCGCAGCTCGCAGGCGGCGTCGTCGGTGCGTTCGCAATGTGGGCGTCGTTCGGCACGCGCGCCGTCGACCTCGGCTACGGCTTCGGGGTCGTGCACTTCAACGGCTCGACGACTGCATGGGGCTCGGCGATGTTGATCGAGGGAATCGGGACGGCGATCCTGCTCTTCACGATCCTCGGCATCGTCGACACCCGCTCGCCCGAGGGCTGGGCGGGCCTCGTGATCGGACTCGTGATCGTTGCGATCATCATCACCGTGGGGCCCGTGACGAACGCCTCGCTGAACCCGGCGCGCGCGATCGGGCCGCTCTTCGTCACGACGATTCACGGCGGCGTCCACAACTGGACGCAGCAGCTCTTCGCGTACATCCCCGGCAACCTGATCGGCGCTGCGGCTGCGTGCTTCGCATACGACTGGATGGCGAAGCCGCGTCGCGTCGCGCGCCCGATCAAGGAAGCCGTCACCGAGCCGGACCGCGCGGCTCCCGAGACCGCTACGGCGTCCTGAAGGAGGAGTGGTGGCAACCGCGACCCAGACCCTGAAGAAGTTCGTCAACCGTCCCGAGGACGTCGTCAAGGAATCGCTCGCCGGCCTCGGCGCCGCGCATCCGGACCTGCTACGCGTCGACCTCGACGAGCAGATCGTCGTCCGCGCCGACGCACCGGTCGCCGGCAAGGTCTCGCTCGTCTCGGGCGGCGGCTCGGGCCACGAGCCGCTGCACGGCGGCTTCGTCGGCCGCGGCATGCTCGACGCGGCCTGCCCCGGCGAGGTGTTCACCTCGCCCGTCCCCGACCAGATGCTCGCCGCGACGAAGGCCGTCGACGGCGGCGCCGGCGTCGTCCACATCGTCAAGAACTACACGGGCGACGTCATGAACTTCAAGCTCGCCGCCGAGCTGGCCGACGACGAGGGCATCCGCGTCGAGTCCGTGCTCACCAACGACGACGTCGCCGTCGAGGACAGTCTCTACACGGCCGGCCGCCGCGGGGTCGGCGTGACCGTGCTCGTGGAGAAGATCGCCGGTGCCAGGGCCGAGGAGGGCGGCACTCTCGAGGAAGTCGCCGCGACGGCGCGCAAGGTGAACGAGCGGGGCCGCAGCTTCGGCGTCGCACTGACGTCGTGCGTCACGCCCGCAGCGGGAACGCCGACGTTCGACATCGGCGGCGACGAGATGGAGTTCGGCGTCGGGATCCACGGCGAGCCGGGCCGCCGCCGCGACAAGGTCAAGCCGGCGGGCGAGCTCGTCGAGCAGATCGCGGACGCGATCCTCTCCGATCTCGATCCGCCTGCGGGCGCGAAGCTGCTCGCGTTCGTGAACGGGCTCGGTGGCACGCCGCTGATCGAGCTCTACGTCCTCTACAACGAGCTCACGAAGCAGCTCGAGCGGCGCGGCCTCACCGCATCACGCAATCTCGTCGGCAACTACATCACGAGCCTGGAGATGGCAGGTGCGTCGATCACCCTGCTCGTGCTGGACGACGAGCTGACGCGCCTGTGGGATGCTCCCGTGCACACCCCGGCGCTGCGCTGGGGGCTCTGACGAACGCCGTGGAGGAGGCGAGCGTGAACGCCGAGACTGTTCGCACGTGGCTCGAGCTCGCGGCCGCGTCGATGCGGGAGAACCGCGACTACCTCACCCAGCTCGACGCCGCGATCGGCGACGCCGACCATGGAGCGAACATGGATCGCGGCTTCACCGCCGTGCGCGACAAGCTCGCGACGACGGACGGCGCGACGCCGCCCGGCCGGCTGCTCGTGACCGCCGGCAGCACGCTCGTCTCCAACGTCGGAGGCGCGAGCGGTCCGCTGTGGGGCACAGCCCTGCGGCGTGCCGGCCGCGCCCTCGGCGAGTCCGAGGAGTTCGACGGCGCGGAGCTCGCCGAAGCGCTCCAGGCGGCGCTCGACGGCGTCGTCGAGCTCGGCGCGGCGCAGGAAGGCGACAAGACGATGGTCGACTCCTTCTCCCCGGCCGTACGGGTTCTCCGCGAGCGGCTCGACGGCGGCGAGTCGGTGGCCGCGGCGCTCGCCGCCGCGCGGGATGCGGGCGACGAAGGCATGCGCGCCACCGTCCCGCTCCAGGCCTCGAAGGGCCGCGCGTCGTACCTCGGCGAGCGCAGCATCGGCCACCAGGACCCCGGCGCGACCTCGACGGCGCTGATCGTCGCCGCACTCGCGCGGGCGGTACCGGCGGAGGCATGACGGAGCGCGTCGTTCGCGGCGTTCCGGCCTCGCCCGGCGTCGCGATCGGGCCCGTCGTCCTCCTCGACGGCCCGCGCGAGGCCGGCGGCGATCCCGAGGTCGCGCTCGACACCGCGGCCGCCGAGCTCGCCGCCGCCGCCGCGCGCCTCCGCGAGTCGGGGCACGTGGACGAGGCGGAGATCCTGGACGCGAACCGCCTGATGGCACTCGATCCGGCGCTCCGCGCCGAGGTGCGCGCGCTCGGGGTGACGCTGCCGCCCGACCAGGCGCTGCTCGACGCCACCGCACGCCACGCGGCGCTCCTCGACGCGCTCGGCGACAGCGCGCTCGCCGCGCGGGCCGACGACGTGCGCGCGCTCGGGCGGCGGGCCGTCAACGCGCTCGGCGGCGGAGGAGGCTTTCGCCTTTCCGAGCCGGCGATCGTGGCGGCCGTCGACCTCGGCCCGGCAGAGGTGGCGGAGCTGGCGCTGGACGCGGACCGCCTGCTCGGCCTCGCGCTCGCGCGAGGCGCGGTGACGTCGCATGCCGCGATCATGGCGCGAGCGCTCGGCGTGCCGATGGTCGTCGGCATCGGTGAGCTCGTTGCGGCCGACCTGGCGCTCGTCGACGGTGACGCCGGCACGGTCGTCGTCGATCCGGGGCAGGACGCCCTCGCGCGCGGAAACGCGTCGCGGGCGAGGCGCGTGCGCGCGGCGGCGGAGGCCGCGGCGACGCGCGAGCTGCCCGCGGTGACGCGGGACGGGCGCGCCGTCCGGCTCCTCTGCAACGCGGCGACCGCCGCCGAGGTGGCCGCCGGGCTCGAGGCGGGCGCCGAAGGAGTCGGCCTGTTGCGGACCGAGCTCGCGTTCCTCGATGCGCCGCGGTGGCCGGACGAGGACGAGCACGCGGCCGCGCTCGCGCCGCTGCTGTCGCTGCTCGGCGGTCGTGTCGCGACCGTCCGCACGCTCGACTTCGGCGCCGACAAGACGCCGCCGTTCCTGGCGGGCATTCACGAGCGCGGGATCGCGCTGCTGCTCGCGCACGAGCACGCGCTAGCAGCACAGCTGCGCGCGGTGCTCCGCGTCGCCGGCGCCGCTTCGCTGCGCGTGCTGCTGCCGCTCGTGGAGTCGCCCGAGCAGGTGCGGGCGGTCCGTGCGCTGCTCCGCGGCGACTCGCCGCCGCCGATCGGCGCGATGATCGAGACGCCGGCCGGCGTGGCGCGCGTCACCGAGATCGCGCTCGAGGCCGACTTCCTGTCGATCGGAACGAACGACCTGGTGCAGTCGACGCTCGGGCTCGACCGTGAGTCGCCCGAGGCGTCGATCGCGATGGCCGCGCATCCGGACGTGCTCGCCGGGATCCGGAGCGTGACCCGTGCGGCGGCGGCGGCAGGCCTGACGGTCGAGGTCTGCGGCGAGGCCGCAGGCGATCCCGAGATCGCGGCGCTCTTCGTCGCGCTCGGCGTCGACGAGCTGAGCGTCGCGCCGACGCGTCTCGACGACCTGCGCGCGGCGATCCGCCGGCTCGATACCCGCGACGCGTTGCTCTCAGACGAGCTGCGGGAGGATGGTCGCGAGCTCGTCGACCGCCGCGGCGGCGTCGTCGCCTGAGGCGGTGATCACGAGCTCGGTCCCGCCTTCCGCCCCGAGGGCGAGCAGCTCGAGAATGCTCTTCGCGTTGGCGCAGCGGCCGTTGGCCGCCAGCTGCACTGCGGACGAGAACCGCGCGGCCTGCTGGACGACGATGCCGGCCGGGCGCGCGTGGAGCGCTACGGCCTTCGGTAGCCGTACGCGTGCCTCAGAGCTTGTCGACACTGCGTGCCTCCCGCGCCGCCGCCAGCACCGTGTCCCGTCCCGCGCCTGTCGAGGCGGTCACGCCGGCGGCGATCGCGCCCTCGACGAGTGGCGCATCGGCGACGTCGATTCGCTCCGCCGCCTCGGGCTCGAGCTCGGACAGCGCCGCCCGCACCGAGAGCACCGCGCTGCCGAGGTCCATCAGGACGACGGCGCCGGCTCCGGCGGAGGCCTGCCGCAGCGCCTCGTACACGCGGCCGCCGTCCGTTCCGAGCGAACCGTCGGGGCCCCCGCCTGCCGTTACGATCGGCACGTGCGGGCCCGCGACCTGAGCGACCAGCTCCGCGAGACCCTCCGCGATGGCCGCGCTGTGCGACACGAGCACCAGGCCGACGAAGCCGTTGCGCTGTTCGTCGTTCATGGCTCGCCATTCTACAATGTCGAACGCCTTTCGACAATAGCGGCGGCATGATCCAGTCGGTCGACCGCTCGATCAGGATCCTGAAGGCCCTCGCGGCGGGGCCGGGGCGGCTCGGCGTCAGCGAGCTGTCGGAGCGGCTGGGCCTCGCGAAGGGGACGGTCCACGGCCTACTGCGCACGCTCCAGGAGCACGGCCTCGTCGAGCAGCACGCGGACAGCGACAAGTACCAGCTCGGGCCGCAGCTGCTCCAGCTCTCGAACCGCTACCTCGACCTGTCCGAGCTCCGCTCCCGGTCGCTCGCCTGGTCGGAGCTGCTCGCATCGCGCGCAGAGGAGGCGGTTCGGGTCGGCGTCCCCCACGACGGCGGCGTCCTCATCGTGCACCACGTCTTCCGTCCCGACGCGACCCTGCAGATCCTCGAGGTCGGCGCGGTCCTCCCGCTGCACGCGACCGCCCTCGGCAAGGCCGTCCTCGCCTACTTCGACAGCGAGACGACCGACGATCTGCTGCGCGATGAGCTGCCGAAGCTCACGGGCCACACGCAGTCGGCGCCCGCGGCGCTACGGCGCGAGCTGGCGAAGATCCGCGAGCAGGGCTACGCCGTGGAGCGCGAGGAAGCCGTGCTCGGCGAGGGTGGCCTCGCGGCTCCGATCTTCGATCGCCGCGGCGCCGAGCCGGTCGGCGCGATCGGGGTCGCCGGCCCGCGCGAGCGTGTGCTGCGGCGTGGGCGCGAGGGGCCCATCGCGGCGGCGGTGATCGAAGCCGCTCGCGGCATCTCGCGCGATCTCGGCGCGCCGCGATGGCCGGTGTGACGCAACGGCCGCCGGCGGCGTACCCGGTGCATGAGACGCATACTCCTATTCCTGGCTGCAGCCGCGGTCGTCATCGCCGCGGCCGCGCTCTCGGGCGTGGCGCGCCCCGACACGGCCCGAGGCGACACCGCTCCGCAGAAGCTCGTGACGACCCTCGGCCACGGCATCGTCACCACCGTCCCCGACGTCGCCGTTACGTCGTTCGGCGTCCGCACCGAATCGGGTACGGCCGCCGACGCGCTCGCCCGCAACGCAGACCTGATGGACCGCGTCCTCGCGGCGCTGCGCGCGGCCGGCGGCGAGAAGCTCCGCACGCGCGAGGTCTCCCTCTATCCGCGCACCGACGACACCGGGAAGACGACCGGCTTCGTCGCCCAGAACACGGTGACGGCGCGCGCGAAGATCGCGGCCGCCGGCAAGCTCGTCGACGCCGCGGTCGGCGCCGGTGCGAACACCGTCGAAGGCCCGTCGCTCGAGCGGTCGGACCGCGATGCGCTCGTGCGCGACGCGCTGAAGAAGGCGGTCGCGGACGCGAAGGCGAAGGCCGAGGCGATCGCGGAGGCCGGCGGGTTCGAGGTCGGCTCCGTCGCGGCGGTGACCGAGCGCGGCGGCGAGCCTCAGCCCGTCTTCGACACAGCGCAGCTCGCAGCGGGGAAGGCCGAGACGCAGATCGAGCCCGGTACGCAGGAGATCACCGCCGACGTGACGGTCTCGTTCGAGATCAGATGAGGCGTAGGCGCAGCGGCAGGCCGCAGCGTGCGCAGACGCTCCGCGCTGCGCCCTTCCGCTCCGCGACGTGCACCGGCAGCGGCTTCTCGCAGGTGCACCAGGCGATGGTCGTTTGCGCGGTCATGCGGCTTCCTCCTCTTCCTCTACTTCGTCCTCGACGTCCTCGGCCACGACCTGCGGGTGCGCATGGCTGAGGTGCGTGTGCGACTCAGTCCCGTAGCCCCCCGGGACCGGGATGTAGAACTCGGGGTAGCCCCACATGCCGTGCTCCGAGACGTCGAGACCCGCCGTCTCGACGTGCTCCTCGACGCGGATCCCCCACAGGCGCTTCATCGTCCAGAGCGAGCCGAACGACAGCGAGAACGTGAACGCGCCCACGGCGGCGAGGCCGAGCAGCTGCACGCCGACCTGGTGCAGCGAGCCCGTGTAGACGAAGCCTCCGGTCCCCGTTGCGAGGTTCGACGCGAGCGCCGGGACCGCGAAGAGCCCGGTCGCGACCGTGCCCCACACGCCCGACATGCCGTGCACCGCCACCGCGCCGATCGGATCGTCGATCCCGATCCGCTCGACGAAGAGGACGCCGACGACGGCGATCACGCCGGAGACGAGCCCGATCACGACGGCCGCCCACGGCGCGACGAACCCGCACGCGGCGGTCACGGCGACGAGCGCCGCGAGCACGCCGTTCAGCATCATCGAGACGTCCGGCTTCCGGAGCACGAGCCACGCGGTGACGATGCCTCCCAGGGCGCCGGCCGCGGCAGCGAGGTTCGTCGTCAGCGCGACGTAGCCGAAGTAGCCGACGCGGTCGCCGCTGACGACGCCGAGCGTCGAGCCGGGATTGAAGCCGAACCAGCCGAACCAGAGGATGATCGTGCCGAGCACCGCGTACGGCA
>DASXTR010000279.1:0-10586 GCA_036505325.1 Gaiellaceae bacterium
ATCATCCCTGCGAGATACGCGGCGTAGTTCGCGCTCATGATCACGGTGAAGACGCGTCCGCGGACGCTGTCGGGTGCACCGCGCTGCACGAGCAGGGAGTTGGCGACGATCGCGACGCCGTTCCCGAGTCCGAACAGGACGGCGAACGCCGAGGCCACCCATACGTTCGGCGACGCGGCGGCGAGGCCGGCGGCGATGCCCATCAGCGCGAGCGACGCGCCGTACGTGCGCGGGACGCCGAAGCGGCTCGTGACCGCGCTCGAGCCGAAGCTGCCGACGATCAAGCCGACCCCGGCGCCGCTCATCAACACGCCGAGACCGAAGTTGCCGCCGTTGAAGACCTCCTTCGCGAGCGAGACCTCCGCGACGTCGACGCTCGCGGTCCCGAAGAAGACGACGCTCCACGCCACGAGGACCGTCAGCAGCGGGCGCTCGCGCAGGACGGTTGCGAAGCCCTCGCCGAGCTCGCGCCAGTGTCCGCGTGCTTCGGCCGCCGCGAGCTGGAAGCGGTGGCCGGGGATGCGCGCGATCAGCACGGCCGAGAGCAGGAACGTTGCCGCGTTCACCCAGTAGGGCACGTCCGGGCCCGAGATCGTGAGCAGTCCGCCCGCGAGCAACGGCCCGAGCATCCACGAAGCGTTTTCTCCGCCCTGGAAGACCGCGTTCGCGTCCTCGAGGTCCTCGTCGTCGACGAGGTTCGGCAGCGCCGCATAGAGCGCGGGCCGGAAGAACCCGTTCGCAAAGCCGACAACGCCGGCGAGCGCGACGACCATCCCCGGCCCGGTCGCGAACGGCAGCGCGCAGAACGCGGCGCAGCGTACGAGGTCGGACCCGATCATCAGCCGCCGGCGCGACAGGCGGTCGATCAGCGAGCCCAGCAGCAGGCCGATCACGATTGTCGGGACGAAGTCCGCGACGAGGAGCGCCGCGATCCACTTGCCGGAGTTCGTGCGGTCCCAGACGTCGACGAGCAGCGCAGTGACGGCGAGCCGCGATCCGAGCGCCGAGCCGAGCGCGGCGAGGAAAAGCAGGCGAAAGTCCCGAGAGCGGCGGAGGAGGTCTAGCTGACGGCCGGCGACCCGTCTCGGCACCGGTGGAACGCTAACACCTGTCCACTTCGGCCCCGGAGGCGGCCTACGAGCGTGCTGTCTGGCGCACGCGGCCGAGCGCCTCGTCGAGGAACGCGTTCTCCTCAGGCGTCCCGACGGTGACCCGGATCGCCCCCGGAGCGCCGAAGCCCGCGAGCGGACGGACGATCACGCCCTCGCGCAGCAGCGCCTCGAACAGCGGGCGTGCGTCCCCCTCCCCGCTCTCGGCGTAGATGAAGTTCGCGACGGCCGGGCCCACGCACGCGAACCCGTGCCGCTCCAGGATCTCGTGGACGACGACACGCTGCTCGGCGTTCACGCGGCGGCGCCGCTCGATCTCGTCGCGGTCGTCGAGACTCGCGACCGCGGCGACCTGCGCGGGCGTCGTGATGTCGAAGGCGCGTCGCACCTTGCCGATCGCGGTCACGACGTTCGGCGACCCTACGCCCCAGCCGATCCGCAGTCCCGCGAGTCCGTAGATCTTCGAGAACGTGCGCACGACGAGCACGCGGCGGCCGCTCTTGAAGTACTCCTCGATCCCGTTCGGGTAGTCGGGGTCGTCGATGTACTCGAGGTAGGCCTGGTCGAGCACCGTCAGGACGTGCTCGGGCACGCGCTCAAAATAGGCGTCGAGCTCCGCGCGCGTGTTCATCGTCCCGGTCGGGTTGTTCGGGTGGCAGACGTAGACGACCTTCGTGCGCTGCGTGATCGCGCCGAGGATCGCGTCGAGGTCGTAGCGCTGGTCGCGCAACGGCACGCGGAGCGGCGTCGCGCCGAGCTTCAGCGCGTCGATCACGTAACTCGGGAACGACGGCCAGCCGCAGACGATCTCGGCGCCCGCGTCCAGAAATGCTTGGGAGACGCCGTCGATCAACCCGTCGGCACCGGCGCCGATTGCCACTTCCTCGAAGCGCACGCCGTTCCGTTCGGCGAGCTCGGCGCGTAACCGGTAAGCGCCGCCGTCCGGATAGCGGTTCAGGTCCGGCCCGACACGCTCGATTGCCTGGAGCGCCGACGGAAACGGCCCGAACGGCCCCTCGTTCGACGCGAGCTTCACGACGCGATCGAGCCCGAGCTCGCGCTGCACGTCCTCGACGGGCTTCCCCGGCTGGTACGGCGTCAGGCCGTTGACCGCCGGCCGGAAGAACGCGTCGTCGAAGTCGGAGAATCCCGTTTCGCGCGGCGTGCTCGTCACGGCGACACCCTACCGCCCGCCGCCCCACGTGCCCCGCCAAGGGGCCGCTGGTCCGCCCCGACCAAAGAGGGTGCCCGGGCTTGCCCGGGTGCCCGTTTCCCCTTGGGCCGACAGGCCCCAAGGGGCCGCGAGCCCCCTGCACAAACGGTAGCGGGAGAGGTGTGACGTGTCTGTGACGCGGATGTGACTCTTCTGCGCCGAAGCTTCCACAGCCCGTACGCTTTCCTGCGTGCCCGAGCTCGGACTGTTCCCCCTCCCGCTCGTGCTCGTGCCGACGGAGCGGATCCCGCTTCACATCTTCGAGCCGCGGTACCGGGAGCTGGTCGCGCAGTGCATCGAGGACGGCGAGGAGTTCGGCCTCGTGCTCGCGACCGGTGACGGCGCGGTGCACGAGATCGGCACGCGCGCAGCGGTCTCACAGGTGCTCGAGGAGCTGCCGGACGGACGCATGAACGTCGTCGTCGAGGGCGGCGAGCGCTTCCGCCTGCTCGAGCTGACGAGCGGGCGTGCATTCGCGACGGCGGTCGTGGAGGACGTCTTCGACGACGACGATCCGCCCGAGGACGCCGACACGGCGCGCGCTCTCGACCTGTTCGGGCGCCTCGCCGAGACGGCCGGAGCGGACGTGGATGCGCCCGCCGCCGATTCGCCGCTCCTCGACTTCGAGCTGGCGGCGCGCGTCGACTTCGGGGTGGAGGCAAAACAGGAGCTGCTCGCGTCGACGTCGCCCCGCGACCGCATGGTGCGGCTCGTCGGGCTCCTCGAGAACGCGCTCGAATCGGTTCGGCTCGAGCGCGAGCTCCAGCAGCGCGCCGCGGGCAACGGCAAGGTCGCGCCGCTCGATCCCGACTAACCGAACTCAGAGGAGCTTGGCCATCAGGATCGCGTCGACGAGCCCGCCGTCCGGCCGGCGGTAGTGCGCGCGGCGGTAGCCCTCGCGCTCGTAGCCGAGGCGCTCGTAGAGGGTGATCGCGCCCTCGTTGTACGGGAACACGTGCAGCTCGATCTTCGTCACTCCGACGGCACGCGCCCAGTCTTCCGCCGCCTCGAGAAGCGCGCGCCCGATCCCGCGGCGACGGTGCGACGCGGCGACCATCAGTCCGACGTCGGCGACGTGTTGACTCGACGGATGCGGGTCGCGGGCGATCGAGAGCCGGCCGACGATGCCCTCGTCGGAGTCCGCGACCAGCACCGCGCCCGCCGTGCTGCGGCGGACGACGCGGAGGTATCGCCGCTCGTCGCCGACGCTCCGCCAGCGGTCGTCCGAGAGCAGCCATCCCTCGGGCTCGCCGCCGACCGCACTTGCAAGCGACACCAGCGCGGCGGCGTCGCCGGCCTCGGCGTCGCGGATGCGGTAGGTCATGCGCCAATCGAGCCGTCGAGCGCGACGACCGACCCTGCGCCGCCGCGCCGCGCATCGCCGGCGGCCGCGAGCTCGCCATCCGGACGTACCTCGACCGCGGCGGCGCCGCCGAAGAACAGGTTCCGCCGCCGCCAGCGCACGACGTCGTACCCGTCCGCCTCGAGCCGATCGAGCTCGCGAGCGTCGAACCCGCCTTCGCAATGGACGTGCGGCTCGTCGACGTGAAGGCGCGGGGCGTCGATCGCCTCAGCGACGCCGAGTCCGTGCTCCAGCACGTTGACCACGATCTGCATGATCGCGCCGCGCAGGCGCACCGATCCGGCGCTGCCGACGACGAGCCGCGGCGAGCCGCGCTGGTCGAGCACGACCGACGGCGCCATCATGCTCGTCATTCGCCGGCCCGGCGGCGCCGGCTTGCCGACGATCAGGTCGTACTCGCCGAGCATGTTGTTCAGGTGGATGCCGGTGTCGTGGACGATGCAGCCCGAACCGGAGCCGGTCGACGAGGAGAGCGAGGCCGCGTTCCCGTCGGCATCGACGGCGGAGACGTGAGTCGTGCCGCCGACGGACGCGAGCTCCGTTCGGCCGGCCGCATCGGCCCGAAGTCGCTTCAGCGCCGCGTCGACCGTGCCCCGTGCGAGCAGCCGTCGCGCCAGCCCACCGCGATGCAGGTCGCGGGCGAAGGCGCCGTCGCGGGCGCGCGTCTGCTCGCGCATCACCTCGACGAGCGTCGCGATCGCCTCTGCGCTCCCGGCCTCCGCGCCGCCGAGACGCTCGAGGAGGGACAAGCCGTAGGCGATCAGGATTCCGCCCGACGACGGCGGCGGGTTGGAGACGAACTCGTACGCGTGGAACCGCGTCCGGACCGGCCGCCGCCAGACGACGCGGTACGACGCGAGGTCCTCGAGCGTGAGCCCGCCACCCCCCTCACGAACTGTCGCGACCATCGCGCGCGCGACTTCGCCCCGGTAGAGCGCACGTGCGCCGTCGCGGGCGAGGCGCTCGAGCGTGTTCGCCAGATCGGGAAGTCGCAGGCGGTCGCCGGCGACGAGGCGCGTGCCGCCCTTGCCGTACATTCGCTTCCCCTCCGGGGTGTGGCGGAGGATCAGGTCGAGGATCGCGTGCAGATGCGCCTGCGGGCGCGTCAGCTCGATCCCGTCCCGGGCGAGCTCGACGGCCGGCGCGACCAGCTCCGGCCAGGGGAGCGACCCGTAGGCCCGGTGCGCGACCTCGAGCCCTGCCGCCGCGCCCGGGACCGCGCACGACGCCGGCCCGATCCGGAAGACCTGCTTCGTCTCGCTGTCGCCGCCGAAGCCGACGTCGATCGACTCCATCTCGCCGCCGCGGGAGCGTTTGAGGCCCAGCCCCGGTGTGGCGACGAAGAAGTCGAGCAGCCGGGTCGACGCGTCGCGGGCCCGGTGGACGAGCATGAATCCGCCCGCCCCGGGGCCCGTCAGCGGGCTCTCGGTCACCCACGAGGCGAACGCCGCCGCGACACAGGCGTCGACGGCGTTTCCGCCCTCCGCGAGGGCGCGGGCGCCGGCCGCGGCGGTCAGCGGATGGCCTGCGGCGACCGCGCCTCTCATGTCCAGGAGGGTAACGGCCGATAGGAACAGCGGTTTGGGATCGTGCCGCCCCGCAAATTTCACGCTACTCTCAACTAACCCTGCCCGGGAGGTCCGCGTCTCCATAGGTGGGCGCGCGGCATGAAGCTCTCTCGGTCAACCCTCGCCTTTTCCGTAGGCGCCGTCGGCGTCGTGATCGTGATCGCCCTGGCGCCGCGGATCCTCGGCTCGAAGCTGTCCGACGCGATCGATGCGCTCCAGGGCGCGGATTCGAGCTGGCTCATGGTCTCCGCGGTGCTCTTCGGCGCCGCGTTCCTCGCCACCGTCGGCGGGTGGCGGGCGGCGCTGGGCGCCTCCGGCGGGCGGATCTGCCCGCGGCAGGCCGCGGCTCGGATCGGCGTCGGCTCGCTCGTCAACTCGTTCGCGCCGGCCAAGCTCGGTGATGCGGTGAAGATCGCGCTCTGCTCGAAGGCGATCGACGGGCCCGACCGGCTCTGGACGGCGGGCGGCGTCTACGCCGCGCTCGGCGCGGCGCGCCTCCTGACCCTCGCCCTGCTCGTGGTCGCGGCGTCCGCGACGGGGGCGCTGCCGCTGTGGCCGGTGTTCGTGCTCTGCGGCGTCGTGCTCGTGCTCGCCGTCGTCGCGCTGTCCTCGTCGCGCTGGCGCGACCATCACCGGATCGCGCACCTACTCGAAGGATTCGCGGCACTCGAGCGTTCGCCGCGCGCCGGCGTCGCGGTGCTCGCCTGGACCGCGACGGTGCTCCTGACGCGCCTGGGCGCCACCGCGGCCGTTGCCGCGGCGCTCGGCTTCCCGCACCCCTTGCTCGCCGCGCTCGTGATCCTGCCGGCGATCGATCTCGCGTGCGCGATCCCCGTCGGCCTCGGGAACGTCGGCGTCGCCAGCGGTGCGGTCGCCGTCGCGCTGCAGAGCCGCGGCATCGGCGTCTCGGACGCGATCGGCGCCGGGATCGCGATCCAGGCCCTCGAGACGGCCGTGTCGCTCACCGCCGGAACGCTCGGCGGGCTCTACCTCGTCAAGCCTTCGCCCGCCGTTCGCCGGTGGACGCTGCGCACGGCGGCCGTCGGCGTGTCGGTCGGCCTCGCCGCGATCGTCGGCGTGCTGTTCTTCGACTTCGTCTAGGCCGAACCGCGCAGGAACGACGGCGGCTCGAGCACGTCCGTACCGCGCCCACCCGCGCCGGCAGCGGCCGACGCGACCGTGAAGGCGGGACGACGCCGCGAGCTGCCGAGACCCGTCGCGACGACGGTGATCCAGATCTGCCCCGTGAGCCGGTCGTCGATCGTGGCGCCGAAGATGATGTTCGTGTCGTCGGTCGCGGCCGCGCGCACCGCCTCTGCCGCCTCGTTCACCTCGTAGAGCGTGAGGTCGTCGCCGCCCGCGATCGAGAGCAGGATGCCGCGTGCGCCGGTGATCTCGGTGTCGATGAGCGGACTGCGCAGCGCACGCTCCGCGGCGTCGCGCGCCCGGTTCTCGCCGGTCGCGAAGCCGATGCCCATCAGCGCCGATCCGGCGTCCTTCATCACCGTCCGCACGTCGGCGAAGTCGAGGTTGATCAGGCCCGGGTTCGTGATCAGGTCGCAGATGCCCTGGACGCCCTGGCGCAGGACGTCGTCGGCGATCTTGAAGGCGTCGAGCATCGACGTCGACTTGTCGAGGACCTCGAGCAGGCGGTCGTTCGGAATCACGATCAACGTGTCGCATGCCTGTCGAAGCGCCTCGACGCCGTCGTCGGCCTGCTTGCGGCGCCGCGACCCCTCGAACTTGAACGGCATCGTGACGATTCCGACCGTGAGCGCGCCGAGCTCGCGTGCGATCCGCGCGACGACCGGAGCTGCGCCCGAGCCGGTACCGCCGCCCTCGCCGGCCGTGACGAACACCATGTCCGAGCCGCGTAGCGCGCGCTTGATCTGGTCGTAGCCGTCCTCGGCCGACCGGCGGCCGATGTCAGGGTCCGCGCCCGAGCCGAGTCCTTCCGTGATCTCGCTGCCGATGTGGATCTTCGTCGGCGCGTCGCTCATCTGGAGCTGCTGGATGTCGGTGTTGACCGCGACGAAGTCGACCTGTGTGATCCCGGCGTCCATCATCCGGTCGAGCGCGTTGAGGCCCGCGCCGCCGACGCCGGCGACGCGGATGACCGCGAGGTAGGACGCGCCGCTCCGCGCGCGCTCGAGGCGCGCGGGATGGTCGGGCAGCGGCTCGAGCCAGCGCGCCCCGGAGCGCTCGCGCTCCGGCGCGGGTGCGGGCAGGCGTGTCGGCTCGCGCCTGGGCTCGGGTCCGCGCACGAGGGCAGGGCTCGGCGCGACCGAGACCGGCGGCTCGGCCGGAGCCGGGGTCGACACCGGCGGGGTGGGCGAGACGGGCGCGTCCTTCGACGGCTCCTCGCGGCCTTCCGCGCGGCGCTGCGCCGCCTCCGTGGCGCGAAAGAGCTCCGCGAGAGGGCCCTCCCGCATGCTCGCGCGATTACGCGCCAAAGAGCACCTCCTTCGCGAGGTCGCGGTACAGGCCCGCCGCGTCGCCGTCGGGCTCGTACGCGAGGACAGACGTCCCCTTGACGGGCGCCTCGGCGAAACGGATGGTCTTCCGGATCCTCGTGTTATAGACCAGGTCGCCGAAGTTCTCCCGCAGGATCTCGTCCGCCTCCCGCGAGTGCGTGAGCCGCTTGTCGTACATCGTCGGAAGGATGCCGATTATCTCGACGGTCGGGTTGAGGTTCTCGCGCACCATCTCGAGCGTGTTCTCCAGCTGCACGAGGCCGCGCAGCGAGAGGTACTCCGTCTGGACGGGCACGATCACCCCGCCGGAGGCGACGAACGCGTTGATCGTCAGCAGCCCGAGCGACGGAGGCGTGTCGATGAGAATGTAGTCGTAGCGATCCTTCACAGGTTTGAGCGCCTTCTCGAGCGTGCGCTCGCGGCCGATCTGGCTCGAGAGTGCGAGCTCCGCGCCGGCGAGGTCGATCGACGCGACCGCGATGTCCACCTCGCGCCGCTCGATCACCTGCTCGATCGGCAGCCGGTGCACCAGCACGTCGAACATCGACTGCTCGATCGCATCCGGGTTCAGCCCCTGCGACATCGTGAGGTTCCCCTGAGGGTCGAGGTCGACGAGGAGCACGCGCAGACCCTGCTCGGCGAACGCGACGCCCAGGTTGAGCGTCGTCGTCGTCTTCGCGACGCCGCCCTTCTGGTTGGCGAACGCGATCACCTGCGTCGTGGCAGGCGCAGGCGCCTTTCCGTTCGCGGACGGGCGAACGTTCGGGCGCGGGAGAAGGCGCGCGAGACCCATGTGGATCGCATTTCTGTTCCAGCTAGCTCATTCCTTCTCCGCCTCCTCCCGAAGTTTCGCGACCGCGGACTGCGCGCGACGATCGCCCTCGAGGCGTGCCCACGCCTCGGCTTCCCCGACGAGAGCCCGGAGCTCGTCGAGGAGGCGCGACGGCGGTGACGAACGCCGGTCGAGCGTCTCGATGCGCGCCAGCCGGTCGATCACTCTCTCTGCTTCGTCCATGTCTCGACGGTACCGGCGAAGGTGTGACCTGTCTGTGCCAGCTGTGTTCCGAATGTGTAACGCGCGCCCGGGCCGCCGCTCACGGACCGGCCGCACTCCGTCGCGTGCTACGCCGCGAGGTACGTCGCCGGTCTCGGTCGCAGCCCGAGCAGCGTCTCGTCGAGCGAGCGCACGAGCTCGAGGCGACTTCCGTGGAGGAGCGTCTCGACGAGCGCCCGCCGCACCGCGTCGCGCGCGACCCGCGTCAGGCGCTCCTCCTGGAGACGCTCGAGGAGCTCAGCCCGTTCCTTCGTCTTCTCGCCGAGCAGGACCGCTGCGCGCACCGATGCTGCCCAGATTCCGTCGCCCTTGCCGAGCAGCGCGGTCAACGCCTCGCGGACCTGCGCCGAGCGGAACGGCTCCTCGGCGAAGAGCGAGAGCTCCCAGCGGTCGAGCGCCTCTCCCAGCTCGCGGTCGCCGTCGGCGAGCGGCAGGCGCTCGCGGAGATCGGCGGCGAGCCGGCCGCGGAGGGAGTCGAGCCGCGTCGCCTCGCCCCGCGGCTGCGTTGCCGCGATTGGCAACAGCGGCGAGATGCGGAGCGGCCGGAAATCGAGCCGCTCGAACACCACGGGGCCCGCGGCGATTGCACCCGCGGTTGCGAGACGGACCGCCGTGACCGCATCGGCGAGCTCGGCGGCGGCGTCCGGAGCGTCGGCGTCGCTCGATTCGAGCTCGCGTGAGAGCTCGAGGATGCACAGGCGGTCGACGTCGCGGCCGAACTCCGGCGGCATGAGCCCGAGCGCCTCCGGCCAGAGCTTCGAGATCTCGCCCGGCACGACCGCGCGCACGCGGACGCCCGCGCCCAGCTCGACCGTCGTGCCGGCGGACAGGCCGACGAGGGGTGCGGTCGCCGCGTACGACCGCGCGGTACCGAACAGCGACCGCTCGACCTCGGCGTATGCGAGCTCGAATGCGTCGTCGTGCCAGTCGAACCCGCCGCAGCGGTCGGCGACCGAGGCGAGCAGTGGGAGCAGCACCGAGCGGAAGAGCGCGTCGTCCTCCGACCCGCGCGCGCCCGCGCCCGGACCCGCGTGCGCACGCGCGAAGATCGCCGCGGCCGGTTCGCGCCTCAGGTCGGCGACGGCGTCGCGCGCGTCCGGAAGGCGCCGCAGCGTCGGTGCCTGCTCGTCGACGAACCCGCGCACGAGGGGCCGGTACTCGTACAGCGACGGTCCCTTGCGCGTCGGGTGCTCCTCGAACGCGAAGGGGAGCTCGGACCCGCGGTACGCCGCGAACGCCGCGAGGCAGAAGGAACGCAGGGACTCGTAGAGGTGCGGCGCGCGCAACACGGAGATGCATTACGCGGCCGGCGGATCGTCTCCTACCTGGCAGACCGGGCACCAGTACGCCGTCCGGTTCTCGTCGCCCTGGCCCCACGCCTTGATCGGCGTCCGGCACCGCGCACACGGCCGCCCGGCGCGGCCGTAGATCTGCCTGCGTGGCTCGCGGCCGGCGTCGACCGCGGCCCGCATCAGCGCCGCGGCCGTCTCGAGCGCGCTGCGCAGCTCCTCTTCGGCCACGTCGCGCAGCCGGCGCCAGGGAGAGAGGCGGGCGCGCCAGAGGGCCTCCGCCATCCACATGTTGCCGATTCCGGCAACAAGCGTCTGGTCGAGCATGACCTCGCCGAGCCGCCGCGCGCCGTCGGCGTGACGGATGCGCGCGAACATCGCGTCGAAATCCGGGGGTTCCGCGAGGATGTCGGGCCCGAGGCGGCGCAGAGCCCGGATGTGGAGCTCGAGCACGGGGCCGTTCCAGAGCACGCCCTCGGCGCGCTCGCCGCGGAGCACGAGCCACGGGCGGCCCGG
>DASXTR010000280.1:0-3212 GCA_036505325.1 Gaiellaceae bacterium
CGCGATGGGCCGCGCGATCGTGCGCGAACCGCGGGCGTTCCTCATGGACGAGCCGCTCTCGAACCTCGACGCGAAGCTGCGCGTCTCGATGCGCGCCGAGCTCGCGAAGCTGCACGAGCGCCTCGGCGTGACGACCGTGTACGTCACTCACGACCAGGTCGAGGCGATGACGCTCGGCGAGCGCGTCGCGGTGCTCCGCGGCGGCGTGCTGCAGCAGGTCGACACGCCGCAGGAGCTTTTCCGCCGCCCGGCGAACCTGTTCGTCGCCGCGTTCATCGGCTCGCCGTCGATGAACCTCGTCGACGCCCACGTCGACCGCGACCGCGTCCGTTTCGCCGGCTTCGACGTCGCGCTGCCGGAGTCGTCGCCGGTCCGGGGCCTCGACGCGAAGGTCATCCTCGGCATCCGGCCGACGGACTTCGAGCACGGCGCGGGAGCCGATCCGGAGCTGCCGCGGGTCCGCGTCCGGCCGGACGTCGTCGAGGATCTCGGCGCTGAGAACCACGTCATCTTCTCGATCGACGCCCTGCCGGTGAGCGCCGAGGCCGTGCGCGAGGCGACCGAGATGGCCGAGGCCGACGAGGGCAAGCTGTTCGCCGACGACCAGCGCGCGGTGTTCACCGCCGTGCTCGACGCGCGGCGCCCGGTCGCCTCCGGCGAGGACGTCGAGCTCGCGATCGACCACAGGCGCATCCACTTCTTCGACCGCGCCACGGGTCTCGCAATCCGCGCGGGCGCAGCCGCGCCGGTCGCGGTCTGACGACCGCCGCGCCGCCCGTTCGGTCCCTCTGTGGGTCGGCGCGGTGCGCGAAGGCCGTTCTGCCTTTGTGACAACTTGTCACAAGGTTGGTCTGAGCGACTACGCCTTGCGGCGGAGGACGTAGGCGAAGCGGTACGCCGGCTCGTCGAGGCGGTAGCGCTTCGCCGTGTCCGGGCCGCAGCTCGCGGTGCCGAGGCCTCGCTGCGCGCGGTCGATGCTGAGGATCGTCTCGGCGCGCGGCTCGAGGTCGATCGTGTGGCGCGCCGCGAAGAGATCCGCGGCGGTGAAGTGGCTCGCGGTGAAGCCGAAGGTCGGCCTTCCTTCGACGACGAGTCCTGCGCCCGCGTCGTCCGTCAGTGACAGCCCGCGCACGTCGCTGCGATGTCCGTGCTCCTGCGGGAGGATGTACGGGACGTACTGCTCGGACACGGTGCTCTCGAAGCGGCCGACGATCGCCGACGCGAGCCGGTCCGGGTAGTTCTCCCACGGCCCGCGGCCGAGCCATTCCAAGCGCTCGAGGCCGGGCCGCAGCGTCATGACGACGCCGACGCGCGGGAGGTCGCGCAGCTCAGGGCCGAGCAGCACCTCGTTCTCGACGAGGATCCCGCCGTCGACCCCCCGGAAGGTCTGGCGGTGCAGCGCGTCGTCCCACTCGCCGCGGCCGGACACGCGGTGGACGACCTCGCTCCCCTCGTCCGACTCGAGCCGGTGCTCGAGACGGTCCAGGCCGAGCTCGAGCCAGCGGGGGAGAGGACCCGCGGCCCGCTCGGGCATCAGCCGAAGGCCGTCGTTGTCCGTCGCCGCGCGCCACAGCTGGAGGCGCGGGCCGTCGAGGATCAGGTCGGCGAACGCCGACAACCCGTCCTTCGCGGCGCGGCCGCGCGCGCGTGAGGCGCGCGGCGGTGCGCGCAGCTCGAGCTGCTGCCATGCAGCCTCGTGCCCCGCGGGCGCCCACTCGGTGTCGGCGCGCAGGAAGAAGCGGAACGTCACGCGTTCCGCGTCGCCGGGATCGACCCTCACGTCGACGGTGCGGCCGCGCAGCCGCGGCAGCTTCCCGCGGCGCGCACCGGTTTCCCAGGTGCCGCTGTAGGCGTCGAGCCCGACGAAGTCGAGCCGGCTCGAGATGCGAAAGCGGTTGCGCCCGCGGGCCTCGACGCCGACCGGTCGCGCCAGGAACTTCAGCTCGTGGAGCGCGGGGTGAGGCGTGCGGTCCGGCCACACGAGGCCGTCGGCGCAGAAGTTCGCGTCGTTCGGCTCGTCGCCGAAGTCGCCGCCGTACGCCCAGTACTCGCGGCCGCGATCGTCGGTCTGACGGATGCCGTGGTCGATCCACTCCCACACGAAGCCGCCCTGTAGCGCATCGCGGCGTTCGAACGCGGCGTAGTAGTCGGCGAGACCGCCGTTGGAGTTCCCCATCGCGTGCGAGAACTCGCAGAGGATCAGCGGGCGCTCGTGCGGCCCCGACTCCGCCCACGCCTCGATCTCCTCGACAGGCGCGTACATCGGGCACACGACGTCCGTCGCCGGCTGCCCGCCTTCCCAGTCGAACTTGATCGCGCCCTCGTAGTGCAGCGGCCGCGACGGGTCGCGCGCGCGGATCCAGCCCGCCGCAGCGTCGTGATTCGGCCCGTAACCGCTCTCGTTGCCGAGCGACCAGAGGATCACGCTCGGGTGGTTCTTGTCTCGCTCGACCATGTTCCGCACGCGCTCGACGAACGCGGCGGCATAGCGAGGATCGCGGCAGACGTCGTCGTAGTACGCGTGCGCCTCGATGTTTGCCTCGTCGATCACGTAGAGGCCGAGCCGGTCGCAGACGTCGAGCCAGTACGGGTCGTTCGGGTAGTGCGAGCACCGCACCGCGTTGACGTTCGACTGCTTCATCAGCCGCGCGTCGGCCTCCATCAGCTCGCGCGAGACGACGCGCCCGTGCACGTCGTCGTGATCGTGGCGGTTGACGCCGCGGATGAGCACCGGCTTGCCGTTGACCAGCAGGCGCCCGTCGGGGATCTCGACGCGGCGGAAGCCGACCCGGCAGGCGACGCTCTCGCCGCCCTCGAGCGTGACGACGAGCGTGTAGAGCGCAGGCTCCTCCGCCGACCACTGCCTCGGCGTCGAAACCTTCCGCTCGAGCCCGCGCGGCGACATACGCTCCTCGAAGACGAGCTTTCCACGCGGGTCGAGCAAGCGCGCGGTGAGTGTGCCGCTCCCGCCGCCGAGCGTGGCCTGAACGGAGAGGATCCCGTCGCGGCAGCCGTCGTCGAGGTCGGCGCGCGCGAAGACGTCGGCGATGTGCGTCCGGCCGGTCGAGTAGAGGTAGACCCCGCGCGAGATCCCGGCGTGCCACCAGTGGTCCTGATCCTCGACGAAGCTCGCGTCCGACCAACGCACGACGACCGCCACGAGCTCGTTCTCCTCGCCGTGGCGCACGAAGTCTGTGATGTCGAACTCCGCG
>DASXTR010000281.1:0-4315 GCA_036505325.1 Gaiellaceae bacterium
CCGGTCGCGGTTGACGGTCTCGACCGCCTCGAGCACCGCGGCCTGCTTCTCCTCGTCGCTCATGCCGGCCGTCGCCTCCGGATCGAGCGTCACGAGCGCCGCGATGTACGGCTTGCGGTCGCCGACGACGAGCGCCTGCGAGATCGCCTTGGCCGCCTTGAGGTCGTTCTCGAGGTTCTGCGGCGCGACGTTCTTGCCGCCGGCGGTGACGATGATGTCCTTCTTGCGGTCGGTGATCGTGAGGAAGCCGTCCTCGTCGATCGAGCCGATGTCGCCCGTGTGCAGCCACCCGTCGTCGTCGAGCACCTCGCGCGTCGCCTCCTCGTCGCGGTAGTAGCCGGAGAAGACGGTGTTCGAGCGGATGAAGATCTCGCCGTCCTCGGCGATCCGCAGCTCGACGCCGGGGAGCGGGAGGCCCACGGTCCCGAACTTGAACCGCTCCACGCGGTTCACCGTCGCGGCCGTCGTGCACTCGGAGAGGCCGTAGCCCTCGAGGATCAGGATGTCGAGCGCGTGGAAGAACTCCGCGACCTCGCGCGAGAGCGGCGCGCCCCCCGCCTGCGCGATGCGCAGCCGTCCGCCGAGGCGCGCCTTCACCTTCGAGTAGACGAGACGGTCCGCGATCCGATGCCGGAGCGCGAGCCCGCGCGGCACCGGACGGCCCTCCTGCCGGAGCACCGAGACGCGGCGCCCGACGCGCAGCGCCCAGGCGATCAGCCGCCGCTTCGCACCGGTCGCCTCGTCGAACTTCGCGAGCACGGCCGCGTGCACCTTCTCGTACACGCGCGGGACCGACGGGAAGAGCGTCGGCCGGACGCGCGGCAGCTCCTCGGCCGCCCGCAGCGGATCGGGGAGGAACGCGATCGTGAACCCGACGTACGGCGCGGAGAGGTGCAGGAGGCGGCCGTAGTTGTGCGCGAGCGGGAGGTAGAGGAGCATCACGTCGCCCGGGAACGTGAGCCGATCGTCCATCTCGTCGGCCTTCTGCACCATCGCGTAGTAGTTGCGGTGGCGGATCATGCAGGCCTTCGGCGGCCCCGTCGTGCCCGACGTGTAGATGAACGTGAAGAGATCGTCCTCGTCGATCGAGTCCGCGCGCGCGTCCAGCGCGCCCGGGTTCGCGTCTGCGTGCGCGCGCCCGCGCGCGCGGAGGTCGTCGAGCTCCTCGAATCCGATCACGTGCGCGACCCCCGCGCCGGCGACCTTCGTGCGCTGCTCCTCGTCCTCGACGAGCACCCCGACGGCCTCCGAGTGCTCGAGCACGTACGCGACGTCGCGCGGCGAGCTGTTCGCGTAGATCGGCGCGCCGATCGCACCGACGAGCGCGAGCGCGAAGTCGAACAGGGCCCACTCGAGCGTCGTGCGTCCGAGGAGCGCGAAGGAGTCGCCCTTCTGGACGCCGAGCGCGAGCAGGCCGTTCGCGAGCTCGTCGACTGCCGTCGCGGCCTCGGCCCTGGTCAGCTCCCGCCACTCGCCGTCCTCCTCGTAGAGGTACGCCGGATCAGGCGGCGCGGCGGCGATCGCGTTCCGCCAGAGGTTCGCGACCGTGCGGCGGCGCCGGACGTCGTCCGCATCGACAACCGCAGCCGTCTCGACCTGGCCCACTCGCTCTCTCACTGTAGACGGAGGAACGCCCGTGGAGAAGACGAATACACGTTCCCCACGTCTACAATTCAGACGGCGTACATGCGGACTACCTGGAACGGATCCCTGAGCTTCGGGCTCGTGAACATCCCCGTCGGGCTCGCCCCGGCGACGAAGCCGGCTGCCCGCCAGTCGGACGTCTCCTTCCGGCAGCTGCATCGCGAGTGCGGCACCCCGATCAAGCAGAAGCGGTGGTGCCCGGTGCACGAGGTCGAGGTCGGGGCGGACGAGCTCGTCCGCGGCTGGGAGGTCTCGAAGGGCCAGTTCGTGATCGTCGAGGACGCAGACCTCGAGGCGCTCGAACAGCACGACACCTCGCGCTCGATCGACATCACGAGCTTCGTCAGGCTCGAGGAGGTCGACCCGGTCTTCTTCGACCGCACGTACTTCCTCGTTCCCGCCGGCGCCGAGGCGCAGCGCCGCCCGTACGCGCTGCTGCTCGAGGCGATGAAGGAGGAGGGTGTCGCCGCCCTCGGCAAGTTCCGGCTCGCCGGCAAGGAGAAGCTCGCGCTGATCCGCGCCAAGGGCGACGCGCTCGTGCTCGAGACGCTGTTCGTCAACGAGGACGTCAAGCCGCAGGACGAGATCGACGAGGCGGTGTCCGGCTCCGAGGTGCGCCCGCCGGAGCTCGAGCTTGCGCGGCAGATCATCGGCAGCCTCCAGGCGCCGTTCGAGCCCGATGCGCTTGTGAGCGAGTACCGCGCCTCCCTGAAGGAGATGCTCGAGGCGAAGCTCGACGGCCGCGAGTTCGAGGCGCCCGAGGAGGTCGTCGAGACGCCGGTCGTCGACCTGATGGAGGCGCTGCGCGCGTCCGTCGCGGCTGCGGGCGGCAAGAAGGCCAAGCCCGCGGCGAAGAAGAAGACCGCCGGCGCCGCGCCGGCCAAGCGGGCCGCCGCCGGCCGGAAGTAGAGAAGCCGCCCGGAGGCGGCTTCTCATTCCGCAGGGATCTGACTGTCGTTAGTGAGACTGCGGGAGCGCGCCCAGCGCCTGCAGCTGTGCCTGGAACAGCGTCTTGTCGATCTTCCCGTGGTAGATCGGGACGTGCTCCTCGAGGCAGATCCGGATGACCTCGTCGCGGTCGATCCCGACCTCCTTGGACAGCTCGTCAGGCGTCAGGTGATTGGCCATATCGCTCCTTCCTTGGGCACAAAAAAACCCGCCGCGCACAGCGCAGACGGGCTAGCTCTCCAGCTCCTCTCCAGCGTCGGTGGGGATCTTCACTCGCCCCACCGTGTCCGAACAGTGCTCATAGTGAACTCAGGATAATCGATCCGAGTGACGGACGCCAAGAAACCTCTCGACGGCTTCCACGAGCGGTTTCTGGAACGGCGCGGCGTCCGGCTTCGCTACTTCGTCGCCGGCGAGGGCCCTCCGTTGCTGCTCGTGCACGGCTACGGCGGCTCGGCGTGGAATTTCGGCGAGCTGGCGCCGCTCCTGGCGCGGGGGCGGCGGCTACTGATCCCCGACCTGCCCGGCCACGGCGGCTCCTCGCCGCTCCCGGCCGCCCCGAACCTGGCCGCGTACGCCGATCCGCTTGTGACACTTTGTCACAAGGAAGGTGCGGCTCACGTCGACGTCGTGGGTCACTCGCTGGGCGGGGCGGTGACGGTCCGGCTGGCCGCGCGGCGGCCGGAGCTCGTGCGTCGCGTCGTGCTCGCGGCGGCGGCCGGAATCTCGTCCGGGACGCGCGCAGCCGAGTTCTTCCTCAGCTTCTTCGGCCTCGTCCAGCCGGGCCGGCTCGCCGGCCGGCGGCCGGAGGCGATCGCACGCTCGCCGCGGCTGCGCCGGCTCGTCTTCCCGCACTTCTCGGTCTCCGATCCGTTCTCGCTGACCGACCGGGCCGTCGTCGGCCTCCTGCGCGGGCCGGCGCTGCACACGGACGTGCTCTCCGCGGCGAACGCGCTCGTGCGCGAGGATCCGCGCGCGGACCTCCACCGCGTGGCCTGTCCGGTGCTGTGCGTGTGGGGCGCGCAGGACGCGCAGGTGCCCGTCGACGACGCGTTCCAGTACGCCCGCCGTCTGCGCGCACCGCTGCGCGTGATCGCCGACTGCGGGCACCTCCTCATCGCCGAACGACCCGACGCCTGCGCGGACGCGATCGAAACCTTCCTCGGCTAGTCTGTGAGCCGTCTCGGGGTGTGGCGCAGCCTGGTAGCGCGCTCCGTTCGGGTCGGAGAGGTCCCCAGTTCAAATCTGGGCACCCCGATATAGCGCGGGGGAAACCTCCGGTTTCCCCCCGCGAGCCCCCCTTCCGACAGCTTCTGTGAGCCGTGCGCTCCGAGCGTCAGGCCGACGGCGAGGCGCAGGAGGAGGATTCCGTACGACATGCGCACCCCCGAAAAGGTTGAAGGGTCAACCGTCATGCGCAATGTGCCGCTGGTGTAACGCGGCCGTGCAGGCGTTCTCGACGTACGCGAGCCCGGCTTCCTGCGCGATCCGCCGCGCTTCCGGCGAGCGGACGCCGAGCTGCAGCCACAGCGACTTCGCTCCCGCCTCGACCGCTTCGCGCGCGTGTTCCGCGCAGAATTCCGGTCTCCGGAACACGTCGACCATGTCGATCGGCTCGTCGATCTGCGTAAGCGAGCTCACGCAGGGCACGCCGAGGACCTCCTCGCAGCCGTCCCCGCGCACAGGCACCACGCGGTACCCGGCGTGGAGCAGGTACCGCATC
>DASXTR010000282.1:0-11346 GCA_036505325.1 Gaiellaceae bacterium
AGGTCGTGGATGCCGATGTAGGACGGCTCGCGCTGGCCCGGCCGGCGCCCCTTGAACTCGTCGACGACGCCGAAGAACTGCAGCACGGCGATCAGCGTCAGGAACGACGACCAGAGCACGACCGCCCAGAACAGCGCGCGCCGGTCGACCGGCCTGCGCAGCGCGAGCACCGCCGACGGAGCGAGCAGCGCGTACTCGCAGAACTTCGCCGCGCTCGTGAGATGCGACCCGATCGCGTAGCCGCCGATGACGGCGCGCGCATAGAAGACGCTCGCGACGAGCAGCGCGAGGAAGGCGACCGCGGGGATCCAGACGGCGATCCCGGCACGCAGCGGACCGAACCCGTGCACGACGCCGTCGGCGCAGGCGACCGCCGCGACGACGAGGATCGCGACGTCGGTGAGGTAGACGTCGACGCTCCCGACCGAGGCGTGCGGCTGGTAGTGCGTGTGCAGGAAGATCGCCGGCACGGCGAGCGCGAGCACGAGCGCCGCCGCGGAGGGACGAGCGGTCATCCCGGGAGAGACTAGACTTGGCCCGCGATGGCGTTCCGGGCGCTCGGCCGTCTTCGCCGCCACTCGGTCACCGCCGCGGGCGTCTACGCGGCCACCGTCTTCGGCTTCCTCACCTCAGTCGCCGCGACGCGCGTCCTCGGCGTGCACGACTACGCGCGTTTCGCGACGGTGGTCTCGGTGGTCGGCTTCTTCCAGATGCTGATGGATCTCACGGTGGAGGAGGCGCTCGTGAAGTACGGCTTCCGCTACTCGGCCGCGGAAGACTGGGGGCGCTTCCGGCGGCTGTTCGAGCTCGCGGTGCGGTTCAAGCTCGCGGGCGGTGTCCTCGCGCTCGTTGCGATCGCAGCGCTCGCTCCGGCCGCGAACGCTGTGTGGAGCGAGGGCGGCCTCGCGGCGCCGATGCTCGTCGGCGCATTCGTGCCGCTCGCCCAGTCGCTGGAGGGTGTGGCGGGGGGCGCGCTGATGTTGCGCGGGCGCTACGACCTGCGCGCGTCCTTCTACACGGTCTCGATGGGGCTGCGCCTCCTCGGCGTGGGGGTCGGGAGCGTCTACGGCGTCACCGGCGCCCTCGCGGGGATGCTGGCCGCGCAGGTCGCCGCGACCATCGCCGTGGGTCTCGGAGGGCTCGCTGCGTTCAGACGCTTTCCGTCCGCGCCGTCGGCCGCGCTCGGCGGCGACCGCCCGGCGTTCCGCACGTTCGTCGTACAGTCGACCGTCGGCTCGAGCCTCGTGTCCGCGCGGTCAACTCTCGGCACGATGCTGATCGGCTTGGTCGCTCCGCTCGTCCAGGCCGGCTACTTCCGGAACGGACAGGCACCGCTGACGGCGCTCGGCGCGCTCTCGTCGCCGGCGCGGCTCGTGCTGCTCGCCGAGCAGACCGCCGACTACGAGCGCGGCCGCCGCGACCGCGTCATGCGGCTGCTGTGGCGCTACATCGCCGGCACGACGCTCCTGATGCTCGTCCTGGTGCCGGTGCTCGCGTGGCTGATGCCGTGGCTGATGGAGGTCGCCTACGGCCCGGAGTTCCGGCGCCACGCGACGGGCGTCGCCCGCATCGTGCTCGTCGTCGGCGCGCTCCAGCTGATCTACGGCTGGACGAAGACGCTGCCGGTCTCGATCGGGCGCCCCGGGTTGCGCATCGTCGCGCACGGCCTCGAGGTGGCGACGTTCGTGCCGCTGCTGCTCATCTTCGGCTCGAAGTGGGGTGCCGAGGGCGCCGCGTGGGCGATGCTCGTGTCGACGGGCGTGTTCTGCGCGCTCTGGACGGTGCTGCTCCTCGGGCTGCGCGACGACATCCGGACTGCCGACCTCCGCGCCGAGCCCGCGTGAGGATCCTCGTCGTGTCGGGGATCTGGCCCCCGGACGTCGGCGGCCCGGCGAGCCACGCGCCCGAGGCCGCGGAGTGGCTGCACGACGCCGGTCACGACGTGCGTGTGGTCGTCACCGCAGACAACGAGCCGGCGCGAGAGCCGTACCGCGTCGACTGGGTGCCCCGCTCGCCGTTCCGGCACCCGCACGCAGTCGCGGCGATCGCTCGCGCGGCCCGTGAAGGAGACGTCGTCTACACGACCGGCATGCTGACACGCAGCGCGGCAGGCTCGCGCCTCGCGCGGCGGCCGTTCGTCGCGAAGCTGACGGCCGATCCGGCGTTCGAGCGGGCGCGCCGCCTGGGCCTCTTCGCGGGCTCGCTCGCGGAGTTCCAGCGGGACCGGTCGGCGCGGACGTTGCCTCTTCGGAAAACGCGCGACGCAGTGGTACGCGCAGCTGCACACATCGTCACGCCGAGCGCCTACCTGCGCGAGCTCGCCGTCGGCTGGGGAGTCGCGCCCGACCATGTGACCGTGCTCCCGAATCCGGCTCCGCGCGTCGACGGGCTCGCGCCGCGCGAGGAGCTGCGCGCGCGTTGGGAGCTCGACGGCCCGACGCTCGTCTTCGCCGGGCGGCTGACGGCGCAGAAGTCGCTCGACGTCGCGATCGACGCCGCGCGCCGTGCCGGTGCCGCGCTCGTGATCGCCGGCGACGGTCCGGACCGCGCCGCGCTCGAGCGGCTCGGCTGGGCGCGCTTCGTCGGCCCGCAGCCGCGCCGGGCGGTGCTCGAGCTCTTCCGCGCGGCCGACGCGGCGGTGCTCTCGTCGTCGTGGGAGAACTTCCCGCACGGCGTGGTCGAGGCACTCGCGGCGGGGACGCCGGTGATCGCGACCGCCGCGGGCGGCGTGGCCGAGGTCGTCCGCGACGGCGAGAACGGCCTGCTGGTCGCGGTGGGCGACGCGGACGCCCTGGCCGGGGCGATCGAGCGCGCGTTCGGGGACGCCGCGCTCCTCGAGCGGCTGCGCGCCCGCGCCGCGCCCTCGGTCGCCGAGTACGCTCCCGGCCGCGTGTATGGGCGGCTGGCCGAGATCCTCGAGCGTGCGGCCAGGTGATGTACCGGTACTTATCCATCACCAGGGCATGAAGAGACGTGTCCTTTTCGTCGGGCGAACACGCTACGCGTCGCCGCTCGCGGCCACGCACGAGCGGAAGTTCGCGACGCTGGACGGCGTGCTCGACTGGCGCGTGCTGGGCTCGGCGGCCCGCCGCGGCGCGCGCGTCGACGGCTTCCGGCTCGTTCCGCCGCTCCCGCTGCGCGCCCTGGACGGCCCCGCGTTCTACGCACGTCTCCCGCTGCTCGTCGCACGGGAGCTGCGCACGTTCGCGCCTCACGCAGTGATCGCGCAGAGCCCTTACGAGGGTCTCGCCGCGCTGCTCGGCCGGCGCCTCGCGCGCTCGCGCGCACGCGTGATCGTCGAGATCCACGGCGACTGGCGCACCGCGACGCGCCTCTACGGCTCGGGTGCGCGCGCGGCGGTCGCGCCGCTCGCAGACCGCCTCGCCGCCCGGGCCGTGAGGCACGCGGACGCGGTACGGGCAGTCGGCCCGTTCACGGCCGGCCTCGCCCGCGCCGCGGGCGGAAACGTGACCGCGGTCTTCCACACCTACACCGAGATCGAGGCGTTCCTCGAGCACGAGCCGACGCCGCTCCCGTCCGAGCCGCACGCCGCGTTCGTCGGCGTGCTGGAGCGCTACAAGAACGTCGATGGGCTCGCAGAGGCCTGGCGCCTCGCGGCGCCGCGTGTGCCGGGCGTGACGCTCGAGCTCGTCGGCGACGGGCGCCGAGTCGAGACGATCGAGCGCCTCCTCGCCGACGTGCCGGGACAGACCGTCTGGCACCGGCGCCTCGAGCCGGCGGCCGTGGCGGGGCTCCTCGACCGCTCGTGGGCGCTTGTGCTGCCGTCTTTCTCCGAGGGCCTGCCGAGAGTCGCGCTGGAGGCGCTCGCGCGCGGGCGGCCCGTTGTCGGCAGCCGCGCGGGCGGGATCCCGGACGCGGTGCAGGACGACCGCAACGGCCTGCTCGTCCCGCCGGGCGATCCGCAGGCCCTCGCGGACGCGCTTGTGCGCGTGCTCTCCGACCGCGCGCTCGCCGAGCGCCTCGCTGCCGCTGCGCGCCCGTCCGTCGAGGAGCTGCTACTGACGCCGCAGGACTACGCCGAGCGTGTCGCGGCGCTCGTCGAGGACGCCGTGGGTCGCTACCCTCGCTGACGTGGCCCGCCGCCGCGTCATCTTCGTCACGCAGCAGATCGATCCGGACCATCCCGTCCTCGCGGCCACCGTGGCGATGGTGCGCGCGCTGGCCGAGAGCGTCGAAGAGGTGACGGTGATCGCGCTCCGCGCCGTGCCGGGATCGCTGCCGGAGAACTGCAAGGTGCGGATCATCGGCGCGCGGACGCGCCCGCAGCGCGGGTTGAAGTACGCGTGGGCGCTCGGGCGCTCGCTCTTCCCGCGCCCGGTCGCGCTGATCGCGCACATGTGCCCGATCTACGCCGTCCTCGCCGCTCCCGTGTGCCGCCCCGCCGGCGTCCCGGTCGTGCTCTGGTTCACGCACTGGAAGCCGAGCCGCCTCCTGCGCCTCGCCGAGCAGGTGTCGTCGAAGGTGGTGAGCGTCGAGCGTGGGTCCTTCCCGCTGCCGTCCGACAAGGTGATCCCGATCGGACACGGCATCGACCTGTCGCAGTTCCCGTGCCAGGCGAACGGGAACGGCGGCACGAAGCTGCGCGCGCTCGCGCTCGGCCGCACGTCGCCCGCGAAGGGCCTCGACTCGATCGTGAAGGCGGTGAACCTCGTGCGCGAACGCGGCGTCGAGGTCGAGCTGCAGATCCGCGGGCCGTCCGAGACCGACGAGGAGCGCGAGCACGCGGCGTACCTGCAACAGCTTGCGAGCGAGGCCATTCGCATCGAGCCGCCTGTGCCGCGCCACCGGCTCCCGGAGATCTTCGCCGACACCGACGTGCTCGTGAACAACACCGCCGAGGGGTCGCTCGACAAGGTCGTGTTCGAGGCCTGCGCGAGCTGCCTCCCGGTGCTCGCGTCGAACCCGAGCTTCGTCAACCTCCTCGAGGAGGAACTGCGGTTCGACCGCCACGACGTGGAGGCGATCGCGCGCGGGCTCGAGTGGCTGTCGAAGCTGTCGGACGACGAGCGGCGCGAGCTCGGCCGCGACCTTCGCCGGCGCGTCGAGGCCGGCCACTCGACGGTCACGTGGGCGCAGCGGATCCTCGAGGTCGCGGAGCGCGCCTGACACTCGTCCTGCACGTCTCGAAGGTCTCCGGGATCTCCGGATCCGAGTCGCACCTCCTCTCCGTCCTGCCGGCGCTCTCCGAGCGTGGGTGGGACATCCGGATGGTCGTGCTCCACCAGGGCGAGGAGGGCGCGCGCGAGTTCGGCGACGCGCTCGACGTGCCCGTCGCCTACGAGCGGATGCACGCGGACGTGGACCCGCTCGCTGCGGCCCGGCTCGTCGCACGCTTCGCGCGCGAGCAGCCCGCGGTCGTGCACGCCCACCTCGTGCACGCGCACTTCCACGCGCTTCCGTCGGCCGCGCTCGCACGCGTGCCCGTGCGCGTCGCGCACCACCACGGCTTCAATGAGTTCCGCGCCGGCTCGCTGTTCGCCGCGGCCGACCGCGCGGTCGCGCGTGCCGCGACGGCGCACGTGGCGATCTCGGCCGGGCTTGCGGACTACCTCTCGGACACCGAGGGCTTGCAGCGCGGAGCGTTCGAGGTCGTCCACTACGGCATCGCCGCCGGCGCGGAGCCTCCGCCGCCGCCCGCGGAGCCGCGTCTGCTCGCGCTGGGGCGGCTGATCCCGATCAAGGGCCTCGACATGCTCTTCCGCGCGTTCGCCCGGGCGCGCGCGGAGGTTCCGACGCTCGAGCTCGACGTTGCCGGCCAGGGACCGCTGCGCGCGGAGCTCGGCGCCGCTGCGCCCGACGGCGTCCGGTTCCTCGGCCACGTTTCGCCGGTCGGCCCGGTGCTCGAGCGGGCACTCGCGCTCGCCGTCCCGTCGCGCGGCGAGGGCTTCGGCATGTCCGCGCTCGAGGCGATGGAGCGCGGCCGCGCGGTCGTCGCGTCGCGCGTCGGCGGGCTGCCGTCGCTCGTCGTCGACGGCGAGACGGGCCTGCTCGTCGAGCCCGAGGACGAGGATGGGCTGACCGAGGCGCTGGTTCGGATCGCACGCGACCCGACCGCCGCCGCGCGCATGGGTGCCGCCGGGCGCGCACGCGTCCTGGCGGAGTTCTCGCCGGATCGGCCGGCCGACGAGCTGGACGCGCTCTACCGGCGCCTGCTCGCGAGCCGCTGAAGCGCGGCGCCCGCGAGGAGCGCGAGCACGAAGTCGAACGCGACGCGGTAGCGCGTCGCGCCGACGAATACCATCGCCGCGAACGTCTCGTACGCGACGAACGATACCGCCAGCACCGCGACCGCTCCGGGAACGGCGACGACGCCGCCCACGGCGAGGACGAACAGCGCGACGAAGTACGCGGCGGTCGCCCATCGCGCGACGCCCGTCGTGCCGGCTGCCGCGGCCTCCGTCTTGGTCGGACGCGGGTCCCACAGCATTCCGGTCGCCTGCGCCGCGAGCTTCGCCTTCTCACCGGGGTGTTCCCGCCAGAACTCGATCGTCGCGTGCCGGTAGAGGCGCATCTGTGAGCACTCGTCGACGCGCACGATGCGGTGGTCGTTGCGATAGAAGTCGCGTTCGAACTCGGGAGTGATCCTCGGCGCGCCGGGAAGCGGCGGCACGTCGTCAATCCACTTGCCCGCCTTCAGCGTCTCGTACGTGTTGACGTTGTTCGCCTTCCACAGCGCCCGCGCGTCGGTGGTGATGGCGAAGCACCCGACCTGCACCTTGTTGCGGACGACCCACGGCGCGAGCACCACCGCGAACGCGACCGCCCCGACGGCGAGCGCCAGAACCGCGCGGGCGCGGAGCCGCCACGCGACGAAGGCGGCGACGACGAGCGGGAGCAAGACCAGGCGTGCGTTGCCGAGGACGGCAACAGCGAGCGAGCCGCCGAGCGCAGCTCCGATCCACGCGTTCGCGCGCTGGGCGAGGAGCAGCGTCAGTCCGAACGCGGTCGCGCCCGCGAGCTGATCGAGCAACTCCCGGTTCACGTGTACGTCGTGCCAGACGAGGTACGGGCTGAGCGTCGCGATCAACGCGCCGTAGAGCCCCGTGCGCGGCGAGACGAATCGCCGTCCGATCTCCAGGACGACGAGCGCCGTGACGACTGCCACGGCGATCTGCGCCAGCCCGACGACGAGCCAGTGCCGCCCGAAGATCCAGTAGAGCGGGATCAGGAACCAGCCGTAGAGCGGCTGCGTGTAGGCGGACGGCACCCCCGGCACGAAGCCGAAGGTCCCGCTCGCGACGAACGTGCGCGCGAAGTCGTCGCTCTTCTCCGTGAACGAGGCGAGGATGTCGCCGCGCTCGACGAGCAGCGCGACGAGCCGCGGTAACGCCGCGGCCGCGCCGACGAGAACGGCTGGATGACGTGTCGCTGCGAAGATGCGCACGTGGAGGGTCTGGAACGGTACGCGGTCGTCTCGTGCCACGTCGAGCGACCGCTCGACGACCGCGTGTGGTCGGCGTTCGAGCGCTTCCTGCGCCGCCGGCCGGCCGGGTTCGTCGTCACGCCCTTCCTGCGCCCGCCCGACGCCGACTTCGGCGAGGAGGAGGCGCTCTGGCTCGAGCGTGCGCGGCGCGTGGCCGGCCTCGCTCCGCTCGGGCACCACACGCACTGGGGCGGCCCCACTCAGGCGCGCCCGCTCGACGGCGATCCGGCAGAGCACGTGCGCCGCGAGGCCGGGTGGCTGCGCGCGAACGGTCTCGAGCCGCGGTTCTTCTGCGGCGGCGGCTGGTACCTCGACCCTGGCGTGGCGGCCGTCCTCGCCGACCTCGGCTACGTCGACTGCACGGCGACGGCCTTCCGGCAGTCCTACCTGGCTGAGGACGCGGCGCGGCTGTCCCTGCCGGCGCCGGCGCGCCTGCGGCTCGACGACGGCCGGGTGCTGCTCGAGCTGCCGGCGACGCACTCGATCGGCATGCTCGCCCGGTCGGTCGTCCGGGCGCTGCCGCCGACGGCGGTGCACGTCCACTTCCACGACTGGGAGCTCGCCGACCGACGCCGGACCGCCGCGATCGAGTCGCTGCTGCGCGCTCTGCGCGTGCGGCGCAAGCCGCTCTCCGTGGACGCCCTCGCCGACCGCGCCGCCGACGCCCGGGAGGTGTCATGGGCGGAGGCCGCCGCTACGCTTCCCGCGTGACCGCAGGAACCGCCGGGGACGTCCCGCGCCCGGAGGATGTCCGCTCGGCGCGCCCGTACCTCTTCTCGCGCCTGCCGCTGAAGACGTTCGTCCGCCGCTCCGGGAGCATCCTGTCGCTCGCGACGATGGACATCGTCGGGCTCACGCTCGGCCTGTACCTCGCGCTCGCGCTGCGGGCGGTGCTCTTCGACCCGAAGCCGGTGCTGTGGGGGCTGCTCTGGGATCACGAGACGGACTGGCTCCCCTTCCTGATCCTGCTGCTCGTGCTGGTGTTCTCGCGCAACCGCCTGTACGCGCGCCGCGAGCTGCGCGAGGGCGCGGGGCGGATCGCGCCGTCCGTCGTGCTCGTCGCCGCGCTCTCGCTTGCGTTCGCCGTCGGAACGGGGCAGCACTTCACGACGTTCGGCCTCTACGTGGCCGGCGCGGTCTTCGTCACCGCGCTGATCAGCGTCTTCCGGTGGAGCTACGAGATGATCACCGGCGTCCTGCTGCGCTCCGTCGGCGTGCGCCGCAAGGCGCTGCTCGTCGGTGACGCGATCCAGGTCGCCCGGCTCCGCGACACGATCGGCTCCAGCCGCGGGGGGATCGAGTACGACTTCGCCGGCAACGCGACGCCCGGGCCGGCGCTGCAAGAGGCGCTCGCGCGGCGTGAGCTCGACGAGCTGATCGTCGCCGACGCGGGGCTCGACGAGGAGACGATGCTCGAGATCGTGGACTCGGCGCACCGCCGCGGCGTTCGCGTCCGCGTCGCACCGCGCACGACGGAGCTTCTGATCGAGCGCGGCGAGTACGTCCCCGGCCAGGGCGTGCCACTGTTCGAGCTGCGGCCGCCGATGTTCGTCGGCGCCGACTGGGCGCTCAAGCGCGCGTTCGACCTCGCGGTCTCGGGGCTCGTCGTCGTCGTCGGCGCGCCGCTCTGGCTTCTGATCGCGCTGGCGATCAAGCTCACGTCGCGCGGCCCGGTGCTGTACGCGGACACGCGCGTCGGCCTCGGCGAGCAGACGTTCCGGATGCTGAAGTTCCGTACGATGGTCGAGGGCGCGGACCGCCTCAAGGCGGAGCTCGAGCTCGCAAACGAGGCGTCGGGCGCGCTGTTCAAGATCCGCGACGACCCGCGCGTCACGCTCGTCGGCCGCGTTCTGCGCCGGCTCTCGCTCGACGAGGTGCCGAACGTCCTGAACGTCCTGCGCGGCGAGATGTCGCTCGTCGGCCCGCGCCCCCTTCCCGTGCGCGATTACGAGCGCCTCGAGGCCTGGCACCGCCGACGCTACAACGTCCTCCCGGGCGTGACAGGCCTCTGGCAGATCGCGGGCCGCAGCGACCTCACGTTCGACGACCTCGTACGGCTCGACTTCTATTACCTCGAGAACTGGTCCGTCTGGCTCGACGTGACGATCTTGTTCAAGACGCCGGCGGCGGTTTTCTCGCAGCGAGGCGCGTATTGAGCGTGGGGGAGAACCTCCGGTTCTCCCCCACGAGCCCCCTCTCCGACATCTGGCGGCGCGCGGTGAGCGAGCACGGGCAGAGCCCGCACTCGCGACCAGCGGTGGCTTTCCGGCGTCGCGCGAGAGGGCGGAAGCTGCGAGTCCGTGGCGGGTGCCGGCTTTGCCGGCGCTCGCCCGCTGCGGCGGAAAGATGTCGGAAGGGGGGCTCGTGGGGGGAAACCGAAGGTTTCCCCCCACGTTGGGTGAGCCGTCGCTGCTCTTCTACTCGAGCGGCCCGGGCTCCGGGAACTCGAACCTGTACCGGGTCGTCCTGCCGAAGGACCCGCCGACGCTCCCGACGCAGGACGGCACCGGCGGCACCTGGAACTTCCAGCTCCGGCCGGCGTTCTGGCTCGGCATGGCGCTGTGCGACAACCAGTCGGCGCCCGAGTGGACGCACGAGCCGTGCACGCCGGACAGCGACACGAACGTCAAGGACGGTGCCGACCCGGCGCAGTCCGACTACATCGGCCGTCACACCGGCACGGCGTTCCTCGAGCTGCAGTTCTATCCGCCCGGGTGGGCGCCGTGGCCGGCCGGGATCAGCTGCTCCGCGACCCAGTGGTGCTCCGCGATGGCGATCTTCGGCCTGAACCTCGACCAGAACACCGGTGTCGCCAACAACAACGACTGCCTGCACAAGGTCGGCCTCGAGCCGGTGTCGTTCGCGTTCATGACCAAGAGCGGCGTGCCGCACGCGCCACCTGATCCCCTCGGCGTCGTCGCGAACGGCTCGACGGCGTTCGTCCCGAGTGCCGCAACGGATCTGTTCATGAATCCGGGCGACGTCCTCACGGTCGATCTGCACGATACTTTCGCCGGCCTGCAGATCGTGATCCACGACCTGACGACGGGCGCAACCGGCTCGATGACGGCGAGCGTCGCCAACGGCTGGGCGCAGGTCAACTTCGATCCGAAGGGCATGTGCACCGAGAGCCCGTACGCCTACCACCCGATGTACGCCACGTCGAGCGAGCACACGCGCGTCCCGTGGGCCGCGCACTCGTACAACGTCGCGTTCTCGGACGAGATCGGGCACTTCGAGTACTGCGCCTCGGTGAAGAAGGAAGGCGGCTCGTGCTTGGGCGGCGACGGCGACGCGGACGACGCGTTCTGCTTCAGCTCAGCGTTCTCGCTCTCGTCCGGATCGGGGGGTGCGTGGCGACGGACAACGACTTCGACGGCGTCTCGTACCAGCCCGTCTGGCCCGGGACGGCGAGGAGCTCGACGCAGGACGAACGTCTACATCCGACATCCGTCCTGTTCTCGAGCCCGCTCTTCAACGGATCGCAGAACTACGAGCGGGTCGCGTTCGAGGCCGACCTGCCGCGCATCGAGGCGGCCGACTTCGGCGGCGCGTGCAACAGGACGACCGGCGCCGGCTGCGTTCAACCCGCCGCCGGGCGCGAACTTCTATCCGATCTACAGCACCGGCGCCTTCAACGGCGCGTGCATCTGGCAGCTCGGCGGCCCGCGGATCAAGGGCACGACGAACACGTTCGGCGGCACGTCTACCGCCGAGTTCGGCCCATTGCTCCAGAGCGTCTATCCGGTCGCCGGCTTCGCGCCGAGCTTCCGCTACAACAACTTCCGGAACATCCTCTCGACCAATCCCTGCCCGGCGTAGCCGGCGTCGGCGGAGGGCGCCGCGCAGGCGCCCTCCGCGTCCGCGCTCGCGAGCCCCGTCAACACGGGCACCCACCTCCC